>JAPJNB010000244.1 GCA_026461385.1 Akkermansiaceae bacterium
CAGGTGGTGTTGCTGGCTTTGTTGTCTGCGATGGCGGTGGCAGCCTTGCAGGCGGTGGGTGCGTGTCTGGTGGTGGCCATGTTGGTGACTCCAGGGGCCACCGCTTATCTTCTAACCGATCGCTTTGGGAAAATGCTTTGGCTATCGGCGATCATGGGTGTGGGCACCTCTTTGGCTGGCGCGTATGCCAGTTACTTTTTCAACGGCGCGACGGGTGGCTGCATTGTCACGCTGCAAACCTTGGTTTTTCTAGCAGCTTTTTTGTTTGCGCCCAAGCATGGGATGATTGCATCTCGCCGCCGGATCCGCTTCGCGGCCACCCCCAGCCAGCCATGAGTGAGTTTTTTGAACCCTTGCAATACCCATTCATGCGCGATGCATTGTTGGTCGGCATGCTGGTTGCGGCGATGTGTGCGCTGCTATCGTGTTTCCTGATCCTCAAGGGTTGGTCATTGATGGGCGATGCCATTTCGCATGCGGTGCTCCCGGGAATCGTGTTGGCCTACATTGCGGGGATTCCGCTCGCGGTGGGCGCCTTCGGTGCGGGACTCTTCTGCGCGGTCGGTACGGGATTCATCAAACGAAACAGCCGCATCAAGGAAGACACCGTGATGGGTGTGGTTTTTACGGGGCTTTTTGCGTTTGGACTGGTGCTTTTTAGCAAGACCCCGTCGGACATGCACCTCGACCATATTTTGTTAGGAAACATCTTGGGCGTCACTCGGTCGCAGGTGTGGCAGACCACAGTCTTGGGTGGTGTGGTCATGGGGTCCACGCTTGTCTTCCGCCGTGACTTGCTGCTGATTTGCTTTGATCCCGGTCAGGCGCGAGTCATGGCGTTGCCCGATCGATTTCTAAACTACTTTCTGTTAGGGCTTATTTCGCTCGCCATTGTGGTGTCGCTTCAAGCGGTGGGTGTCATTCTCGTGGTGGCGATGTTGATCACACCGGGAAGCATTGCTCATCTTTGGGCGGATCGCTTTGATCGAATGTTAGGGATCGCGGTGGTCTCTGCCGTCAGTGCCACCGTTGGAGGGATTTTCGCGAGCTACCATCTTGATGCGTCGCCCGGGGCGTGCATCGTGTTGATTCAGGCGCTCGTCTTTGGGCTTTCCCTTTTCTTTGCGCCGAAATACGGGCTGTTAGGACGAAGGCTGGCGCGGAAGGCCAACTCAAGCAGTGCCCGCGAGGCGGTGATTCAACGCGATCGACCTGCGGAGCGCGCGCATGATGTCGACGAGTGACCGGTGCGGAACCGCGGCCTTGTTGCAGGCCGGGACATGGGTGGCATTGCGGCTGACATAACGGCCGATTTCTGCGTAAAGCTGCCGCATCTGTGTCTCCAACACCCCGATTTCTGCCCGGAGGCTGGAAACCTCGCGATTGCCATCGCTGATTGCCTGGAATGACTCCGCTGCGTTGTCTCGGCGGTCTTTCTTGAGGTTGTCAAGTTTCAGGTCGACCTCATCGATCTTGACATCACCTGCTTCGATGAGTTGGCCAATTTCTATCCGTCGTTTCTTGAGTTCGGCGAATCGGATTTTCGACTCTTCGAGGCCCGCCTGTGCTTGAGTGAGTCCCTCTTGCTTGTCGGCTGACTCTTGGTTCTCTTGGCCATCTTGGGTGAGCACCTCGATTTTCATTTTCATGCCGTCGAAAAACCTACGGATTTCGCGTGCTTCGGTGATGATTTCATCGCGCTGCCGCCCGAGTTGTTCGAGCTCGACGAGGAGCCTAGTGCGTTCTTCTAGCAACTCTTGTTGTGCTTCTGGAGTGCTATTGAGAATGGCGAGCCGCATGGCTTGGGTTTTCTCGAGCAGTTCATTGCTTGATTCGAGGCGTTTTTTGACGACCTCTTTTTCCTTGATGAGTCTTCTGAGATTCCAGTACTCCACCGCAAGTTGGTCGATTTCCCCAACGCTTTCCCAAATGATAAACCCGAGGTGTGCTTCCGCTTCGCGCAGAAGGTGCATTTCGCTGGCAGCTTCTGCCATCCGTTGGTTTCTGCGGAAGTAGCCGAAGCCTTGGGCGATGCGTGCGATGAAATAAAGGGTTGAAGTCATTGGCTGATTGGTTGGACAAAAAGCTTATTTGGCGAGTTTGCTCTGGAGTGCTTCGATGACCTTCACGTCCTCGAGCGTGGTGATATTTCCTGAAATCTTACCCGTGCAGACCAGTTCCTTCAAGAGTCTACGCATGATTTTGCCCGATCGCGTTTTCGGGAGTGCGGGTGCAAAATGGAGATCGTCGGGTTTGGCGATGGCGCCGATCACTTTGCCGACGTGATTTCTCAACTCGATGAGCAGCGCGTCGGACTCGGTGTGCGTGGATTTCAGAGTGACGAAGGCGGCGACGGCTTGGCCTTTCATCTCATCGGGGCGACCGACGACGGCGGCTTCTGCGACGGCTGGGTGTGAGACGAGGGCGCTCTCGATTTCCGCAGTGCCTAGGCGGTGACCAGAGACATTGAGGACATCGTCCAAGCGGCCGATGATCCAGAAGTTGCCATCTTTATCGCGACGTGCGCCATCGCCCGCCGTGTAGATTCCGGGGTAGTCGGACCAGTAGGTTTTCTTGTAGCGTTCCTTGTCCCCGTAGATCGAGCGGATCATCGAAGGCCATGGTTTGCGGATGACCAAGCGGCCGTCTTGCCCGGCTTTGACCTCGTTGCCAGCATCGTCGAGGATGGCGGCATCGATTCCGAAAAACGGCAGGGTTGCCGTGCCTGGCTTGCAGGGGGTGGCACCTGGGAGTGGGGAAATTAAGATGGAACCGGTTTCGGTTTGCCACCAAGTGTCCACGATTGGGCAGCGGCCACCGCCGATGTGTTCGTGATACCAGTTCCACGCTTCGGGGTTGATGGGTTCGCCCACCGAGCCTAGCAGGCGGAGGGAAGAAAGATCGTGGGCCGCAGGGAAATGATTGCCAGCCTTGATGAAGGCACGGATGGCGGTGGGAGCCGTGTAGAAAATCGTGACGCCGTATTCCTCGACGATTTTCCAGAATCGGCCGAAATCTGGGGCATTCGGCGCGCCCTCATACATCACTTGGGTCACCCCGTTGGCAAGTGGGCCATAGACGATGTAAGAGTGTCCGGTGATCCAGCCGACGTCAGCGGTGCACCAGTAAACATCATCGTCGCGCATGTCGAAAATGTATTTGCAGGTCGAGTAGGTGCCCGTCAGGTAGCCGCCAGACGTGTGAAGAATTCCCTTGGGTTTTCCGGTCGACCCTGAGGTGTAGAGGACGAAAAGCGGATGTTCTGAGTCGAAGCCCTTGGCGGTGTGCTTCGAAGATGCGTTGGCGACCTCGTCGTGCCACCAGACGTCGCGGTCGGGTTGCATCTGCACTTCATGGTTGCATCGGTTGAGGACGATGACGCGTTTGACTTGCCCGCACTTGGTGAGGGCTTCATCCACCACGGGTTTCAATGGCACCACCTTGCCGCGGCGCCAGCCGCCGTCGGCAGTCACGATCACGCTGGCTCCGGAATCCTCCAATCGGTCGATGATCGCCTCCGAGGCGAACCCGCCGAAGACCACATTGTGTACCGCGCCGATCCGTGCGCAGGCGAGCATGGCGACGGCGGCTTCGGGAACCATCGGCATGTAAATGAGCACGCGGTCCTTGGATTTGACGCCATTTTTCTGGAGGACATTGGCAAATCGGCAGACGTCTTTGTGGAGTTGGCCGTAGGTGATCACTCGCTTGTCGCCGGGTTCACCTTCCCAGATGATTGCGGCTTTATTTTTGCGCGGGCCCGTGGCGTGGCGGTCGACGCAGCTTTCACAGACGTTGAGTTTGCCGCCCTCGAACCATTTCGCGTTCGGAGCCTTCCAATTGAGCACCTTCGACCAAGGTTTTTGCCAAACGAGCTCCTTGGCTTCGCGCGCCCAAAACACGGCGGGCTTTTCGATCGATTCCTTGTAGAGTTTCTTGTACGCCGCCATCGAAGGGATGCGGGCCTTTGAAGAAAACTCCTTGGAGGGTTTGTGGACGGCGTCCAAGGCGCGGGTGGGAGTGGTCTTTTTGGAGCTCATCGATTGTCGGAAATTCAATTGCGGAATCGCAGATTAGCGATCGATTTCATGAGCGGCAAGCCCGAGAATTCAATCGTGGTGGTTTTTACGGGTGGTGGTGGCGTCGCGTTTTTTGACCGGTTTGGTGCTGCCAAGAAGCATTTGCGTCTCCACGGCATTCAAGGTTGCCCATGCGCCGGGCTCGAGATCGCCCAGCCACAACGCGCCGATCCGCACGCGGAGCAGCTTGGTCACTTGGTAACCGAGAGATTCGAACATCACGCGGATTTGGCGCTTTGCCCCATGATCGAGAACCACCTTGAGGCGGCGGGGTGAAAGCCGCTCGATCGCCTTGGCTTTCAGCCTCCCTTCGGTCGTGAAAATTCCCTCAAGAAATTGGTCGAGGTGAGCATTTTCGAACGCTTGGTTCGAGGTGACCAAATATTCCTTCTCGACCGACTTCGATGGGTGCATCAGCTGCTGCGAAAGGTCGCCATCATTGGTGAGAATCAGCAAGCCCTCCGAGTCCCGGTCGAGGCGCCCCACGTGGTGAAGCGCGTGCAGCGACGCGGGAAGGAGCGAGTAAATGGTCTCGCGTCCGAGTTCATCCTCCCGAGTGCAGACGTACCCTCGCGGCTTGTGAAAAGCGACGATCATGACCTCGCGCGGGGCGACGCGTTTGCCATCGACCTTCACGTGGTCGCCGTGCGAGATCCGAGTTCCCATGTTTAGGCAAGGGCTGCCATTCACCTCGACTCGGCCCGCTTTGATGAGTTCGTCGCAAGCTCGGCGAGACCCCACCGCGCAGGAAGCGAGGTATTTGTTGAGGCGGGTGCCGTCGTTACTTGCCATGGGAATAAATACAAAAGGCGCGCGGCCCAAAGGAACCGCGCGCGGATGAAAGAGTGGTCGGAGCCAGAGGATTAACCCTCGTGCTTGGTTTTCGGCAGGCCCACAGGGGAGCGGCCAGCCTTCCATTCGCCGCGCTCTTTGAGCAGCTTGACGCGTTCGAAGCGCTTGAGAACGGAACGGGTGCCGCCGACGGTGGCATTGGACTTGAGGCTATTGTGCTTGGACATCTCGGAATGAGGTTAAAACTCGCGGGGGGCGGAACCTAGGAAGGATTTGCGCCCGTGGCAACCCGAAAAAGCAAAAAATGCGTTGGCCGCGGATCAAGGTTTGCCAAACCCCTGCGGATCATCATCATTCGCACATGAAACCTGTCATTTGGATTTCCGCCTCCTGCGCCTTGGTGATGGCCCTCGCAAGCTGTACCAATTTCGGCGGCGGACCCGGATTCGGCACCACCGGCTCTCAACAAGCAGGCACCGGCCCCTTCGATGAAAATGGCAATTACGTCGAGGCTTGGGCGGACAATCCCTCCAAGTGGCGGAAAAGCGGCGGGGCTCGCTCGCCGCACGAACTGGGAACGGATGAAATCCCGAAGATCGCCAAAAGCGAGCAGCCGCCGCAAAATTCGATCCCGCTCTACCCGAGCACCCTCTTCGCACGCAGCAAGTCCTCAGGAGCGAAACCCAAAGTCGAGCTCGCCAAGGCTGCTGCCGCTAAATCTTCGGTAAAGTCTGCCACCAAGACTGCGGAAAAATCATCCGCCAAGACCACGGGAAAATCGACCACCGCCAAAGCATCCCCCGCGAAGTCGCCGACGAAATCCACCCGCTACGTGATCAAGCAAGGTGACTCCTTGTCCTCAATTGCAAGCCGGATGGGCTGCTCGGTTGCCGCACTCAAGAGCGCCAACGGAATTTCGGGCACCGCCATCCGCGCCGGCCGGTCTCTGACCATTCCACGCAAGTAGCCGACTGCGGCATTGAGCATCGCGCTGGGGTTTTCCCCGCGACAACTGAGCAAGAACGCCCTTGGAATCCACGGAAGCCATTGTCACCCGCCTGACCCGTCTGACCGAGACCAGCCTGATCGTTCATTGGTTCACGGCCGAATTCGGCTTGCTGAAGTCCGTGGCAAAAGGAGCCAAGCGGCCGAAAAGCCAGTTTGCGGGAAAACTCGACTTATTTTTTGGTGGCGAGATCACCCTTGGCCGCTCCAAGCCGGGCGGAGAATGGCATGCCTTGCGCGAGGTGGTGATCCGCGACTGGCGGGAAGGCCTCCGCCGAGACTACACATCGACCCTACTTGCCGCCTATTTTTGCCAACTGCTCGAACGCGCCGTCGAGCCGAACCACGCCGAACCCGAGCTCTACGACTTGCTCAGGCGCGCGCTCGATCACCTCGACCAGTCGCCACCCGAATTGCGGGTACTCCGTCACTTTGAGCGAGAAATGGCGCGGATTCTCGGTGTGCTCCACCACCATGGACAGCCGGAGGCGTCACTGCGCGATGCCTTGGGCAGTCTGCCAGATTCCCGAGCGGAGCTGATGGAAAGACTCCCATCGCGCCAGGTAGAATGATACCCGGTGCCTTGGTTGATTTGGGTGCTTTGGGGTGGTTTTGATAGGGTATTCGCCGAGGCGGACAGGGCGGTGTTTTGTTTGAAATTTGCGGCATTCATCAAGCTAGGCTTGATCTATATTACAAATCTCAAACATCGGTGTTGCGTCTGTTTTGAATCTGCGCCATTGTTCAAGCCTGACTTGATCTATGGAGGCAAATCGAATCAAAACCCTGCAAACCACACTGCCGCGAGGTGCTCCCCTCGACACGGCGACACTGGCCGGTCTGGGCATTTCGGCGGCGCTCGCGCACGAGTATGTGAAAGCCGGCTGGCTGGAAAAACTCGGGCGGGGAGTTTTCATGTTTGCCGGGGATGAACTGCAACGCAACGAAACCCTCGCGTTCATGGAGCCAAGAGTTCCAGGCCTCCATGTGGCAGCCAAAACCGCGTTGGCGTGGCACGGCTTCAGACACAACGTCGCCATCAAGGAGACGACCATCCTCTGGGGAGACCACCGGATCGACCTGCCAAGTTGGTTTCAAGACCGCTTCCCGGCACGATACAGCTCATCCAAGCTGTTCGATGATGATCTTCCCGCTGGCACTGGCATCACTCCGATGTCGGAATTCCCAAACGGCCCCTGGGTTTCCAGCCCGGAACGCGCATTGTTAGAAATGCTAAGCGAAGTAGGTGTCTATCAGGAACTGGAGGAGGCGCGTGCCATCATGGAGAGTGTGCGGCAACTTCGCTCCCTACAACTCAGACTGCTGCTGTCCCATTGCCGCATGGTCAAGGCGGTCCGTCTTTGCGTGGCATGGGCGAGGGAGCTCGATCTTCCCTGGGCTGGTCACGCCAGGGAAGCTGCTTCGGAGCGCATGGGATCGGGTCGTTGGATCGGCCGGCTCAAGAACGGCAATACCCTCATCCTGAACCCCGAATGAACCGAGCCTACCTCGATGCCGTCAGGCTGCTGCTTGCCATAGCGCCATCCATTTTCCGGCAGCCCGGATTCGCCTTGAAGGGCGGCACGGCGATCAACCTTTTTCTGCGGGAAATGCCACGCCTGTCGGTGGACCTTGATTTGGTCTTTGCCGATCACCGACCAGGCCGTGACGATGCCATGCGGATGATTTCCAGTCATCTCGAATTGATCCGAGCCGATCTCAATGAACTTGGAATGACCTGCAATGCGGCAACGGGTCAGGGTGGCGACGAGTTGAAGCTCTTCATCGAGAGGAACCGCACCCGCATCAAGGTGGAGGTTAATCACGTCTTCCGCGGAACCATCCTGCCAGTCGAGTTTCGACCGCTGACGGCTGAAGCTCAGGACACCTTTTTCACCGATATCGAAATCCCGCTTCTTCATCCGGATGAAATCTACGGCAGCAAACTGGTGGCAGCCATGGATCGGCAGCATCCCCGCGACATCTTCGACATCCTCAAGCTCTACGAAGAGGACGGGCTTACCGATGGAATCATCGAGTGCTTCGTTTGCTACCTCGCTGGCCACAACCGACCGATCCATGAAGTCCTGTTCGCGAACGAGGTCGACATCACGTCATCCCACGCGAACGAGTTCGTCGGCATGACGAAGGACCCGGTGCCGCTCGAAATCCTGCTGGAAACCCGCAGACGACTCTTTACCGAGATTCCCACTAGAATGAGTGGCAACCACCGATCATTCCTGATGAGCCTCGCTGAAGCGCAACCCGACTGGTCGCTCATATCCTGCCCGCATCTTGCGGAAATGCCGGCGCTTCGCTGGAAGCTCTCCAATCTCGAACGCCTTCGAAGTAGCAATTCTACCAAGTTCGCGCAGCAATCCAGCGAGCTGAAGCAGCGCTTTGGAGCCTGAGACGTAGATGATGCTAGTTGAGCGCCACCAAGCTCTTCGTCACCCTCTCCGGGAGATCGGAGAGGGTGTTTTTGGTGTGAATTTCAGACTAATTGCTATTATCATTGACCAAAAACAGATGACTAGGCATTTCTAGCGAATGAATTACGGCTATATCTGTTTCTTTGCTGCAGCTATTCCGGCCGTGGCCGATATCGACTCCGGCGGCGGCAGTGCGGCTGTCGGTAGCATGACCAATTATGCCTCTATTGGCTCACCCTTCGCCACCGGGAATTCCGCCGTAGGAACCAATGAGAACAAGAGCGGTCTAATTCAGGTGCTCTTCACCGGAAACGCCGCCACAAACACAGACGCGAACACCAATGGCCTTCCCGACCAGTGGGAGAATCAATACTTCCCCGGCCAAACGCTGAACCCACTGGCAGATGCCGACGGCGACGGCACCAGCAACCTGATGGAATACGTAGCTGGAACGAATCCCACCGACCGTTCATCCAAGCTCCAGCCGACAGGCACGCACAATGGCTCGGTCTATACCATGCCGATCCAGACCGTAGCGGGTAGAAACTACAAGGTCTGGGTGACCAAGGATCTGAGCAGCTGGACGCTCCAGCAAAGCTACACCGGAGACGGCACCCAGAAAGTATTCACGTTTGATGAAACCACCATGCCAGCCGGACCACTTCATGCGTCCAGACACCCTTCCGCTTACTTCTTCCGCATCGAAGTCGTCCTTCCCTAATCTTACAAATTACCAAGCCATGAAAACCATTCTGACCACCCTCTTGTCAGCCGCGCTCTCCGGGGCGGCATTCGCCCAAGTCCCCAGCCTCATCAATTACCAAGGCCGCCTCACGGATGCCACTGGCGAACCCGTCACGGGCAGCAAAACCTTTGCCATTAGCATCTACGACGCTGCGACAGGAGGAACTTTGCTCTACACCGAATCCATCGGCGCGGTGACGCTGGATTCCAACGGTGTTTACAGCTTCCAGTTCGGGAATGCCGGAACCAGCAACACCCAGGTGACGGAAACCATCGGCACCGCTAACGGAACCCTTACGACCTTCCAGAAAGTTCTCGCCAATAGCCCGGTGGTGGCGGGCACGGTGAGTGTCACGGACGGGACCTACACATGGACTCAGTCTGCAGGATCCTCAAATGAGGACGACTTCGGAGTGGCATACAGCAACAGCCTCCGCCGGGTGACAGCAAACTATTACGCTGGTGCGCCAACGAGCGGTAAGACCATCACCGCGACCTACCGCTACGGCACCAGTGGCATTAGCGGCGCGCTAAGCAGCGGAGCAGAGCATTGGATGGCCGTTAGCGTGGATAGTGTGGTGCAAGGGACGCGACAGCGGGTTCTAGCGGTGCCGTTTGCTCTCCAAGCCGAAGTCTCCAAGCAACTTGCTCCTGAATTTAAATTTGGAAACTATGATTCAAGACAGCCGAATACAACTTACCAAGCCGAGCAGTCTGGTTTTGTTATCGCTTCATATCCGGGAGGAGGAAGCTCATCGTCAGTCAGGCAAGTGCTTGTTGGCGATGATCCAAACAATTTGGTGGGGATTACCCCTACAAATGCTGGAAACTCAATGTCAGGAGTGCAGCATTGTGTGCCTGTAAGCAAGGGACGTTTCTGGCATGCACAAGGTTTCACAGAAGTTAAATTTGTGGCGATTTCTCAATAAAATTTATTAACACCTCCACAGGATTAGAGCAGCCGAAACAAAATTTTAAAATTCAAAGTTATCGCAAGCCGCATTTATGCTGACTGTGGCGCTTAATGAGAGTGAGTAATAAACCACGAATAATCAGTGCGTTGTAAGATTTTTGGAATAAATATCATAACGAATTCAAGTCCATACTAAAGATTATCATGTCAAACTCTGATCAAGACAATTTGAGCAAAATCTATGAGGAAATTCGGGCTGCCGATGTGAAAATCGCTCCTGATGGTGGAACTTTCGCAAAAGATCAGGAGCGCGAGTTCTTGCGCTTGCAGCGGCAGGTCGATTCCGAATGCTCCGATACCAAAGAAGTTGAGTCCAACTAACATTTTCGGTCTATCTTAGGGACCCAAGAGTGTGCAGTCTGAAGGGGTCTGTCCCGTCTGAAGGGGTCAGTAGTACCAGATCGAAACAAGGTTCGTTTTTGATTTTTTCTGTAGGCTGGATTTGGGCGTGAGGAGTCTTGCCAGATCGGGAGTTTCGATTTGGCCAGGCTGATTCTGGACATCTTGGAATGTTGACTTCCGGGACGGAAGGTGGAGACAGGTGCGGGTGGTGGCAGCCACCGGGTGCCGATCGTTTTTCAGACCTGCTTCACCCCCTTTGCCTGGCGGACTGGTGTGACGTGCCCTCGACTTTTTGCCGGGGCGGAGTATCTTCAAGCCATAGTCCGGCCCGGGGGTGTTCTCCCCAGGTCGGATCGGGGGCGACCGGTGTCTTGGCTTACTGACCCAAGCCGTCGCGTTTCCACGCGGCATCCTCGCATGAGCCATCCGGTCGCCCCGTCTCCGTTTTGCTAGTCCCGTTTGCGGTTCATTCCGTTTGAGGTCGCGGGTTGGTGGGAAGATGGTTAAATTCAATTTCCAATTCAATTTCCCACACACATAGGAAGCATCCTCGTGCATTAGCGGGTTTTCAGGAGAAGGGCGGGAGAAGAGTGGTGGCAGAAGTCATGAGAAAGATCAAGGTGGATGAGTGGAGTGGGTCGGCTGCCGTGTGGCTGATGGATTGGTGATTTGCTCACGCCGCCCCCCTACTTGTCGCAGCGACCCCCCCGCTCCTTTTTTGCGGGTCCGTCGGCACCATTCGACTTGGAGGGATGCGAGACTTTCCTGAAAGCGTGGATTTCATTCGTCAATTGCTGAAAGTGGGGGATATTGAGCGGAATCCCCTCAATCGCAATGGACTCTCCCACCACCACTTTGATGGAACCTTATCCGCGTAGTCCTCAACCCGATGAATGGGGAATCGGCCAAGTCCTGTAGGTAACGGATCGTCGCGTCCGTCTTCGGGAATACGGAGCGTTCGGTGAAATGAAATCCGGCTGAATCAACCACCCATGATTTCATCAAATTCTTGCGAGACATACTTCAAGCGAACCGCCAGGCTTTTTTACAGCATAGCTCACTTGAGGTGCATCAGTGTTTGTGTTCTCAGTGTCTGAATTCTCTTTCATCGAAAAATTTGAGAGGTCGCCGATTTGAGCCACTCCACTCTGCTGGTGTGGGATAGTTGCTAGTTTTCAGTGTTCAGTTTTTAGGGAAGAGGAAGAAGTGCCCCGTCGTCGCGGTGTTAAGCCGGGCAAGCTGAGTGATCAAAAATAAGGATGGTGTCTCGGTTGGCGGTGTTTCGGAAGGGCGTTTATGGTTTGGGTTTCTTGAGTGCCTTTCTTGCCTTGGTTTCGAGTTTCTTGACGCTTTCCACGGTGGGCAGCTCCTCGGGCATGGTGCCGCCGAGTTCCTTGATGGTTTGGCGGACTTTGGCTCCGACATCGCGGTGGGCTTTGTTGGCCTTGTCTTTGCCAGTGATTTTCTCGCGACGGAGTTTTTCCTCGGCTTGGGTGGCGCGGAAGAGATTGGCAGCGAGTTCGGTGCTGCCCATATGGTCGAGAATCTGCTCGTTTTTCTGCAAACCCTTGCGGCGATGGATGTCCTTGGCTCCAAGACCACCGTAGAGCCCCATGTAGCCATGGTTTTGAAAGATGGCGTAGTCGCGCGGCTCAATGACCCCGGCATCCTTCGCGGCATCCGCAAGCTGGCTATTGTGCGCGCGCAATTCGGAGCGGATGGCGAGGCGGCGTTGTTCTTCGATCTCAGCATCGCTCAATTCCTGCCTGCGGGTCTGGATGGCGAAGTAGGTCTGGCCTTGGGCGACGATTTCCTTGGATGGATCAGCGTTCTGAATGACGAGGTAGCAGGCGTAGCGCGACATCATCACGGTCTTTGCCGGTCGCCTCGCGCCTTTGCCAACTTTGATCATATCGGTGACCTCAACGAAATGATCGTCCATTCGCTGGCCACTGTTGAAACAGGCGGTGCGGGCGGACTCGATGACGGACTGGAAATTCCGGTAATCGGCATAATCGAGCACTTTGGCGAAGTCCCGGCTGGACCAGAACTCGTTGCCCGCCGGGTTGGTGCGGCGGATGGACTCGAATGGCGTGATTTGCTGGCTCATGGTTTCAGGCAGGGGTTACGAGTTTCGAAGGGTGGTGTTTGGGGAAGAGGAAAAGATGTGGCCGAGGTGGCATGGTGAAGGCGAATGGGAGGGTCAGTGGGCAGGGCCAGTCTTCACATGGTAACATTTCATGACAGCGGTACAGACTTTTAGTCAGCAGTTCGATTTCCCATACAAATAGTAAGCATCATCGAATTTTTGAGGATTATCGGGGAGAGGGCGGGGTGATTAGGTAATGAGGTGATGAAGGTCAGCCGCGCAAGCAGGTTTTCATCCAGAAGAAAGCCCTTCACGCGAGAGCGGCGATTTGAAAGTGATTCGCCATCAAACGCGACGCCCAATTCATGCAGGCAAATACGTCCTCGCGGGTCGGGGCTGGATACTCCTGAAGAACATCCTCAACGGTGTCTCCCGCGGGCAGAAACTCCATCACTGGTTGCACCGTGATGCGGGTTCTCCTCACCACGGGGCGTCCGTTGCAGATCGCCGGATCAATCGTGATTAAATCTTTCATGAGCAAACCATGCGGATGGTAGAGGGGATTTGCAAGCTGGGCGAATCAGTCCTTCGCATTCTGCCGACCTACTTTCCTGAAAGCGTGGATTTCATTCGTCAATTGCTGAAAGTGGGGGATATTGAGTGGAATCCCCTCAATCGCAATGGACTCTCCCACCACCACTTTTCTTGGAATCCTTCGGGACCGTGTAGAAGCGCTTCGAGCTGCTGGAAATCTCAGCGAAGCGCTCCACGCGGCAAACGCGGCCGTCGAGAAGGCCCAACAATCCCTCGATCCCGACCTTGATAGCATTGATGTGTTTGCCTCGGCGCTCGAAATCCGTGGGGACATCCACCGCGAATTTTCCCATCTTGAACTCGCAAGGGATGACTACCGCCAAGCGATCGATCAACTCGAAGACCGGCCAGACCGCAACGACCAGATTGGCCGGCTTCATGCGGGGCTGGGTGCTGCATACGATGGACTCGGACTCGAAGAAAAAGCGGCCAATCATTGGCATCAGGCGATCGATCATTTTCAGCTCTGCGAGCCGCCGCTGATGCTCGACATCGCTGGGATGTCCAACAACCTTGGATTTCTCGCGAAGGCGAAGGGCGACATCGAGACGGCAGAGGCTCACTTTCTGAAGGCGCTTGAGATTCTCCACTCGCAACTCGGCCAAGATCACGAACTCACCGCGACGGTTTCTAGCAACCTGGGAGCGCTCTATCAGACGTCCGGATTTCGCGAACAGTCGCGTGAGATGCACATGATCGCCCTGGAGACTCGCCGAAAGCTGCTCGGGGAAAACCACCCAGATACCGCGCAGTCCCACAACAATCTCGCGCTTGCGTTGTTAGCAACGGGCGATCGGCCATGGGCACGCAGGCATTTTGAGCAGGCCCTCGCCAGCTACGAGGCGCTTGGTGTCGTTTTTGCAGACGATCTTGAAGCGGTGGCGTCGAATTATTGCGGATTTCTGCGCGAGGAGGGAGAGGGGCAACTGGCAGAGCGGATCGCTACCAGAGTTCGCAAACTCGTGGAGTCGCGAAATGGGGGAGCAGCGCCGACTCGGGAAATGGCAGAGCACTCGAATTGAAGCGTGGTGTGTTAGGGATGATGTTGCGCGGTGCGTGGTGCGTGGGATTGGATCGCTGACCTTGGAATCGGAGATCCCACGCTTGCATGATTTCAGTGGAACGCTAAAACAA
>JAPJNB010000245.1 GCA_026461385.1 Akkermansiaceae bacterium
CAGCCCCCTGTGAGGGGGCGAAGCGAAGCGGTCGGAAGGGGGTGAAGAATTGCAAAGGTTGACAATCAAAAAAGGATTCGTAAGGTGAATTTTAAGAATTACCTTTTGAGACCTTTTCATGCAATTTACCGAATCCAACAAAGGCAGCACCATCATGCGAGCCACCCAAGGCATTGAGTTTAAGCCACTCATTAAAACCCTTGTGGAGCGCAACGCCGTAGGCATGATCGTAGCGCCTGCCAAAGCCAAAAAATCCATGTTGGCCTTGAATCTGGTTTTTTCGCTGTTGACCAAAAAACCATTTTTAGGCTTGCCCGTGAGTGAAGAGCCCGACAAGATTGTTTACGTCAATCTTGAATTGACTAAAACCGCGCTGGGCGTTCGCCTGCGCTCAATGAACACCTTTTACAGCGCTACGCCCAAGCAGTTGGACAATGTGATGTTTTTGAGTAGCGATGAATTTTGCAAGGGTGAATCACTGGTAGACACCAAAACCCAAAAGGTGAATCAAGAGCCATTCAACGCATTGGCAGAAGCCGCCAAGAACTGGGGCGCAACGGTGATTATTTTTGACCCGCTTTACTACGTGGTGGGAGAGGAAAACGATAATGTGTTAATGACCGCAGTTTTGCGAGAGTTCGGAAAATTGCGCACCGAATTAAACGCCGCCATTTTTGTGGTTCACCACACGGGCAAAAGCGCAGTGGACTGGTCAGACCCGTTTTTAGCAGGGCGTGGGGCAAGTGCCATCGGTGGCGCGTTTGAGTTCGTTTTGGGCATAGAACCCAAGGGCGACAACGAGGCGAGGCTACACCACGGATCGCGCAACTACGCCACAGTGAAGCCCTTCACCATCCGATTCAACCCCGCATCGTTCTCATGGCACTCAGCCCACGAAGAAAGCACAGACGTTCAACTCGACAAGATCATGGGCAAAGACGACGCGCTTTTACTGGATGACTTCCACAGCCGCGCCAAGGAAATGGGCTTGCCAAAAAGCCGCGCAGAGTCGTTTCTCAGATGCTCAAAGAACTACGAGAAAACGAAGGGCTACCGAGGCAGTAGGGTCAAAGTTCAGCGAAGAATGGCCCATTGATCAAAGGGGCAGACAGCACTGCCCACGGCTCAGGCTACGCCTGCCTGATAGACAAACCCGCTATACGCCTTGGCCCTTGAGGGGTAGGCTTGCGCGGTTTCCCACACGTTCAGTTCAGCCGTGGACAGTTTTTGTAGTTTTTATGCTAAACTTGCAAAATGCAAGTCAATTTTTTGGCATTGCAGCATTCCCTCAACCAACAGATTGGACCACGTGATGACCCTTGACCTCTGGATTTTGGTAAGCCTTGCCGTATTAACGGAACTTCTTACTTTGCCCCCACTCTATGCCCGCACGTCAGTACCTGGCGGATGGAACTGGATATTTCACAACCGAGATACCGAACTCCAAGGCGTCGCCCCTTGGGGCCATCGTGCGGTGCGTGCTCATGGCAACTTGGTTGCCAATCTCGCAATTTACGCTGCGGTCATCCTAGTGGCACATTTCACGGGTGCGACAAACGGCATAACGCATATCGCGGGTGTTGTTCTGTTGGCGTCCCGACTCGTTTACACCGTGGTGTACATTGCTGGAATTCCTTATCTACGCACAGCGGTATTCGCAATTGGACAATTGGCGATGCTTGTCTATGTTTGGCAAATCATTGAACACTTTTATGTTGGGTGAAACTGGCGCAAGTTAGATAAAACGGCAGGAAATTTGTATGGATATCGCAGGCGTTAAGGCGGAAGGGGTGGAGTGGCGCTCTATGTGTCCCATCAGCTCTGCGCTTGATGTGCTTGGTGATAAGTGGTCGTTACTGATTGTGCGCGATTTAATCATTCACGGGCCACGAACCTATTCACAATTTCTCGAATCCCCCGAGCGAATTTCGACAAATATTCTGGCTTCACGGCTTGATCTACTTACATGCTTGAAGCTAATCGAGCGTGTGAATCCAGAGGCGGCGTCCCGAAATAACGCTTATCGACTTACCGAAGGCGGGGCGGCACTGCGGCCTGTGCTTGAGGCATTGGGTAAGTGGGCGGGTACGCACCTATCTGCCGGCGAAAAAATCGCTTGTCTCCATCGCATCCGTGATCGACTTTCCGGCCCCCAGTACCCATACTGAAATCCACCACATCGACTCATCACCGCACCCATGACCTTCCGTTCCACCGTCGACTTCCTGCTGCACGACTGGATCGGCGTCGAATCGCTGACCAGCCGCGCGCGTTTCGCCGAGCACTCGCGCGAAACCTTCGATTCGGTCCTCGACGCGTGCCACCGGGTTGCCCAGGAAAAGCTGGCTCCCTCCAATCGCATCGCTGACCTGGAGGAACCGACCTTCGACGGCGAGAAAGTACATCTGCCGCAGTCCACCATCGACGCTGTGCGTGCACAAGCCGAGAGCGGCATCATCGCCGCTGCGCAAGACTACGAAGTCGGCGGCATGCAGCTCCCATGCGCCGTGCAGATGGCCTGCACCGCCACGTTCGCCAAAGCCAGCCTGCCGATCAGCGCGTACGTGGGCCTGACGCGAGGCAACGCCAGCCTGCTGATGGTGCATGGCACTCCCCTGCAGAAGAAGGTATTTGCCGAGACCGAGTTGAGCGGGCGCTGGCTTGGCACCATGTGCCTGAGCGAACCGCAGGTTGGCTCGTCATTGAGCGACATCACGACCCGCGCAGTGCCAGATGGAGACGATTTTGAGAGCGACCCCTTCGGGCCACGCTATCGACTGAAGGGCAACAAGATGTGGATCTCGGCCGGCGACCATGAGATCACGGAAAACATCGTGCATTTGGTGCTGGCCAAGATTCCCGGACCTGACGGTCGACTTCCGGCTGGCACCCGTGCGATGTCGCTGTTCATCGTGCCCAAGTGGCTGGTGGATCTCGACGACACGCAAGCCATCCGGCTGGGCGGGCGCAACGATGTGGTGCTCGCCGGCCTCAACCACAAGCTCGGCTACCGCGGCACGACCAACACGCTGCTCAACTTCGGCGAGAACCGCTTTCCGGTGCGCGGCGCCCCGGGCGCTATCGGTTACCTCGTCGGCAAGCCCGGCGAGGGCCTGCGTTGCATGTTCCACATGATGAACGAGGCGCGCATCGGGGTCGGCCTGGGCGCGACCATGCTGGGTTACGCCGGCTACGAGGCCAGCCTTGCATACGCCCGCGACCGTCCTCAGGGTCGCCCCGTCGGCCCGGCCGGCAAGGACCCCATGCAAGCCCAGATCCGCATCATCGAACACGCCGACGTCAAACGCATGTTGCTGGCGCAGAAGGCCTATGTCGAAGGCGCGCTCGCGCTGGGTCTGTACTGCGCACGCCTGGTGGACGAGCAACGCACGGGTGCAGCGCTCGGCGCCACCGAGGCGAGCCAGTTGCTCGAAGTGCTCACCCCGATCGTCAAGAGCTGGCCCAGCGAATACTGCCTCGAAGCGAACTCGCTCGCCATCCAGGTCCATGGTGGTTATGGCTACACACGGGATTTCCCGGTGGAGCAGTACTGGCGCGACAACCGTCTGAACATGATCCACGAGGGCACCCACGGCATCCAGGGGCTCGACTTGCTTGGACGCAAGGTTCGCCTGGAGGATGGCGCTGGCCTGAAGCTGCTCGCCGCGCGGGTAGCCGACACAATCCAGCGCGCCAGAGCGCTGGACGGCCTGGCTGAACACGCATCCTCTCTCGGTGAGGCGCTGGAGCGTCTACGCGCTGCAACTGACGCCGCATGGTCCACGGGTGTGCCGGAGGAGGCGCTGGCCAATGCCACTCCCTACCTGCAGGCCTTCGGTCATGTGGTGCTCGCATGGGTCTGGCTCGATCTCGCCACCGCGTGCCAGCGAGCCCTCGCCGCCGGCCGCGACGCCGACTTCCACCAGGGCAAGCTCCACGCCATGCGGTACTTCTTCCGTTATGAATTGCCGAAGATCGATGCCTGGCTCGGCGTTGTCGCTTCACGCGACCCCACCTGCCGCGACATGCAAGACACCTGGTTCTAGGAGATGCAATGACAACACACGTCCGACAACTATTCGACCTCACCGGCCAGACGGCCCTGGTCACCGGTGGCTCGCGTGGCCTGGGACTGCAGATCGCCGAAGCACTGGGCGAAGCCGGGGCCAAAGTGCTGCTGACCTCGCGCAAGGAGGCGGATCTGGAAAATGCGGCTGCGCACCTGCAGGCCAAGGGTATCGACACGCAGTGGGTGGCAGCGGACATGAGCGACCCGGTGCAGATCCAGCGCATGGCAGAAGTCGCCATGCACAAGCTCGGCCAGATCGACATCCTCATCAACAACGCCGGCGCAACCTGGGGCGCGCCTGCGGAGGACTATCCCCTGGATGCCTGGGACAAGGTGATGAACCTGAATGTGCGCAGCATCTTTCTGGCCAGCCAGGCAGTGGCCCGCGCCAGCATGATTCCCCGCAGCAAAGGCCGTATCCTCAATATTGCGTCCATCGCCGGGTTACGCGGTTCGTCCGCGATGAAGGCCATCGCCTACAACACGAGCAAGGCCGCGGTGGTCAACTTCACGCGCACACTTGCCGGTGAATGGGGCCCCTACGGCATCACCGTCAATGCGCTTGCACCCGGGATGTTCCCGAGCAAGATGACCCGCGGCACATTGGAGAGCGTGGGCCATGAAGCATTGTCTGCACGCACGCCACTGCGGCGCATTGGCGACGACGACGACCTGAAGGGCGCGGCGCTCCTGTTTGCATCGGCAGCGGGCAAACACATTACGGGGCAGATTCTGGCCATCGACGGCGGCGTCAGCGCCATCCTCAGCTGAACGAAAATCAGTGCAGCGGGCGGCACGCGCGCTGCACGCTGTGCTCCCCTTTTTACGCGGCAAAGTCGCCCTTCGCTGGCAGCTTATCGCCACCCATCGGCGGGCGCTCCCAGATCAGGCGAGCGGAAAAAGGTCCGCGTCAGTCCGCGACTGAAGCTCCTCGAACGAGAGGCCAGGCACCATCCCGACGACTCGGAATCCTTCCGACACGACGTCGAGCACGGCGAGACTCGTGTACACGCGCTTCACGCAAGCCGGCGCCGTCAACGGATAGCCGCATTTGCGAACGAGCTTTGACTTGCCCTCCTTGGTGCTGTGGTCCATTACGACCCACAGCCGTTTGGCGCCGACCGCCAGGTCCATCGCACCACCCACGGCGGGGGCCGCACCCGGCGTCGCCGTTGTCCAGTTCGCCAGATCCCCGTTCTGCGCCACCTCGAAGGCGCCGAGCACACACAAGTCAAGGTGCCGCCCACGGATCATGGTGAAGCTGTCTGCATGGTGGAAGTAGCTGCCGCCAGGCACCAGAGTGACATACTGCTTGCCCGCATTCACGAGCCACGGGTTGATCTTGTCCGTCTCCGGCCCTGGGCCCAGGCCAAGAATGCCATTCTCCGAATGGAAAACGACTTCGCGTCCCTCAGGAACATGATTGGCCACCAAGGTCGGCACGCCGATACCCAGATTGACGTACCACCCGTCGGGAATATCCTGCGCTACGCGTCGCGCAAGTCCCACTCGGTCCAGCGGCGTCCAGGCGCTTGTCTTGTTCTCGCTTTTCATAGGTTTCTCTCAGAGCATGATCAGGGGGTCGCCATAGGGAACGTGAACAACGCGATTGACGAAAATTCCCGGTGTGACGATCGTCTCGGGGTCGATTTCCCCAAGCTTAGCCACGTGCTGCGTCTGGACAATTGTCAGCGCCGCCGCCGTCGCCATCACAGGATTGAAGTTGCGCCCTGCCTCGCGGTACACGAGGTTGCCCCATCGGTCGGCCCTCCAGGCTTCCACCAGCGCGACATCGCCGTGCAATGCGTTCTCCAACACGTAGGTGCGCCCGTCTATTTCACGGGTCTCCTTGCCTAGCGCCAGGTCCGTGCCCGCGGCTGTGGCGGTGAAGAACGCAGGAACGCCCGCGCCGGCCGCCCGGATCCTCTCGGCAAGTGTGCCCTGCGGCACCAACTCGAGTTCGATCTCTCCGGCACGGTAAAGGTCCTCAAATGAAGTCGATCCTGCGATGCGAGGGAAGCTGCAAATGATTTTGCGCACGCGCCGCAACTGCAGCAGCCGGGCCAACCCGATCTGGCGGTATCCCGCATTGTTCGCGACGACCGTCAGGTCACGCAGGCCCAGTTCGATCAGTCCATCAATAAGTTGGTTCGCCTGCCCCACGGCGCCGAAGCCGCCAACCAGGATGGTCGCGCCATCCTTGATGCCTTCAAGCGCCTCGGCCACCGAGTTCACGAATTTGTCAATCATGACGCCACCACCCCAGGTCGAAGATGCGACGACGATTCATGTTCGGTGCGGCTCCAGACTTCGCCCGACATCGGGTTCTCGGTTTCCTCGAGGATGTGGCCGACCAGACCGATGGCACGCGCCATCACACCAAAACCGCGAGTGATCTTCCACGAAAAGCCGAGTTCGCAGGAGATCGCGCCGATCGCGCCGGTGGCATTGATCGGCATACTCTTTCCGCTGGCGCGCTGCGCCTCGGCGTGGACGCGCTGGAGCAATTGGACGTAGCGACCTGCATAACCGTTCTCCTCGGCGATGGCAAACAGGCGCGGCGTGCGGGGGTCACCAGACTTGTGGATCGCATGTCCAATCCCAGGAATGGGCGACTTTGACTGCCGAAAACGGGCGACGATCTGTTGTGCGAGCGCATCCAGATCGGCATCGGCCGGGGCGTCCTTGGGCAACGCTTCAGACAGATACCGCGCCGCGCCCTCCATCGAGCCGACAACGTTGCTGCCGAGCCCGCACAGGCCGGCAGCCACAGCTGCCTGAAGCGATTCCGGTGCGCAAGCATAGGTCATGCGCGCGACGATCACCGACGGTGTCACCCCGTGCTCCACCAGCGCAACGATGATCGCGTTGAATACGTTCGACTGCTGCGGCGTCGGTACCGTGCCGGTAAGCTGGAGCCAGGAAAAATCGCCGAGGTTCATCTTGCCGAGAATCTCGTCCGGGAAGCTCTTGCCACGAACCACGATGCGGTCGACAGTGCTCCATGCGATGTCT
The DNA here is from genome assembly GCA_026461385.1 of Akkermansiaceae bacterium. GTDB lineage: Bacteria > Verrucomicrobiota > Verrucomicrobiia > Verrucomicrobiales > Akkermansiaceae > Luteolibacter. The sequence goes on from JAPJNB010000245.1 coordinate 7,085, forward strand.
GAACGAATTTTTCCCATTGCGCTATTCCTTGATTGGTGTGGATTCAGAAGTACTGCCAAATGTCGTGGTTGCGTGTCGCCTCGACGTTGTCGTGGTAGACCATCCGGCCGTTGTTCAGGATCAGCACGTCATCGACAATCTTCAGGGCCGACGTGATCCGGTGCTCGATGAGGATCGCGCTCATGTCGTGCTCCCGGCAGATGACCCGGAAATAGCCGAACAGCTCTTCGACCAGGTCAGGCTGCAAACCAACCGACGGTTCCTCGAGCAGCACGCAACGCGGAGAGCCCAGGATCGCCAGGCCGAATGCAAGCATCTGCTGCTGCCCGCCGCTCATGTTGCCCGCCAGCAGGTTGCGCTTTTCCGCAAGTACCGGGAACAGGCTGTAGACCTTCTCGATGGTGGTGCCGGCCGTACCATCAACCCCCTTCTTGCTGTTCGCAGCTGCAACGACACTCAGGTTCTCAGCGACCGTCAGGTCAGGGAACACACCGCGGCCCTCCGGCAGCAAGCGCAATCCCTTTTCGATGCGGTCAGATACCGACAACTGATCGATTCGTTGATCGTCCAACGAGATTGAACCCTGTGAAAGCGGCAGCAAACCCAGAATGGCGCGTAATGTCGTCGACTTGCCGGCGCCGTTGTGGCCAAACAAGGCCATGATCTTTCCTGACGGTACGGTGAACGAGATCTCGTCGATGATGCCGCGGTCGCCGTAGCCGGAGCCAATGTTCTTGACTGTCAAGGTCATCCTGCTCTCCTAGTGGCCGCCGCCGAAGTAGATCTCGACCAGGTCGGACCGGTCCAGGACCGTTTGCGGGTCGCCCTCTGCCAGCACCCGGCCCTGGTGCATGAACACGATGCGGTCAGCGATGTCGCGCACGATCCGTGTGTTGTGCTCGACGACCAGCAGCGTCTTTCCGGAGGCGCTGAGCCTGCCAATCACCTTGACCATATTGTCGAGAGCAGTCGCGCTCAGGCCCGACGTCGGTTCATCTAGCAACAGCAGCTTTGCGTCGGTCGCGAGGACGCGAGCGATGCACAATAACTTCTGCTGGCCGAAACTGATCTGCGTCACGTGGTCTTCCGCCTTGTGGGCCAGTTCGACCTGTTCGAGAATCGCCAGCGCTTTCTCCCGCTTGCGACGCAGCACGGCGGCCGAATAGAACGGACGAAACACCGCCGTCAAGGGATCGTTGCCTGTCTCGTCGGCCAGGCACACGATGACGTTGTCGACCACGCTCATTTCCTCGAACAAGCGCAGATTCTGGAAGCTGCGCGCGACCCCGCGCCGCACGATGTCGCTCCGACCGAGCCCGATGAGTTCGTCCCCGCGCAGTCGAATCGAACCCGCGTCAGACTTCAGGAATCCGGTGATGCAGTCGAACGCGGTTGTCTTGCCGGCCCCGTTCGGACCGACGAGGCAGGTAACCTGACCTTCGGGCAGGGAGAAGGTGGTCGCGTCCAATACGCGAAAGCCGCCAAAATTCTTCGTCAAACCTTCGACGACAAGCAGCGCCGTTGGGGCCTGCGTTCGCACACCCGGCGACTCCACAAATGTGCCCCCACTGGTGATCACGTTTGGGTTCATATCTTGCGCCCCGCGATGCCTTGCGGACGCCACAACATGAACACCACCAGCAGGGCACCGAACACCAGCGCACGCGTCGGCCCCAGCAACTCGGGCGCGATGTGCACAAGCGAAAGCACTTGCGGGATCGCGAGCAACAGTAGTGGGCCGATCAAAGAGCCTGCCAGCGTGCGGGCGCCGCCAATCACCAGCATGGTCAGGATCACGATCGATTGCTGGATCTCGAAGGACGAAGGATCGATGTAGCTCATGAAGATCGCATAGAGCGCGCCCGCGAGCCCGGCATAGATGCCGGATACAGCTGAGACGCCCAGTTTCATCTTCAACACGTTGCGTCCCGCAGCGCCGGCGGCAAGCTCATTGAGCCGTACTGCATGCAGCACGCGCCCATAACTTGAGCGCATCAACAGCGTGTACGCGAGCGAGGCGAGTGCGAGTGCGAGCGAAGACAGGATGACAAAGTACTGCGGTTCCTCGAACGAAATGCCGAGCATTCGCGGTGCAGGAATAGCGGCGATGCCTGTGGAACCTCCGGTGACCTGCACCCAGTTGACGAATACCGCTGTCGCGATGAACTGCAGCCCGAACGACGTGATCACGAAATAGTCACCTGCCAGCCGAAGCGCCGGCAGCGATGTGACTGTGTTGAGCAGTGCGCAAAGCGTAACCGCGGCCAACAGGGCGACGGGAAACGGCATGCCGGCCATCGCCACGCCGGCATAGGCATAAGCGCCCACGCCCATCAATGCTGCCTGCGATACCGAGAATATTCCGATGATTCCGACGAGGAAGTTCGTCGACAGCGCCATGATCGCGAAGATCTGCGCGAGGATGAGATAGCTGAGAAAAAAATTCAAGATTGGCTCCTCAGCTCGCGCGCTGCATCCGAATCCGGAACAGTCCGGTCGGGCGCATCAGGATGAACGTGATGAAAATGGCAAACGTGAGGGCCTGGCTCCAGCGCCCCGGCACCATCGCAAGCACCAGGTTCTGCAGCACACCCAGTACGAGGGCTACGAGGAACGCACCAGGGAGGCTGCCCACACCGCCCGCAATCATTGCGATGACCGCGGTCAACAGCAGTCCCAAGCTCGAGTACGGCTGCAGCGCCTGGTCGACCCCGAGGAAGATGCCGGGGATCGCGACCAGACCCGCACCGATCGCGACCACGTAGACATACACGTCGTAGGGCCGTAGCCGCGCGATCTCGGCAAAGCTACGGTTCGAGGCGACCGCCCGGGCGCGCCGGCCAAGTGCTGTGCGTGACGAGAACAGGAGCAATCCAAGTGCCGCAACGAGCGACACGATGACGGTCAGCAACTGTGGATACGAGATGTCCAAGGACCCCAGGTGAAGCGACGACTTGCGCCAAGGCAGCATCTCGAACTGCAGCACGTTCGGCGAAAACACTATGGCGAGCAAGTTCTGGATCACTGCGACGATCCCAATCGATGCGATCAGTTGCACCAGCGGCGTGGACCGGCGCTTCATCAAGGGCTCGTAGACACCCTTCTGAATCAAGACGCCGACCGCCGCACTTCCAGCGACCGCAATTGCCACCGCTACCGGGAACGGCACGCCGACCCCGGTGAAATACCAGGCAAGGTACCCGCCAAGCGTCAAGATGCCAGCATGCGCAACGTGAAAGATGCCGGTCGTTACATAGATGTAAGAGAACGTCATCGCAATCAGCCCTAGCGCGCAACCATGGACGATGCCATCGAGGACTAATTGAAGGATAAGCTGCATCGTGTTTCCTCAACTCAACTCAAATCGACCAGATCAAGTGGACGTGCCGGTGTCGCAATCACTGCGGCTGGCACCTTCAGGGTCTCGACACGTGCACGTTTGATCATGGCATTCTTCCGTTCTTGCTGGTCACAATTGGCCGGAACGAACTCAATGCGCAATCTTCTCTACGACCGTGCGCCCCGCTGGTGTGAGCTTGTGGATCTCGACCTCACGCCGGGCAGTATTGGTATCGAACGAGATCTTGCCATTTGGAGTGTCGAAGGTCTTCACCTCGAAGAGCGCTGTTCGCAGGTTCTCACCGGTAACCGGGCGCCCCTTCTCCAGCAGGTAATCGATCACTTTGAACATGATCTGGCTGGCGTTTGCGTACTCGCGCGAGAAGAAAGCCATGTCCGGCGTCTTGAACTTGGCATTGAACTCCTTCTCCGTCTCACCAGTCACGCTGGACTTGACCAGCGTGTGGTACACGGTGACTGGGTAATTCTTGAATGGCGCAAAAAACGAAGTGCCAATTGCGGTTGGGTAGTCGGGGATTTGCGAGATCTGGTCGCCGGTCACACCTGGTCCGGTTGTGGCGGCCATGAACACAAAATCGGGCTTCGCTGCGGCGATTTTCAGGAGCGTCGGCCGCAAGTTGGTATTGCCAAACTCGACGGCCTCGTCCGCTACGATGGTTCCTCCGGCGGCAAGGAAGGCCGTCTTGAATTCGTCGCGCAGGTCGATTCCCACCGACCCGCTGTCGTAGTAGACCGCGGCCTTCTTGCCGAGCTTTTCGGCGGCATACTTCGCAATGATAGAGACCTCGTCTTTTGCCAGCGAAATGGTATTGACCAGGTAGGGTGATGCGGTGGCGAGTTTGCTGGTCTGCGCGGCCGGATTCAGAACGAATACCTTCTTGCGCGTGGCCAGCGGTGCGGTGGCAAGCGTCACAGACGAATAGGCAGTGAAGATTCCGCTTACCTGGTGGAGATCGACCAGCCGGTTGAACGCGAGTACGCCCAGGTCGGGCTTGCCCTGGGTATCTTCGTAGACGATGCGAATCTTGTAGCCACGAATGCCGCCTGCCGCGTTGACCTTGTCGGTGGCAAACTGGATGCCGTTCTGCTCTTCGAGACCGATCTGCGCCGCCGAACCGGTCAATGGAAGCATCGCGCCGAGCACGATTTCCTTGGCCTGTGCGGCGGCGTTGCCGCTCCACAGCGCAAGTGGAAGTATCGTCGCCATACCGGCTGCCATCAATCGAATGCGTATACGTTTCATCATGTTTTCTCCTGGTGTTGTCGTGCAATAGAAATTGGCGGAGCCTAGCCGTCCTGCAGACGGGCTGCAACCATGGAAGGCCTATCGTTTACCTGCGCAAACCAACCCGCCGTCTGAGGAAATTCGGTCTGCCAACCCGGCTTCAATCGCCGGAACTCGATGTAGGCCAGCGCCGTGGCGATCGCTATGTCACCGACGTCGAACCGACTCGGGTTGCGCAAATCCGGATCGGCTTCGATGGCCGCGAGCGTCTTCTGGAGTTTGATGCCGTAGCGCACCAGACGCGCCGCGACCTGCCTTTCCGCTGGCGCGAAGCGCTCGATCAGCCACAGCACCATGTCTTCAATCAGGCCATTGCCAAGGGCATGGCGCCGCAGGGTGTCGATGCGTTTGCCACCGTCCGCAGGCAGCAGGATACCTTTTCCGCTCGCCTCGTCCAGGTACATGCAAATGACCAGGGAGTCGTACAGCGCACGGCCATCGTCAAGCACCAGGGTCGGAATCTGTCCAAGCGGGTTCACGCTCCAGATGACATGCTCGGGATCCTCCGTCGGGACGACCGATCGCGTCAATTCGACACCCAGGCGCAGCCCTGTTTCCTCCAGGGCCACCATGACCTTGTGCACAAACGGCGAGCGGGGGGACCAATGCAGCAACATCATCAATCTCCCATCGTTGCGGAAGCCGGCAGGGCTGCCACGAATCGCTCAATCGCTTCAGCCACCAAGTCGGGGACCTGCGCCGACATGAAGTGCCCGGCCGCGATTTCCTGGAAGTTGCCGTTGGGCAACTGGGATGCGAGCGCCTGCATCATCGAGACGGG
>JAPJNB010000246.1 GCA_026461385.1 Akkermansiaceae bacterium
GCCGCGGCCGACTCTGCAGCCAGCGCGCTTTGCGGTATCGTCAAACCAGCCAGCAGAGCCAAGGCTCCCGAGCAAAACGTGGAATAGAAATTCGCGGTTCTGCGCCGCAGGGCAGGGGCCGTAGCATGGTGGCGGATCGTCTTTGGTTGGTCGTTCATGTGGTTTCCTTGTCTCTGAATTGAATGTTTATCTGCCGGATCGTGTGCCGGTAAGCCCGATGTCGATATATTGCCCGCCGACGGTCTGATGGCAGTGGGCGGCGATGACATTCTTGCCGGGCTTGAGCGCCGCCTGTGCTTCCGGCGTGATGTCGATGGCCTCGTAGGCGGCGTTGTAACTGCCCGCTTTCACGGCCAGCACACCGTTGATGTAAATCTCGGCGTCGTCGTCGTGATGGAGCAGCAAGGCACAGTCGGTGAACGTGCCCGCAGGCATGTCGAATTCGCGACGCAGCCAGATATCAGCGCTGGCCCACACTGTGCTCGGCTTGCGTTCGCTTTCTTGCCTACCGAATGGTGCGGGTGCCTGTTTCCATGCCGCGGCGTCAAACGCCGGCTTGAACCAGCCACCCGCCGGCGCATCCTCCGTCATGTGCCACGGGACCGGATCTTTCTCTGCGGTCGCAATCAGCAACGTGGGTGGCGGCGGCGGAAGTTTGCCTGTGGCCACTTTGATGGTCCGGACTTCTTGCTGGTCATAGGGTGTGCCGTCCACGCGCAGGATGTCGTGAAACCAGACTTTTGGCTCCGGGGCGTCCTTTGGCGACCCCCACGGGAAATGGGTTTGTGTGCGTCCCACCACAAACCCCCAGTTCCAACAGGCAATTTTGTTTTCCTTGAAATACGGCAGGTGCGTCTGGAAGAGGCTGCCGGCCGTGCGCGCCATCCACTCGGTGCAGAGGACCGGCCGGCCCAGGGCCAGCAACCGCCCTGCCACGTTCTTCGTAGCGCCCAGTCCCGAGTAATCGTGGAAGCTGATGACATCGGAAATCTCACCCAGTCTCTTCGGATCGGCTGATCCGCCATAGACGCAGCTGGTCAGAGGCTGGTCGTGACCCGCCTCACGGGCCCAGCGGAAAGAAGCCTCCACCAGTGGCAGAGAATCTTTGGCGGGTTCGTTGTAGAGATCCCAGGCGAGCACGCGTTTATCCGAGGCGAAGGTTCCGACCATGTCCTTCACGTATTGCTCCAACTTCGGCCAAGCTGCACGGTCGCCACGCCTTTTCACGCCGGGACTTTGCACCCATTGGCTGTTGTGCATGCCGGGCGTCGGGTCGGGCTGCTTGCCGACGCGCGGCTCGGGATTGAAACAATCATCGAACAAGATCACCAAGGTTGAGAGGCCGTGCTTGTTGGCGATTTCCAGAAACTGGCGGAACGTGTTTTTCAGCCCGGCCGCATCGTCCTCCCACACCGCGTAGTTCACGAACACGCGCACCGTGTTGAACCCGAGTTCCTGCGCCCAGCCGAGTTCGCGGTCAATCGTCTTTGGGTCGAAGGTTTCCTTTTGCCACATCTCGACATCATTGACCGCGGTGCTGGGCAGGAAGTTGCACCCGACCAACCAAGGATGCTTTGCATACCATTCCCAGGCTTTGCTGGCGGGCCACTGGCCTGCGACCGTTATGGTGTTGGCTGCTCCATCGTGAATGGGAAACTCAGCCGCTGCGGTCGCGGCAGACATGCAGGTGAACGGCAGCAAGAAGCTGGCGGCAATCATGAGGGATCGATGTTTCATTTAGGGCGGGTTCATCATCTTGAGGGTAATCGGGGTGAATCGGGTAGCTTGTAGACAGGTGATTCAGCGCGGATCTTTCGTTTTTTTCGTTCGTCGCTTACTGCGCCACGACCCTCACGACGGATCGGATCATGACCGGCCCAAACAGGCCGGAGGGCAGCGGCTCGTCGTACTTGTTCCAGTGATGCCACGTGGTGAAGGTGAAGCGACCCGTCGGGCTCGGCTTGCCATCCAGCAGCCACTGCGGCCACTCCTTCAAGCACTTGTCGTTCGTCAAGCCGCCCCACTTGTGGTCTTCCGGCAACTGCTCGTCACCGATCAACCGGTTCGGCCACAGGTTCGTGATCTTCACCTGCAGCGTGTTTTTGCCGGTCTTGAGCGCGCCCGTTACATCCAGCCGATACGGCGGCTTCCAGAGCAGGCCCAGCGACTTGCCGTTGAGTGTCACGTCGGCGATGTTTTTCAGCGCGCCTAGGTCGAGGATATAGCACTCTGACTTCTGTTTTTCCGCATCCCACGCGAAGGTCTTCAGATACGTTGCGGTGCCCGAGAAATACTTCACGCCGCTGTCCGGGTGTTCCGTCCACGAAATGAGCTTGTCGAGCGTGACCTTGGCGGGAGCGCCCCAGTTGGGAGGGAAAGACAATTCCCATGGCCCGGCGATTTCAAGCGGTTTCGGGATGTCCGCGACCGTCGCCTTGAGCGTCTTGCCTGCGGCCGTCGCGATCTCGAAGGTGGCGGGCTGCGACGCCTGAATTTCGAGCGAGCCGCCCTTCTTGGCGAAGATTTCGTAGGCCGGAAGAGGTGCTACCTCCTCACCCTTCTCTGGCAACGTCAGCGTCGTATTCTGGCGGGCATTCGCCTTTTGGTGCTGGCCTTGGTAAAGATATTCAACACGCAGTTCCTTCGCCATCGAGGCGGCTGGATCATGCCCAACCAAATCGTTATTGACCCCAACCGAAAGTGCTCCGTCCTTGACGAGACCCGCGAGTTTGGCCGTGACATCGACGATCTGCCGCTCCGTGGCCGGCGCGTCATTGATGACACCGTACACGGCCTTAATGACTTCGGCATCTGCGGGCAAATCGATGAACGCATCGGATTTTAGGCTCTTTTTTTCGGTCTTCACCAGGAAGTCGATCTGGATCTCCTTCACCTTATCCCCCGTTGGGTTTCCGGCGAGATCATTGCTCGCAAGAATGTGGAGGTTGCCGTTCTTGACCCTCTGCCTCACGACCGCCGTCACATCCAAACATTCGGCACCAAGGGTATCGCCAAACGCGCCATACTCGGCCTTCAGAATGGACAACTGCTCAGTAGGCGCGTTGGCTTGCTGTGTGACGGTGCGCCGCACCGACACGGCGTGGTCGCTGGGTGATGCTTCCCGGAACACAACGAACACGGAACCCGCTGGTGCGAAACGCAACGACACCGTGATGCTCCCGTCCTGCTCCGTATAGACCGGAGCCTTTTCAATCACTCCGGTCTCTGGCTGCCAGAACTCCGGCACCTTGCCGCTCACGCGGAAGGTGCACTCGACTTCATGGCTCGTCGTCTTCTGACTCGCCACGAAATAGAGATCCGCCCCGTTTGCCGAGCGGTGGATGTATTGGAGCCGGGCCGCAGGGTTGGCGCAGACGAAGTCAGGCTTCACCTTGAGTGCAGCGAGTGCTTGCGCGGATGATTGGTCCAGAATGCCCTTGGCCCAAATCGCGTCGGCAAGTTGTTTCACCTCGGCGTCGCTGGCTGGGTAGCCGATCAGGCCGGGGGCCATCTCCGGCTTTGGCCCGACCACTGTGGCACCGGCCTCGACCAATTTCCCGATCGTCTTGAGCACGGCGGGAGACATGGTCTTGCCGCTGCGCAGCACCAGCACGCGGTAGCTCATGCCCGAGGGCAGCACGATGCGGCCGTCCTTCACGGACATCAGGCTCAGCGCGCCCCGGTCGCAACTGTCGTAGTCGTAGCCTGCCGGCAGATCGCCGGGGCCGACTTGGCCGCCCGGCGCATTTTCGCCGCCGTAGAGGCAGACGTCCGCGACGAACTGCCCTTCCTGCAAGAGATACTGGCAGCGGGCCAGATACTTCATCCAGTCTTTGCCCTGTTCCCACCACGTCACCGTGCGGTCCAAATGGGTGCCCCACTGGCCCATGGTCATGCCGGGGAGACGCGCGGGATCGGCCCAAGGCTGGTGCGCGAAGCGGTGGAAGATGAAGCGGTTAACGCCGCCGCAATAGACCGCGTCGCCCTGTGCCTTCATGGAATAGGGATCATTGAGCCACTTGCTGTCATGGGGCTGTCCGGTGAAGGATTCCGCGCCCACATATTTGCGCCCATAGACATGGCCGATCGAAGACGCCAGCCTGGCATTGCCCGAACCTTTTACGACAAAGAACTCGCTCATCGGAATGTCAGCATAACTGCCGTACTGCATGTCGTCGGAAGGACCGTTGCCGTAGGGCTCCACGGCGTAGAGCAGTCCGGCGCGGTGCGCCATGTCCCGGAATTTTCCCGAGTAGTTCTCCGCGAATAAGTCACTGATCGTGCGGCGCAGATCCCACATGAAGCGCTCGGTGATCTCGGGGCTATCCACCACCCGGCTGGAGAAAACTGGTAGGAACCGCGAAATATCATATTCGCAGCGTTTCTTAAACTCCTGCTTGAAATTCTGCGTCCAGTTCTGCGTGCCGACCTCATAGCTGTCGACGAGCACGCTATTGAGGCCCGACTTGACCTTACCCGCCAGCGGCCCGAGCTCGGAGAGAACCTTGCCCATGCCTCCGTCCCAGTGCGCCTGCGCAGCCTCTTTGCTGAGCTTGTCGCATTCGAGGCCAAAACCTTCGGTCGGGGCGGCCACGTTGAGACGGCCATTCGGCGTGTATCCCATGCGCAGGATCGTCCAGTCGCCCGCCGGCACGTCCCATGCCAACTGCCCATCTGCCGTCATCTTGGCAGAGAGGTCCACGGTCTGGTCGCCCTGGACCACTTCCTCAGGTTGCACCGCCAAGCCAGCGTCAGCTCGTATGTCTTTGCGTTCGCGATAGATCTTGCCCACCAAGTTTTCGATGCCGATTTTCGCAGAGAACTCCACACCGGCAATGGGAATCTGCTTCATTTCTCCACCGTTGGCGCTGGTGAAGAGGAGACGGTAGTACTTTGCCGTGACCGGCGCGAACGCGAAGGCGCACGGTTCAGTTGTGTACACCACCTCAAAGCGGTTCACCGTGCGAAAAGTCTGCCCGTCATCGGAAACTTCGATATTGCCGCCGCAACGCTGCATGCCACGGCCGGGCTGGATCGTGACCAACCGCGCCGTGTAGGGCTGGGCGAACTCGAACTGCATGAACTGAGGCGCATTCGGCTTCGGCAGGGGCAGAATCACGGAGGTCCCGAGGTGGCCGTCCGCCACCTTGGCCGCGCCCTGATTGATTGCACTGGACGTCACTTTAAACGCGGCATCCCGCATCGGAGTCAGCTCACCCACCGGCGTGCGAAACGCCAGCACGGCGATGTCGCGATACCATCCGAGCTGGGTCGGCGGCTGCGCGAGTTTGCCGTCGAAGCGCAGCGGCCCCTTCACCTGCTTCTCGCTGGTGACCACCATCTTCATGCCGTGCTCGGGTGTATTCCACGGCCCGCCGCTGCTCGACCAGCCTGGGCAATTGTGGATGCCCAGTTCGAGGCCCAGCCGCCGGGCCTCCTTCGCCGCGTGCTTGACCAATCCCAGCCACTCGGGGCTGTTGAACTGGATCGGGCCGTGCGGAAGACCCTCTCCCGCGTTAAAGAGGGTGGCTCCACCGATTCCCACGCGGGCCATGGATTCCAAGTCCGCCGTAATGCCTTCCTTGGTGACGTTGCCGTTCATCCAATGCCACCACGTCTGCGGCCGCGCCGAATCAGGCGGCTGAACAAAACCCTTTGCCAGATCTTCCGCAGGAGGGTCTTGGAAATCTTTTTTAAGCAGATCGGCGGCGTGCAACGTCGCCAGCGGCACTAGCAGCAGGGCGGTGAGGAGGTGTGATTTCATGATGGTCGATTCCTTGTGTGTTCTAAATGTTCGATTGCAATGCACTCGCATCCGTAGGCGTTCCGTTGCCTGTTAGAACACTAGAATTCCAAGGGGTTCGCTAACGGAATGAGAAAAGGCGGCTGAGGTATAAGCCTCCAAGCTGAACAATTTCCACAGACCTGTCTTGGACAATTCAGACTTTCTTTGGTATCGATCCGCCATTTTCACTGAGGCCCGGTGGCGAGGAGCACAACGGAAACCGTTAGAAGAAAATCTAACTCCTTGCAGCAAGCAAGGGACTACGAAATTATATTTTTCTTGAAAGAAAACAAATTGCAAACCGTAAGACCGTGATGTCAACCCACAGTTCAATCATTACCCTCTCCGTCGCAACGCTCATCGCGGCGACCGCACAGGCAGCCTCGACCGGGCAGCCATTTTATGGTGACGCTCCAGACGCCACGCATCCATGGTGCGTTCACGATTGGAACCGCCCGCAACCGCCGCGCGTCGAGCCGAAGCCACTGGTCGATGCGAAGTCACCCGCCGATGCGGTGGTGTTGTTCGACGGCACCGAAGCTTCGCTGGCAAACTGGGAAGCTGAAAAACCGCAGGGCGAGCCGACCCAGTGGGTGGTGAAAGATGGCGCGCTTCTGTGCGTGCCGAAATCCGGCTACATCCGCACGAAATCGACTTTCAGCGATTGCCAGTTGCACGTCGAATGGGCCGCACCGACGCCTCCGCAGGGCGAGGGCCAAGGCCGCGGCAACAGCGGGATCTTCGTCGAAGGTGCCGTCGAGTGCCAGGTGCTCGACAACTACGACAATCCGACTTACGCCGACGGCTCCGCGTGCTCCATCTATAGCGTCTGCCCTCCGCTGGCCAATGCGTTGCGCCTACCCGGCGAGTGGCAGCAGATCGACATCACGTTCCGTCGGCCGGTCTATGAGGGCGACAAGCTCGTCCATCCCGGTTATGCCACCATTTATTGCAACGGCATCCTCGTTCAGGACAAAACCCAGCTTGAGGGAGGCACCGGCCACAAGGGACGCTCGCTTCCCGGCCCGCTGCCCGAAGCCGGGCCGCTCAAGTTGCAGGACCACGGAAACCCAGTGCGCTTCCGCAATATCTGGTACCGCCCGCTGCCTCCGCGCGTCGCCGCCGATGATGAAGGCATCCACGGCCCGATGTCCGAACAGGAGACTGCCGCCAAACGCAAGGAAATCGCCGCGATGGTTCGAGCCGCCGCCGCGAAGCTGCCAGCCCAATCACTCGACCAATCCCTGCGGCTGGCCGAATCGCTCGTCTATGAAAAGGACGAAGCGATCGCCAAATCCGTCATCGCCCTCGCCGCGAAGACCACGGCAGACGCCAAACAGCTTCCGGCTGACAAAATCGAATCGCAGAAAAACGATGTCAAACGCGTCTGGGATGCCATGAAATACCTCACCACCTTCAAGATCATCGATCCATCCGAAGCCGCCTGGACCGAACTCGACGGCATCGTCAAATCGCACGGTTGGGACAAACACTGACTTCCCCGTCAGTGCAGTCTGGCTAGCAGATTGCACCTGATTGAAAATCTTGCAGGGAGGCTGATGCGAGTTGATTCGATGGTAGAATGTAGATTGAGGATGAGGGGCTTCCTCTATCTACTATCTACTATATACAATCAGAGTGCGGATAAACGATAAATGGTAAATTGGCCTGCATTCGCATGGATTCGAGTTGTATCTATCAAATTCCCGAGTTGTATCTATCAAATTCCCACCATTCATTCACGATTGTCAATTTCCCTCATTCACAGCCCCGGAATTTCCCAGCCCTTGCGATAGCTGCGCTTCACAAACTTGGTGGCATCCGCGGAATTGGTGAAGACCATTTGGGCGGCGTCCCATTCAAGTGTTTGTTTCGGGAAAATGCTTGCCACGCAACCGAGTAGCACGGCCTCGGTGAGCGGACCGGCAAAGTCGAAGTTGGCAGCGGGTTGCTTTTTTGGATCACCGGCGAGGCAGCAGTCCAGGAACTCGATCCAGTGGTTGATCGGCTCGAGTTTAGGTGTGCGCACATTCCTGAATTTGTCCCTCGGCAGGAGCATCGGGGTGGAGTCGTGCGTGTGGAGCAACAGGCCATCGGTGCCAATGTACAGGCTGCCTTGGTCGGGCCACGCGATTTCTCCTAACAAATCCATGACTTCCTTGGACGGGCGCTGGTCGCCATCATACCAAGTGACTTTGACGGTCTTGTCCGCCGTGTATTGGGTGCCGGGGTAGAGATATTCGACTTTGCCGTTGGTAGCCCAGTTCTCGGCGTTGGGCGGTGGTGGGCCGTAGGAGGTGACGCTGAGCGGCATGGTAAGCGCCAGCGAGCGATGCCAGCAACTGAACATGTGGCAGCCCATGTCGCCTAGCGTGCCGGCGCCAAAGTCGCGGCGCTTGCGCCAATTCTGCGGATGATAATAGTCCGGAATGAAAGGGCGCTCCGCAGAGATACCGAGCCATTTGTCCCAATCGAGTTCCGCAGGCGGCGCGGAGGCTTGGTTAACTGGCACCGGGTCCATGTCGCCCCACTTCTTGTAAGAAAAGGTGTGGACTTCCTTGACCTTACCGATGTCGCCGCGATGGATCATCGCCACGGTGTAACGATCGCCAAAGCTGGAGGAAACTTGGATGCCCATCTGACTGACCACGCCTTTTTCGCGGGCGGCGCGGGTGAGGGCGCGGCATTCGGCTAGGTTTTGAGTGAGTGGTTTCTGGCCATAGATGTGCAGGCCTTTTGCGATCGCTGCCATGCCGATGGCGGCGTGCATGTGGTCGGGCGTACTCACATTGACGGTGTCCACGAGGTCGGCTTCCTTGGCTAGGGCCTCGCGCCAGTCAGTGTAGGTGCGCACGTTGGGAAACGTGGCTTTGACTTGAGCGAAGTTGCGGCTGTCCACATCGCAGACAGCGGCGAGCTCCCAGTTCGGATGGTGGGCGAATTGCTCTAGATCTCTCCAGGACTGGCCGGACGCGCCGAAGGCCAGATGGCGCAGTTTGCCGTTAGGCGATGCGGCTCGCGCACCCGAAGTGACGAATGGCGCAACCAACAGCGTGGAGGCAGAAGTTTGCAGAAAGCGGCGGCGAGTAGAAAGCATTGGCTTCATGATAGTTCGGTTGGCATATTGATACACCCTACCTGCCATTACCGGATCCAAAAGTCGATCCTTTCAGTCAGTTCCCCCCGATCGGTCTAATGCTGCTCGTCCATCCAAAATCCGAGAGGGTTTGAAAGCGGAGTTGGTGACCGTATCGGGCGGCTTCACCTCGGTTGGCGTCCATCGGGTCGGACAACTCGGCATGAAAGCAACCACCTGGAGTGTCGAGTGACCAGCATGGAGGTGGAGTTTTTTGGGCTCACCCTCTGGGTGAACGGGAACCGGCATCTGTTTGATGTCAATAACGCTGAATATGAGTGACTTGAGGGTTTTGTGAACCTCTTTCTATCTTCCTCTTTCGGTTAAGGATCATGAGATTGAAAAGCCGATGAATGATTGCCCAGCCGCGATTTGTTGGGGATTTTCGTGTCATGCCTGAGGCCAGCGAGCGCTGATTTTCAGGAGCCAATTGCGTGCGATGAGTTCGTGGCCTTGCTGGAGGGGGCGTACCCCGTCCCAGATCCATTGCTCAGGAGTCACGGCTTCCGCTGCGGAATCGAAAATCTCCTGGGTCTTGATGTGCACCGCACCGTAGTCCTTTGCCAATCGGGCAACGACCCTGCCGAGTTTGTCGGTGGCATTTCGGCGGGTTGTCCACGTTTTCTCATCGGTGAAGCTGCGTCTAACCAGCATGATAGTTCCCTTTTGATTTTAATACATTTGATGGAAGAGCCGCCGCCATCAATCGAACCAAGTGTTAGGGATTCCCGGCTGACGGCCACGGCTCACTTGCCGTAGACTTCCACTTCGATGTAGTGGTTCATTTCGTTAGAGGTGTTGCCCCTGCTGTAGAGGCGGACGTAGCGGCCCTTGGTGCCCTTGCCGTCGGCGATGAGGCCGAAACGGGATTCGACGTAGGGGTTGTCGGTGCCTTTGCCGAAGC
>JAPJNB010000247.1 GCA_026461385.1 Akkermansiaceae bacterium
AACCCGCGATGGATCGGCAAACGTAAAGTTTCCAGCGACCGAGGCGGCCCCATCGCTCAGCAACGCACTGGACAGCGACTGACCATACACGATCTCAGAGGCGACCGGAACCGAAACCCAGGTAGGATTCGCCTTGCCAATGACCATCTCACCCGAGCCAGTGCCTTGGTAGTTGGCATCGGTAATCGTCCCCACCACCGCATAATTTCCCGCATTCACTGGCGCGGTCGAAGTTCCATTGTAGGTCAGCGCCACCGACAACCCACTCGGCGTGGTGCTCGCAGAAACCACCTTCGGCGTGCCATCGTAACTCGCTGTTAGATTTCCAAGGGACACTGTGGCAAGTCCCGGCAGGACAGTTACCGAGGCCGTATTCGATAAGCTACCACCCGAGGCCGTGATGACAAATGGGCCACCGGCAGCGTTCGCTGCAAAAACACCAGATGAGTTGATACTTCCACCGCCGTTTACCAACCAACTGAACCCGCTTGGCTGAACAATCAGCGCGATCCCGAACTGATCAAGTGTGGCCGCACTGAACGTTTGAGATGCACCCACCCTCAGGCTAGCACTGCCGGGGCTCACTCGCACCTCTGATGCAGCCTGCAAAACACGCACATGGATCAACGAACTCGAAACCAACCCCGGAACATCGCGAATCGAAACCGTTAGATCATAATCCCCAGCCTCTGCAAAACTCACCACCGTCGACTTCGCCGCATTGGTTCCATTCACTGAAAACGAAACCGCTGCTCCGGGGCCACTCGAAAGGCTCCAAGTGTAGGTGAGCAAACTCTCGCCACCGTTATCACTCGCACCCACGGCAAGACCCAAGGAGCTGCTTCGCACAATCTGATAAACCGCACCATCCGGATCCGTCACGGTTTCTCCAGAATTGCCGCTTGCAGCCGTGGAAATCACAGGCGCTTGATTCGCGAAGTCACCACTGCCAGTCAGTGCAATGCTATCGATGCTCCAGCCCGCACTCGCTATTGAGTTATTGGTGGCAAGTCGCCAGCGGATTTGTAGATTTTTACCTGCATACTTTGCAGTATCCGTTAGATTTAGCGTAGATTTGATATAGCCGTTGCTGTTTCCACTCCAAGCAAGCTTACCGTTGAAATCACTGGTACCACTGCTGATCGCAGACGCATAGCCATTGCTGGCAAATGAAGCACCCGAGCCCGCATCCGTGACATCGAACCAGGTTCCGCCAGCAACCGAAAATTCCAACCTTCCACCATCTTTGTTGGATTGTAGACTGTAGCTATGCCAGAAACTGAGCTGCAGGTTGGTCGCCAGTGAAGGAATCGCAATGGTGGGAGATGTCAGGTTAACGGTCGATTTGCTCGCAGGGCCAGCCGCAAGGTAAGAGTTGGTGGGCGAGTAGCTCACCGAATTCACAAGAGACCAGGTGTTAGAACCCGTCGTGGCTAGGGAGGTCCAGCCGACGGGATTTGAATCAAAATTCTCATTCCAGATCGCTGCCAAAACGGAGAAGCCACCAGTCAGGGTCGATGTGGAAAGGTCAGGATTCGTACCCACCACATCCCAAATACCCGCCGCCGCCGCCGTGAGGTTGAATTGGCAGCGCAATGAACTGCCAATCAACTGAACACCCGATCCAACGATATCGGTTTGGCCAGCACGCTTGAGCTTGATGACCGATCCTGCAAGAAAACCCGACCCTGTTAGATCGACCGTGACATTGCCTGACATTCCGCTTGATGGACTGATCCCACTCAATGCAATCGGAGGAGAAGGCGCCGAATCGGCAGAGCTTCCAGAGAGAATGACCGAATAATTCTGAAGACTGTTGGTGAGCGTGCCAGAAAACGAAACCACTGCCTGATAAGATCCTGCAGCAGTCGGGGCTGAAATACTGACCTGTTCGACATTGTCGGTATTATTGACGCCTGTGGTGGCTGGGGAATCCATGGTCACCGTCGAAGGGGATGAAGCGAATGGCATCACATAAGGGTAAAAGATCGTTCCGTTGGGTGCGACAATCTTGAGGTTCAGGTTATTGACAAGGCGCACCGTTCTTGAATCTGAGGTGGTCGTCGCAGTACCCGCAGGATCCGTCCATGAAAGCGTGGCACGAATCGATGACACGCCATCCCAGATGAAAGATTGGGTCC
Source organism: Akkermansiaceae bacterium (assembly GCA_026461385.1). GTDB lineage: Bacteria > Verrucomicrobiota > Verrucomicrobiia > Verrucomicrobiales > Akkermansiaceae > Luteolibacter. The sequence continues at coordinate 2,142 of JAPJNB010000247.1, forward strand.
GCGAAACGGTCGAGGTGGTGAGTTGATTTTCAGTGATGTGTTGCTTGCTCGAAAAGCTCGCGTGGTCCGCAATTAAATCCGCAGCAGCTTTTACATTCATTATACCCCAACCGTATTTATAATCGGGACCAATGTTCCCCCGATCATCGGCGGTGTGAATCAACAATCCTTTGAGCGTACTGGCTCGCATCGCTTGCCCGGGAAATAGGCTGGTGTACTGCTGAATGAGCAATGCCGCCGATCCCACGGCGTTTGGCGAAGCCATGCTCGTTCCACTATACGTGTCGTAGGAATTATTGCTCGTATTCGTCGACGAATACAGCCCGTCACCATTGGCAACCAGGTCAGGCTTGATGCGCCCATCATCGGTGGGTCCCCACGACGAAAATGAACTGGTATCCGCTTTGTTAGGATCGCGCAATCCATTGGTCACTGCGTCAGTAGCAGAACCGATGGTCATTACATTTTTTGACAATGCCTCATTGGCAATGGTCTCGAAACCGTTCCGATAGTTCCCATCTCCACTCGGGTGAATTGCAGGATCATAAGTCACCACCGATGTACCGCCTGGGGTGAGTGCTACCGTTTGCCCCGCACTGGGATTGTCGACCCGATCATTGCCAGCACTGCGAAAGATTAGATAGTAGGGTGCTGCAAAGGCGAGTGCATCTTCATCGCGGGCATAGGTGTTATATTTACCAAAATCTTGGTCAGTACTTGATGCGATGGTACCATCCCCATACCATTCCCAAACCCGCGTGCCATTGTTTACATAATTCCAACCGGTGATATATCCATAACTGTGATTTGAGAGATAAATCTTGTCGGTCTGATTGGGCGCGGAGGCTCCACGCGAGGTCATTTCAGTACTATCCGAGTTCCAGTCATAACTGTTCACAACGGCCCCAGGAGACATTCCCTTGGCATTGGCCACGACCCCTGAGGCGATCAAGGTGCCCGCGACATGGGTCGCATGATCGATCGAAGCTGCCCCGTCTAACACCAACAAGCGGGAGCCAAATTCTTGGTGCGTGGCCCGACCCGACCCGCCATCCCACAATCCGATCGTGACGCCCGTGCCATCGAGCTGGTAGCCGGTTCTTGCGCTGGTCGCCCCGGTGGAAATCGACGCATTCGCATTGTGAGTGGTGAAATAAATGGGCTTTTCCCCGTCGAAATCGGCAATTTCTTGGGTGACTCCATTGGGTCGCGTGATCCGCAGTGGTAGGCCTCTTTGGGTCGCACGATCCCTTGCGCCCTGCCGCTTCAGCCCGCTGATTTGGCGCATCCGCGTGGTGACTCGATCCCGTGAGAGAGGGTCAGAGAGGTCTGTGCCCGGCTGCGCCAACAGGTCTCTCAAGTTGTCCTGACCTCGCGCAACCGCCATGAGCAACATGGCAAATACCGCAAAAAATCGGAGCCGATGAGATTTTCTCACACCGCTTATTAACCAATCGCAGTGAAAAATTACAACCTGAAATCCTCAGTCGTCTGCGTACAAAATCCGCCCACAATCCTCGCACTGGGCGATTTCCCGTCCGGAGGTCACCTTCATCACCGTGGAGGCGATCAGCTTCATGTGGCAACCACCACATTTACCTTCCCGCATGGGCGCAACCGCCACGCCGTCTTTGATCTTCATCAACCGCTGGTAGAGCGGAATCAAACTTTCGGGCACGTCAAGCGCCAGTTTCTCGCGTTGCACTGAGACTTCGGCACGATCAACCTCCATCTTCGCATGCCGCTGGGCAATGGATGCCAAATCCTCCTCCACCAGCGTTCGGGTATGGGCCAAGGCCGCTTCGGCCGCTTTCAGCTTGGCGCGAAATCCGTCCACCTCTTCCATCGCAACGAGTTCTTGCGTCTCAAAATCATCCAAATCCTTCTCGTAGCGCGTGATTTCATGCCCGAGTGCGACAAACTCCTCGTTTTTGCGGGTTTCAAATTGCTGCAACTTGAGGCGTTTGATCGTCGTGCGCCGTGTTTCCGCATCCAGCTCGATTTTTTTCACCCGCAGCTCGCAGTCGAGCAGTGCCTGATGCGCCTTCGACACCGCCACTTCATCCCCTGCAAGCTTGGCCTTGGCCCGAGTTTCGTCTTGGGGCAATTTCAAAAGGTCCTTGGCCAAAGCCAACAACCTACGGTCACGGTCTTGGAGAATCAACAACGCCCGAACTTCATCTTGCATACCAACTGATTAAACGCCTCGGCCCGACACCGCAAGGATTACCCTGCCCCATTCGCGAATTCTCCTGCTCTCACGCTCAATCCGAGGGCCGCACCACTCGCGATTCACCCGCTTTTTGTGCGAACAGCACCGATCACGGCTCACTTGCCGTAGACTTCCACTTCGATGTAGTGGTTCATTTCGTTGGAGGTGTTGCCCTTGCTGTAGAGGCGGACGTAGCGGCCCTTGGTGCCCTTGCCGTCGGCGATGAGGCCGAAACGGGATTCGACGTAGGGGTTGTCGGTGCCTTTGCCGAAGC
>JAPJNB010000025.1 GCA_026461385.1 Akkermansiaceae bacterium
CCGCTCCACACCCCCCCCTCCTCCAGAACCTTCGCCCGATTTTTCTGTCATTTTTAGCAATCTACCACTACGGATCGGCAGCCCAACTGCGTGGTGAAACCACCCGCACGCCGCGACCGAACCGCCATCCATGCCCGCCAAAAACTTCCACGTCCGCCAAGCCGCCGTCTCCGCTCTCCGTGCCTGGGCGAAGGGCCACGATTACGCTGAAACCTTGATCGAACGCCACGCACAACGCCGCAAGCTTTCCTCGTCCGACCGCGGCTTGCTCCAAGCCATCCTCTTCGGCGTCCTACGCAACCGTCGTCTGTTAGACCACTGGATCGGTAAACTCCGCGATGGCAAACTCGACGCGGAAACGCGCGACATCCTTCGCGTCGGGCTCTGCCAACTGCTCATTTTAAACCTGCCGGATCACGCCGCCGTCAATGAAACGGTGGAAGCCGGAAAAGCCAGCGTCCGCAGCCTGATCAATGCCGTCCTGCGCCGAACCACGCTCTCCCGCAAGCGTCTGCTCGACGAACTGAACGATCTCCCGCAGCCCGTCGCACACTCACACCCCGACTGGCTCTACAACCGCTGGAGAGCGGCCTTTGGCACTCGCAATGCCATCTCGCTCATGGAATGGGATAACCTCCCCGCCGTAAATTATTTCCGAGTGAACCCGCTCGTCCCGACCCCAACATATCTCCCCGGAATTCCGTTAGAGAATACTCTTGGATTCTATCAGATCGACGGCTCGCTGCCCAGCGAACTCCTCGCGTCTGGCACGGTGTACATCCAAGATCCCGCCACCCGCCACTCGGTCGAACTCCTCAACCCACAACCGGGCGAATCCATCCTCGACGCCTGCGCCGCTCCCGGCGGCAAGGCATTCTTGATCGCCGCAGCCCTCGGCTCTGCCGAAAATTTGGTCTGTTCGGACTCAAACGAAAAACGTCTGCCGCGCCTCGAGGAAAACCTAGAACGCCTCCACGCCGGTAAAGCCACCGTCGCCGTGCACGATTGGACGAAACCCGCCCCCACCGAGTGGCACCAACGCTTCGATGGCATTCTCCTCGATGTCCCCTGCTCAAATACCGGTGTGATCCGCCGCCGCGTGGATGTGCGCTGGCGACTCCAAGCTCCCGACATCCCGAAAATCGCAATCACCCAACGCAAAATACTCGAAAATGCCCTGCCCTGTCTCAAGCCTGGCGGCCGCATCGTCTATTCAACTTGCTCCATCGAGCACGAAGAAAATCTCGGCCTCGTGGAGTCCTTCCTCGCCGACCACCCAGATTGGGAACTCAAGGAATCCCGCGATGCCCTGCCGTTCCGTGACCAGACCGATGGCGCATTTTCCGCTAGAATCGAGCGGAAGGTGACCCTCCCCACAGACTAATTCATTCCACCACCCGACCTCCTAACCACCGCGATGAAATCCTGCCTTGGCATCTTGCTGATCTTCTTCACCCTCGTCGCCGTGATCGGTGGTGGTGCGTTCCTCTGGTATGTCAGTCACACGTCAGAATTTTCAAGGAAAGCCCCGCCGCCTCCCGCAGGAGTCCAGCGCCCATAGCCTCGAAGACCCGTGCTCAATTCTAACGAAATGTTAGATTAACCGACTGAAAATCGCACGCAGCCCACCCCGCCATTTTTCTAAAAAGGCAAGATTGCGCGCGACTTGCGATGCAAATGCGACGTCCAACTCGACGGTGCCTTCGATTTCCAAGAAAGCCTCACATTCGCGCTGCATCATCGCTTCGACCTTGCAAATCGTAGCTTCCACCGCTTCACGGCACGCTTGACCCTCCCCTTCCAACATGGCTCGAACCAGCGCAGATCTCGCCTCATCCCGCTTGCGAATCAAAGCCTCTGCCCGCTGAGTCACCGCTCCGACTTCAGCAAAAAAATCCATGAGTGTGGAGTCAATCGCTCCACGGACATCACCCGGCGTGCCGCACAACTCTAGCCAATGCCCCAACCGCCGCGAAGGACTGCTGACCACCGCGAATGCCTCGCGCAACCGAGAAAATTCACCATCGCCCCCACCCGCATCCGGATGCACCTGCTTGCCCGCCTCACGGAATGCCTCACGCAGCCGCTCGTCAGACACGACCAAGCGCCGCTCGATTCCTAAAATTTGAAATGCATCCATCGTCCCAAAACCAACCTGCCCACCGCCACCACCGCCGTAAACCCAAAACCAACGAAATCCCTCGAATGGTCAGAGCAGGAACAAAACTGAAACGTCTTTTCAAATGGAACGAACCTGCCGCGAGAAGATTCGCGGTTTCTTTTTACCCGACCACCACCGATACTGTCTCGGTATCAGTTGCCGATGACCATCGCTATCATTCATTACCATCTCCATCCCGGCGGCGTCACGCGGGTGATCGAAAGGACATCGCAAGCTCTCACCGCCGCTGGCATCAAGCATGTCATTCTAATAGAAGATCGGATTTCGAACCTCCCGCCCACCAATTCAGCCACTTCATCGATCCGCCAAGTGCCCGGCATTGGCTACCGAAACAGCGCCGCTGAATTCACCCCAGAACAACTTGCCAGCGATCTCCGAAGCACCGCAGCAGAGGCACTCGGCGGACCGCCAGAACTCTGGCACTTTCACAATCACTCACTCGGAAAAAATCCAATCCTCCATGAAGTGGTCGCAAGACTTGCGGAGCAGGGTGAACGCCTCCTTCTTCAAATCCATGACCTTGCCGAACAAGGCAGGCCCATCAACTACACACGCATCGCCAACCACCGAAAACTCTATCCGTTCTCCTCACGAATTCATTACGCATTCATCAACTCACGCGATCGCCAGGCGTTTATCACGGCAGGCCTCCCCGCAGAAAATGCCAGCATTCTCCCCAACCCGATCGACCACGACACCGATTCATCTCCCGAGGGGCATCACACAGATTCCCCTCTCCTCTTCGCTCCGATCCGTGGCATCCGACGCAAAAATCTCGGCGAACTTGTTCTTCTTGCCGCCCTAGCGCCGCTCGGAACGCGCATCGCCATCAGCCGTGCACCGCTCGATCCCACCGCACGATCCATCCATGACGATTGGAAGAAAACAGCGGGAAACCTCGGGCTTCCGATCGAGTTCGACGTGGTGGATCGCCTCGCGCCGAGGGTTGGAACCCGTTCAAATTTCGAGACCTGGATTCACCACGCTACCCACCTCACCACCACATCCGTATCCGAGGGGTTCGGTCTCACTTACCTAGAAGCAGCAGCGGCCAACAAGCCCCTCATCGGCAGAAGTCTGCTCCATCTCACCACCGACCACGCCGCTCATGGCATCCATGCAGGCCACCTCTACGAACGAACCTTGATTCCATCTGATTGGGTCGATTCTAACCTCCTTCGCGACCAACTCACCACCACCCTAACCAAAAACTATCGAGCATACGGACGTCCTCTAAATGACAAGACCATCGAACATGCATGGAACCACCTCAAGCATGGAAGCCACTTCGACTTCGGAAATCTCCCCGAAAATATTCAAAAATCGATCATCGTTCGAACCCTTCATGCAGACAATCATCCATCCATCAAAATCGAGGACGATGGTCACCTACGATCGGCATCTGACTGGCTTGCCAGCGCGATTCAAAACCGCATCCCAACGGTGAAACGCGACCAACTCGGCCCCTATTCTAACCAGATCCACTTGGAGAGAATTTCAGAAATCTATCAAAATCTATCAGAAAAAAATTCAAGTCCGACACGCTATCTTTCCTCTGGTGAAGTCCTCAGTTCCTTTCTCTCACCCACGTCGTTTCATTTTCTTCTGTCAGAATCAAATCCAGTTTCGATTCCCTCTCCCTCCCCCCGGGCGGTGATTTTTGACATTTACGGCACCTTGTTGATTGCGCCCAGTGGTGGGGTCAAACCCGATCAAGCAGCAGACCCAAGGTTGCGTGAGATTCTCACGAGCTTCGGCCACCATCCCCCAGATTCTCCGAGCACCGAATTGCATCAAGCCGTTCTTCGTCATCATGCCACCTCTCAATTCGCATTCCCTGAAGTCGATTTGCGCCAGCTTTGGCGTGAGATTCTTGGGACTGAATCCGACACTGGCGCGCTGGTAGATGCCCTGGAGGCCGAGTGGCACCCAGCAAGTCCGATGCCTGGGGCAATTGAAACTCTCCAGCGGCTCGCCAGCACGGGTGTCTTACTCGGGGTTCTTTCCAACGCGCAGTCCAATACCCTCACGTCATTAGGAAACATCAGCGAACTTTTCGAGCCCGACCTGACCCTGCTTTCATACCAGCATGGCATCGCGAAACCGTCTCCTCGCTTGTTTGAACTTCTCGCTCAACGCCTCGGCAGTCGCGGCATTACCCCTGCTGAGACGCTTTTTGTTGGAAATGATCCACGACACGACATCGCCCCAGCAGCCGAAGCCGGATTCAAAACCGCGCTTTTCACCGGCCATCCCGAATCCCTAAGATCCGGTGACTGCACGCCTAACATCAACTTCACCGATTGGAACGAACTCTTCTTCTAACATCTAGTAGCTAATAGCTAATAAATTCCATGCCACACTCTGATCCCGACCCAAACTGGCCAGCGCTTTTTCGCGAGCTATTAGAAAAACACAGTGTCGCCGACGCCGCCCATGATCTCGGGCACATCCGCAGAGTCGTCGCGAATGCCCAACGGCTCACCCTCGCAGAGGGCGCAGATTGGGCCGTCGTCATGCCGGCCGCATGGTTGCACGATTGCGTCGTCATTCCCAAGTCGTCGCCCGATCGCAAGCACGCCTCCAGCCTTGCCGCCAAACAGGCAGTCGCATGGCTGAGCGAACATCCTTGGCCTCATGGACGTCTCGATGAGATCGCCCATGCCATCGAGGCACATAGCTTTTCTGCGGGGGTCACGCCGCGCACTCTTGAAGCAAAAGTCCTCCAGGACGCCGACCGTCTCGATGCCTTGGGAGCCATTGGCCTTGCTCGTACCTTGATGTTAGGGGCCGAAATGAAACGAGCGTTCTATGATCCCTGCGATCCGTTTTGTGAGATTCGCGAGCCTGATGATGCGGTATTCACTCTCGACCACCTCTTTTGCAAGCTGCTGACGCTTGAAGGCACAATGCAAACTGAATCAGGGCGGGAAGAAGCTCGCCGACGGACGGTTTTTCTCCGGGATTTCCTCAGTCAGCTCCAAGCCGAGATCCGCGACGATCTCGGTTGATGTCATAAACATACCAGTCCTCTAACCGCTTACGTGCCCAAGGAGTCTTCCGTAGAAAAGTGAGGCTCGACTTGATCGTCGGATCAAACATGAAACACCGGATCGGGATTTGGTCCGCCATTCGATCCCATCCATGGCGCTCGACGACTGCGCGCAACACCACCTCCAGAGTCACGCCGTGAAGCGGGTCATTCGGGTGAGATGATGGCGAAGTCATCAGGCGTAATTCCAGTGACCTGCGGACGACGAATCCGCAATGCGTCAAATCAATGCTCGCGGCAGAACTGCTCGAAGCGGGTGAGTCCTTCGTTGAGGATATCAAGCGTCGTGCAGTAGCTGAGGCGGATGCCTTCATCGTAGCCGAAGGCAATGCCAGGAACCGCCGCAACCTTGTAGCGGGACAGCAACTTGTCGCAGAGATTCATCGACTTCAAGCCGGTGTTGCCCGTGTAAACGAAGAAGTAAAATGCGCCTTGAGGCTCGACCACGCGGATGTTGTTGATCGCCTTGAGGCGGGCGAACATGAACTGGCGCTTCACATCGTACTCGCCACGGAGGTCTTCGATGAACGACTGATCCCCTTGCAACGCTGCGACTGCACCGTATTGGGAGAAACTATTCGCGTTCGAAGTGGTGTGGTTCTGGATCTTCTCGATCGCATCGGCGAGCGGCTTAGGTGCACCCGTGTAGCCGAGGCGCCAGCCAGTCATCGAGTAGGCCTTCGAGAAGCCATTGACCGTGATGGTGAGGTCGTAAAGTTCTTGGCTCAGTGAGGCGATCGATACGTGCTTCGCCTCGCCATAGACGAGCTTTTCGTAAATTTCATCGGAGAGGATCACGATATCTTCTGCGAGAGCGATCTCGCCGAGTGCAAGGAGCTCCTCCCTCGTGTAAATCGCGCCAGTCGGATTGCCAGGCGTGTTGATGATCACCATTTTGGTCGCTGGTGTCATGGCTTCCTCAAATTGCTCGGGAGTCATTTTCCAACCGGTCGATTCCTTGGTCTCAACGATGACCGGGACACCCCCTGCGAGGCGGACCATTTCCGGATAAGAAACCCAGAATGGCGAAGGAATGATCACTTCGTCGCCTTCTTCGATCACGGCGAGGATCGCATTGTAGCAGGCCATTTTGGCACCACCGGTCACGCAAATTTGGCTTGGCTCGTAGGCGAGGTGGTTATCGACCGAAAACTTCGTGGAGAGTGCCGCACGGAGTTCAGGGATGCCACTCGCCGGCGTGTACTTCGTTTTTCCGCCTTGGAGAGCCTCGATGGCTGCGTCCTTGATGAACTGCGGAGTGTCAACTTCAGGCTCGCCACCGGCGAGCGCGTAAACCTCTTCGCCCTTGGCGATCATGGCCTTAGCTTGTGCGGTGACAGCGAGAGTGAGCGACGGAGAAACCTTTGCGATACGGGATGAGATGCTTTGCATGTGAGAGCTGGCGAGTGTGAATTGAGCCGTCCAACCGGGCGGAGCAACAGAACTTGCACAGCCCCAGTACGGGCGAGCATTCTTTGTGAATCATTGGCCATCCGGAGGCAAGCGAAATGCTCAAGGATTTCCATTTGGAAAGTCGTCGATCCCTCTTCAGTGGGTCGTTAGAGCCTGCACACCTCCGTCATCGTCACGCGAGCATCGATTCCAAATCGTCCATGCTCCAACCGGCGGCGTCACCCGCACCATTTTCATCGATGGCAGACGCCAATTCCCGTTTTTTTGCCTGCAAACGGACGACCTTTTCCTCGACCGTCCCGCGAGTGAGCAGGCGGTAAACCGTCACGGGTCGCGTCTGGCCGATCCGATGGGCGCGGTCGGTCGCTTGCGCTTCCGCCGCTGGGTTCCACCATGGGTCAAAGTGGACGACCGTATCTGCCGCCGTTAAATTCAGCCCATACCCCCCTGCCTTGAGGCTGATGAGAAACACCGGTGGACCGTCAGTCCGCTGGAATTGATCGACCAACTGCTGGCGGTTTCGGCTCTGACCGTCGAGCCGCAAACTCTGCCAACCCCGCTCGGCAACGCACTTTTCGATCTCCTTGAGCTGCGTTTGGAACTGACTGAAAACCAACATTCGGTGATTTCCACTGACCGCTTCTTCGATCAATTCCAGCAAGCGCTGGAGCTTGGCCGATCGGCGCGCGACTGCCAATGCTGCAAATCGTTCGTTGCCAAGCAATGCCAAATCGCAACACGTCTGCCTGAGTCGGAGCAGTGCCGTGAGCATCTGCATCCGCGCCGCGCCCTTGTTGCCAGAATCGGCGATGGCATCCACCCGCTTGCGGCCCTCTACCAGCAATTCCTTGTATACCCCCTGCTGATCCGCACTCAGATCACAGAACTCATCGATGAAGAGCTTGGACGGCAACTCCGGTGCGACCTGCTCCTTCGTCCGGCGCAACAAAAATGGCGAAATCTTGAGCCTCAGGCGCTCAATGACCGCACCCGCCGACTCACCCGTCGCCAAGGGAACCTCGTAACGATCCCGAAAATCCTCACGTCCGCCCAACCACCCCGGCTGAATGAATCGGAAAATCGACCAAAGGTCCTTCACGCCGTTTTCAATCGGAGTGCCCGTCAATGCGACTCGGCAGGTCGCCTGCAACTTGGCAAGCGCCTTGGCGTGATCCGTGTCCGGATTCCTCATCAAACTGGCTTCGTCCACCACGACCGCCCGATAGCGCTGCTTCAGGTGATACGCCAAATCCCGCGCCAACGTGCCGTAGCTCGTCAAAATCACTTCACCCACCACCACCTTTTCCCGCTCGGCATCTCGCCCAGTCCCATGCAACACCCGCACCCGCCGACCCGGCGCAAATCGTCCGAATTCCGCACGCCAGTTCCCCAACAACGAGGCCGTCGCCACCACCATCACCACCCCAGAATCCTTGTCGGGACACTCAAACAATCGCTCGATTAAAGCGATTGTTTGAACCGTTTTCCCCAAGCCCATGTCATCCGCAAGGAGAGCGCCTCCAAAGCGTTCGACCCGATCGAGCATCCAGCCAGCACCATGCGCCTGGTATGGCCGCAGTTGAGCTTGCAGGGTGACAGGAGGATCGAAAGTGAATAACCCAGAAGAATCACTGGCTGTCTGCGACTTGTTGATTTTATTCCGGATTTCCCGAATCAGCTCGCCAGAGCGTGCCGATGCCATGAAATGACCATTTTCCTGCCGCAAATCGAGGTCCGCAAACAACGGGTCGATCACCTGAGAGACCTCGTCAGAAATCACCAAGCGCCGCCCACCCGCGACCGCGTGGGAGCCCTTTCCTGCCCGCAAAAGCCGCCGAACCTCCGCGGCAGAGACCGAAACTCCATCGGTCGTTTGAAATGAAAGGTCGAAACTCAACCAGTCCTCGCCCGACGAGAGAATCTCGATTTTAGGTGAGACCACGGCGACTTGTTTTTGGACGTGGTTGAAGCGTTCTCCCTCGATGACAGACCATTCCTTGCGGAGGAGCGGAAGCGACTGGGTGAGGAAATCGAGGATGGCGGATTCCTCACTCATGGCCCAGAGACCCGACGAGAAATTCTCCACGGCGAATCCAACACGGGAGAGGCGGCTCGCGGCTTTTTCCTCGGCCTGGAGATTGCGAACTTCGCAGCGATCCCCGATGAGACGCGGCAATCCATCGACTTTCCCCAGTCCGGGCGGCAAGGGCGAAGTCGCCTCATATCGCACACCAAGGCGAGCCTCGAGATGCTGGAGCGAGCCCTCGAGCGTCAGTTCGAAAGTGGGCATTGCCGGGACAAAGTGCAGCGATCCCAGCCATGAATCTACCGGAAAATGAATCCACTCCTGCCACGAATCGAGATGATTCAAAAACTGAGAAATCAAGATTTCGATGGATTTCCCCTGAGCGAGTTGACCCAGGAGCGGCGCGAGATCGGTGGGGATTTTCCCTTCTCCCACGCGGATAAGGCGGTCATCGCCAACCTGCCAGAATGAGCCGCCGATCTCGATCCACGGCCCAGAATCGGGGTCAGGCACCAAGCGAATTGCATCGCCATGCTGGGCTGCCGCGCTCAGTTGCAGACGTTCGCCCGAGCGGATTTCGATCGAAACTCGATCTTTGCCGGCGGCGAGCCGAGGGTGGTCGGCGATGGCCTCAAGAAATGCCGAAACGCGAGCGCCATCCAAGCTCAGCGTGAGGATATCTCTCCCAGACGCTCCCTCCCTCGCAAGCCACGTGCTGAGACGTTCATCGCTGAGAGAAACCTCGCTGCCGGAGGCCAGGGCAAGGGTTGCCGCCAATTTCCCTCGCGATAGGGCGTCTCGCCAGTTGAGCGGGAGGAGAATTTGCCAAGGTGACGGCTTCGCCGCCTGAGGCACAGCCGCAGAGTTTTGGGGTGCCGTCTTCGCCGCCCCCACTCCACCTTTTTGCAACGAAGCCAGGCCGGTGGCCACCGCATGACAGCAAACCGAGCCGCTCCTTTGATTGTCGGCGCACGGGCAGCGGGCATCGAGATCCGTCGCAGATTTCACCGTCACGCTGGCTTTCACCGAGCGTTTTCCCATTTTGACCGTTCCCTGCCAACTGGTCGGGCCCGCCTGAACCTCCGCCACCATGCCGGCTTCAAAGAGCGATTTGCCCTCTTTGAATGCCTGCCACGAGGCCGCTGCCCTGATCGTTGATTCCGTCCACCCGCTCATTGTTGCCTCAGTGTCCGCTGATCGCTGCCAAGGTGCAATCCGATTGCAGCGCGCCCTGCCTTTCATTCGCGCCGGGCGATCCGCAGATTTTGGCAAATTTGCGGATTTCAGATCGCTTTATCCCCTGGCTTTCGTCATGCCTATCGCGCCATGGCATCGATCTCGTCCGCACCCGCCACACCGAGCCGAACTCAGCCGTCCTCGGGCGGGAAGTGGTATTTGATTGCCCTGGGCTTGTCGCTGGTTCTCATCGGCAGCTTATTCGTTTGGTTGCTCGCCCGCAGCTTTTTGAGAGCCCTTGAAATGCGCCACTGGCCGGAGGTCCCCTGCGCCGTGATCAACTCTGAAGTTGAGACATGGATTCATGACCCACAATCTCCGCCAGAATACCGCCAAAACGTGATCTTCGGCTACGAGTGGCACGGCCAAACCTTCACCAACGACCACCTCACCTTGCGCGGAAGCCCATGGTCCTCGGACCGCGAACGAATCGAAAAACGAAACGCGGAATTCCCTGTTGGGAAAATGACCACTTGCCGGGTCAATCCCACCAACCCCAGCTTCGCGGTGCTCAAGCCCGACTCATTGGCCCCGGGCTACACGATCTGGTTTCCCTCTCTGTTCGTGGTCGGTGGACTCGGCATCATCCTTGGTGCCTTGAGAAAAAAGAATCCCACCGCATCAGCAAATTTTCTCACAGCGAGAAACGATTCCACCCATTAGAAATCCAGGGGCAGCGCCGATCGCCACACCCTCATTTCACTTGCTTGATTCACCAGATCGATCCCCCTACACTCCAACCATGTTCACCCATCGTCATGCACCTCCTGGGTCATCGCCGGCCACACTTATGCCCCACCTTGTTGATGGCAAACCCCGCAAGCCTAAGGTCCGGATCATCGAGTATGACAAAAACTCTCTCGACGAACGAGATGTCACCGACTTCTCCGAACTGGCCGGCCACCTCGACAACCAAAAGGTGACTTGGATCAACATCGACGGCCTCGGCGACCTCGAAGCGCTAACGATCCTCGGTGAAAAATTCCAGCTTCACCCTCTCGCACTCGAAGACGTACTCAACACGGGCCAGCGCCCAAAATTCGAGCATTCGTCTGACTATCTATTCATCATCGCACAAATGGTCTATCAGAATAATGGTAATAGCATTTCTGGTGAACAAGTGAGCTTTTTCCTAGGTGCCAATTTCCTCATCACCGTTCAGGAAGAGGCGGAGTTCGACGTGTTTGACCCCGTTCGCAAACGCATCCGCTCAGGCCTCGGATCGCTCCGGAAATCCAAAGCCGACTACCTCGCCTACGCTCTGTTAGATTCTATCATCGATCACTACTACCCCGTACTGGAAAGCATCGGTGCCGCGATCGAAGAACTCGAAGACGATCTTCTCGAAAAGCCCTCACGTGAAATGGTCTTCACCCTGCACGAGTACAAACGCACTCTCACCCAACTGAGGCGATTGGTGTGGCCCATGCGTGATGTGATCAACAGCCTGCTTCATGATGCCAGCAGCTACGTTTCTTCACCCACCAAGGTATTCCTGCGTGACTGCTACGACCATACGGTTCAATTGATGGACTTGGTCGAAAGCTACAAAGAAATCACCTCAGGCCTCATGGAGCTCTACCATTCAAGCGTAGGCCTCAGGACAAATGAAGTCATGCGTTTGCTCACCGTCGTGACTTCAATTTTCATCCCACTCACCTTCATCGTTGGAGTTTACGGAATGAACTTCGCAGCCGAATCCGCAACGGGCGAGAAACTCCCATGGAACATGCCGGAACTCTATCAGCCACACGGCTACCTCGTGCTCATGATCGTCATGACATTGATCGCGTTCGGCCAGTTGTGGATTTTCAAAAAAATTAAATGGCTCTAACCGACCGCTCCACCGCGTCGCTTGCTGGATAAAAGAACGATCGGATCACGGTGCGGTAGATCCGACCCCTCGAGACCTTCACGTGTGACTCGAGTGTTTTCCAATCCGCGCCACGAATTCGATCAAGCGTCATCTCGCCAATCCATGCAGGCATCACGCTCGCGGCCCGCAATCGGCGAGAATTGAGCTTTCCAGCATAGCTCAAGCCCTCCTGCAAGTAAGCAGTCGCGCGAGTCGCACAGGCCGCATGGCACTCGAGCAACACCGCCAAATCCTTGGGATCTCGAACCGGTAAATAACACCGCCCCACCGCAAGATCCGCGGAGATATCGCGCAAGATGTTGACCAGTTGCAGCCCTTTTCCATAGGCGATCCCTTGCCGCAGGAGCTCGTCTTCAGGCGCGTGCGAAAACGCTGCGCCCATGGTGGTCAAGCCAAGCTTCGTCCAAAACTCCCCCACACACCCCGCCACCCGCCACGTGTAATCATCCAACTCCGCTTCATCCGTCAAGGCCACCGGCCGATCCCCGCTCGCATGGCCAAAACGCTCCAAATCAAGCGATTGTCCGCCAATGATCGTCATGATCACTCCTCGGATCAATTCTGCCTCATTCGTCGGCATCTGGCCAAACCACGCCATCACCTCGCCCGTGCATTCCATCAAATGCCTCTCCCGCAGGTCCGAAATTGCATTCAAAAGCGAGATCGGCCAGCGCGGAAGCTCCGAACCGACCTCAATCGCCTTTTGAAATTGCTGGAGAGCACTAAGCCGCAGCTCGGAAGGCACAGCGGCAGCATCAGCGATCGTGTCGCTGATCCGCGCGAGGAGATACCCCAAGCTCGCCGCACCCCGCATCGGCCTAGGTAGCAGCTGCAAGCTGAGGTAAAACGAGCGAGATACGCCTTTGAGAACCTGTTTTTCCAATCCATCCATCACCGACTCAATCAAAATCCAATCCAACCAAATGTCAATCCACCTCGACTCGCCCACGCGCGATGCTGTCAGGAAGGGTTCAAAACCAGACGGGGTCGGAACCAACCTAGAATTTTGAGAATTTGATCAAAATCAACCAGAACTGGGACAATCTAGGATAATCTAGGATAAAAGCTGCGTGTCGTCCGCTGATCGCTCCGCAGCCGACGGGCGACCGTGAGATGCAACCTATTTTTGGACCGTTTGTTGCTTAGTTAAGAGACAGTTTTTCAGCCTCGAATTGGGCCGGGGGTTGGTATTTTAGCGATGAGTGTTTTCGCTGGGTGTTGTAGTAGCATTCGATGAAATCGAAGATTTCAGTCCTAGCATCGGCATCGTTGATAAAGCAACCGTCCCCGAGCATTTCGGTTTTTAGCGTGCCCATGAAGGATTCCGTCCAGGCGTTGTGATAGGGGTTGGCCCGCGCTGACATA
>JAPJNB010000026.1 GCA_026461385.1 Akkermansiaceae bacterium
ATCCTCGATTTTCTCAAGGTAGCCTTTCTCGATGAGGTAAGCAGGTTCACGTTCTGGGATGAACATGCGCGACCAAACTTCTGGCACGAGCAGGCTGATGTCGTGATCAAATCGATACTTCCGGCCAATGTGGCCAGCAGCCGTCGTGAAGCCATGGTAATTCGTCAGCAAAAAGGAAACCAGCGCCGCGTTGAGATCATGGATCGGAAGGATCGCATTGAACGGGCCTTTGGTGAGAGCACCCTCGCTGCCGGCACCAGTGGTCGATGGGCTTTTCCCAGTGAGTGACGCGATGAAATCCATGAAGAGCTCTGGCAGCTCCTGATAGTGGATCGGGTTGTACACCGCGAGCGCACGGATCCCTGCCGCCTCGTCCGGCGGGTTGTTACGCCGTCCCGCAAGAACCGAGTTCACGGGCATCGGCACGGGAGCTTCCAGCTCAAGGCGGCGATAGAACCGCGCTCCCAGTCCTGCCAAATACAACGAACGAGGATCTTCGAGGTCCGGACGATTTTGCAAGTAGCGAGGATTTTTCGTCGGCTTGCCATCGACGATCCGAGGCTGGTGCGAACTCACGACATAATCCGAACTGCCAGACTCCACAAAGGTCGAAAGCATCTTGCGAAGCGGCGAGGTAAATTGCTCGAAGCGAATGGCGTCCTTCACCATCGTCCCAGCATCATCGCGGGAAATTGGCTCGTAGTTTGAGAAAAACAACCCGCCTTGGCTGAAGTCATGCTCCGTGTGTTTGTCATAGCCACGGACGATCGCATCGTCAGGGCGCTGGAATAACCGATACTCGCAGTTCTTGATGAACTTGAGCGATGGATTTCTAACATCAGGGTGGAGTCCCGAAAGCGCACCATGAGGCACGACCATCGATGCACTGATGTCATCTTCCGTTTGAATTTTTTTCGCCGGAGCGAAATCCTTGCGGATGCTGAAGGTCCGCCACGTCCCGTCTTCCGTGAATCCAACGCGGAGGTATTGGGTGATCAAGCGCTGGCGGCGATAGATCAACTGCCGACCTGGCTGGCCATTGATGAGATCGACGGTGAAGCGATTGCGCCAGTCCTCGCCCCACGATTCCTTGTGAAACCGCTTGATGATGAACACGAGGTCGCGGACCGATCGACCAATCGTCCCCAGCCATTGGTTATACTCATCGGTGTAAGCAGGATTTGGCGTAAGCAAGCGAACCACCGAGCCGAGCGAGCGCTCATGACTGAGCAAAGGCCGACCCGATTTCGCAGATTCACTCGAACCGCGGTAACGACCCGAGAAATTATGATTGATGATTTCCCAAGCGGCATCCAAATCACGCTTGAGGTCGTGGACCAAAACCGCCGCCGTGATCATCGCGTCCGAGAGAGACTTCGAAATCTCAGATTTCCCGCCCCAGAAACCGTACAGGGCTTGTGACAAAACGTCCCCTCGGCAGCCGTGCCGATCAAACGCCAGCGCTGTCCAGCACTCGGCTTCATCATCTCCACCTTGTACCCAGATGGCAGGACGTAAGTGATCCCCGGCTGGAGCGAAACCTTCTGCACTCCGTCGGCATTCGTCCATGTCAACAACTGGTGATGAAGGTCGATGTGAACATCCTCTGGAACGTAATGGATGTTAGAAAAAATGTGGTCGATGCCGTAACCCTCAGGTTGAAGCGTGAAAATATCACCATAGCGGCTAATGACTTCCGAAAACTTGTGATCGACCGGCCGCGAGTAACCACTGAGTGAAAAGTCCTCACCCAAGTCAAAGCTCGGGAAAGCGATCGCGCCGCCCGCGTGCTCCTCTTCGGCATTGCCAAAAAGATTCGCCGCATAGCTGAGCTGTGTCTTTACTTCTTTTTTACAGTAACCGTAGTAGTTGTCGGCGATGATCGTGACGATGATCCCACGCTTGTCACGGCAGGTGATTTTGAAGGCACTGCCGTCGTTGTAGAGTTCATCGGGCGACGCCCAGCACATCCCATCGCGCTTCTGGAGTTCCGTAGCATCCGCAACGTTTGGCAGCCCAAGATCTTTCTTTTTCAGCGTGACCAAGTGAGGCGCGAGGATCACGCAGCCGGTGTGGCCCGACCAATGCTGGGAATCAAGCCGAGCGTCGTTGTCTGGCAAATAGGGGTCGCCAGCATTGCCGAAAATGCTTTCGACGAAGTCCAGGTTGCTCACCAAGTTTCCTGGAGCGAAAAAACGCGTCTCCATCGACTTCTCAGGTGAGACACCCGGTACTTCTGGAGCCAAAATCGGACGGAGAAGGAGCGAGACAAAAACCTTCGCCGGTTCCTCACTCGTCCCCGTGAATGGGAGCGTCATGATGTCGGAAGGCGGGACCAGCGCCTGCTTCAACAAGCGGGCAAACGTGACCTTCGGCACCGATTTTTTGTCTGCGGCAACTGGCAATCCGCCTTCGGCCACGTGAAACACCCCCTCGGTCGTCCGACGATCACTCGCTGGGTTGTGACACACCCCTTGGTGAACCCGATAGGAACTCAGGATGGACGACTTGAACTCATCCTTGTCCGGCGGCAGCGAAAGCATCCGAGCAATCCCGTGGCGCTCCATGATCAATGGGCTCGTGGGCAGCAATGGGCCAGAATCCGGGAAAACCTCCGCCATGATTTCACTGCCCAAATAATCGCGCAGGAACGCGTCGATCGAAGCATCTGCGGGACAGAGATAATCCGATAGAAGCCGCGACTTCTCTTGGAAATTCGCAATCAATGAGCGCCCGAGATCGAGGAATGGATAATCCGTCTCATCGCCAACGATCGCGTACCCACGGGCCGCAAGCTTCAAGTTGACGAATTCGCGGAGGCGATTTTCCTCTGCAGGTGACGCGAGAGCAGGACCATTTTCGGTGAAGCCGATTTTGTCTTTGAGATTTTGCATGGTGGAGTTGCGGGCGAATGATGAATTTCAACGCCCAATAAGCAAGCTCTGGGCCATAACCGCCCGAAATCATCATGAAGACCCACGAAATCAGCCAATTTTGAACCGCTTGAGAATCTCGGAGGTGCTCACCATGCCGAAATCCACCACGCCCCCTACCATTCGCAGAGGGACTCCAAATACGCCGCCGATCCATCGCGGAGCCAGCCGTCAAGCTGCGCTGGATCCTTAAGCTGCTGACCGCGCTGGCGAGGAACTGCGATGTATTTCGTCTGGATCGACGAGAGCTTACTCATGTCCACCCACAATTTTTCAAACTGGCAGACTGGAAAAACATCCTCCTGCCCGTGACCCCAACGCTTCTTGACCTCTTTGAGGGTGATGTAAGTGGGCATCCGAGCGGCAAGGGCACGAATGGCCGTGTTCACTTTTTCCGCATCCCCAAGATCGGAGCGGTTAAGCTGAAAGGCCTCAAGCAAGGCATCGATCTGAATCCAGCAGGTGTTGCTGTTGTAGTACGAAAGATTGAACTCGTCTTCCTCGCGCGGCATCGCGAGACCTTCCACCAATTGCGGTTGACCATTCACCCGAGCCAAACCACCACCTCGATCCTCCAGTCGGCGCGTGATCACCTCAAAGCTGAGTCCCGCCCGACTTTCAAGGTGATGTCCTAACAACGCCGGGTCCACATTCATACCGACCGTGTCGATGTTATGGAGCACCAGCGTTTGAAGCTGCGGCCTTTCATCTAACAGACTTTTTAAAATTCCATTTCTGAAAAGATTTGGGATCTCATACCAGTGCCCGACCGGATGAAGGCACTGGAGCGGCAGGTTATCGGTGTAGTCGGAAGCCTCGCCGGTGGATTCCGCCCACTGAATCAGCGCGCCACGGAGCGATTCACGGACTTTTTGCTGCTGCACATCCAGTACCTGCTGAGGCATTTCCTCCCAGGCAAAGCGAAGATCCCGCACGGTCGGTACCATGCGCAGTCCGATCGCTCTTCCTTGAGATAGATAAAGCGGACCCTCGTAATGATAGTTGTCGTAGTGACTCAAAAACCGTTCGGTCGGATCATGAGAAAAATGGCTGGTCGTGAAAATGTGCGGCAGCGAAACACCTGCCTCCCTGCTGGTCTTTCGGCTCTTCGCGAGGTGGGTTTCGATAAACGAGCGGTGACGCCCACCCAATTTGCAAAATGGATGCAAGGCCTTCACGACCCCCGCGCCTTGAGTCCAGCGCGACCCTGCACCCGCAGCGAGAGTCACCACCGCGACCTCACCGTTGCGCAAGGCAGAAACACCAAGCTCCCGAGTCGCCGCAGAAATATCGGCATATCGTGTTAGATCGGAAGCCTCGACGTCTTCAATCAACGAGCTCACTGGCAAACGATTCTGCGCGAGACCGATCCGGCCTGCACGGAGATCCTCGCGGATCTGCTCATGGGCAGTGCGATCGAAGCCAATTTGCTGCAACAGCGCTGTTAGAGATTGCCCATCCTGCCCGCCCGCGTGGTTGCGCGGGAAAATAGAATCAAAAAGAGTGTGGACCATGCCGTGAAGTTCGGGATGGTCTCGACAAGCCGAGGCAAAGTGGTCCAACTCGACAAGGCGCAATGGCGAAAGCTCGTGACGGCCTTTCCGCAAAAGCTGCGGAATGATGAAACTGTAATAACCCGACGGCATCAACGCGTCCTTGCCCACTGACAAATCCGCCCATGTGCCACGTTCGTTGATCGCAAAATCGTAGACCACTGGCTCCATGGCAAATGGCAGCGCGCTGGCCAGCACCTCCTTGGTTTCGGTCATGATCGCTTGAAGCCGGACTTGGCCTTCGGCCTTCCGCGCTGGATCAAAAATAAAGCCCATCCCGCCGCCAGCCATCCCGCCTAACATCCAGAACCCCCAGAAATCCGCGCCAAACTCCGCACTGATTTTTTCAATCAACGTCTCGGTGTAAAGATTGCTCGCCCATGGAATGATCGTCTGGATCGGCTCACGAAAATTCTCCGTGGTGGCCGCACCGATCGTCGGAATGTCACCCGTCTTGAGCGCTTGGAGAATTTTTTCAAGAACCCCGTGGGTTTGCTTGCGCGCGATCCACTCAGGCCCGCTGCGTAGCAAGTATTTCTCCGTCACCATCTCAAGGATCGGCCCGACATTCTGCGCCATGCCACCATGGACGAGCACCAGCGATTCCTGCAACTTCCGGCGCGCATCGGTCGGCACGTCGTCCAAATCTAACACCTTGTGCGTTGGCATCAACCGTCCACGAGAAATCCCATACTCGGGATCGCCTTCCTGAGCCTGCGTGCCTTGGATCAATTTCATCCCAGGCCAGACGCCACCCGAGTCCTGCCACCCACCGCCAGAGCCGCCAAGCCATTCGCCTAACAGCGCTCGGGCGAGGACAATCCGACGCTCATCTTCCTGCAAGGGCCCGGTCAGCGAACTCGCCTGACCCGTCGCACGCATGCAGACCCCGATGAGGGCCGCAAGGAGATTCGTCGACACCGCGAGACGCGACCCTTTGGGGATGTTGTTGACGTTAGAAACCAGTTCGATTCCCTTGCCTTGGCCAGCCATCCGTCCTAACAGATCAGCAAGGTTCTGGCCGGATCCCTCGATCCCTGGTGGAACAAGCCCGCTGGCGATCACCGCAGCTTTAAGCAGGCCAAGGTGGTCTTTAGCGAAATCAAAGACTTCATTAAGGCTGGAAATTTCGGCACTGCATCCGAGGTCCACACTGGTGAGGCGCAACACGGGCTCCTCAATGATCCTGAGGCTCGCTTCGACGGGTGGGCTAGGAACCTTTCCATGCCCGTGGATGGCGAGATCGATCGAGATGTTCAACACCCTCGCGCCCTCAGGGTAATCCATCCCGAGGAAAAAAATGTCACTCCATCCACAATGGGTGAGATCCATGCGAACGGGCGTGCGTTCACGGAGAATCGGATAGCCCCCGGTGACAGGGTCACACCGGGTCAGCTCTGGCCGGATGCGAAGCGGCTGATCCGCCGGGTGTCCCATGCGAAACATCCACTGATTCCCTCTCACACTGCGAACACTGCGGCGCACTTGATCTGCTAGAGTCTGAAACGCAAGACGCTGATAAACCGAGGCAAGCGCACTGGAAATCCCATCGCTGGCTCCCTCGCTCCGCTGCGTTTGAAGGAACACATCGATCGCCTCCTCAAAGCGCCGACCAAGAAGATTTTCGTACCCTTTGAAAGGAATTGCACCCGGCTTTCCATTCGCTTTCACCTGCTCAAGACGCGACGGAAGATGGAAACGGTAAATCGAGTAGAGAAACAACAATGCCCTCACCCGGTGGTAAAGGTTCTCGCTCGTACGGCGGAATGCATCAAGCGCATCGGCCTCGGCAAGAAGCTCATCGCCAGTCAATTTTTCGCAAGCGCGATCCAGCGACTGGTCGCGCACGTCGTCGCTCGAAGAGGTAATGAGATTCAGCAGGGTCATGATCCAAATCTGTTAGACATGGGACCGTGCGAGGAGCTCGACGATGTTAGAAAGCACCTCGTCGCGATCTTTTCCCGCGAGGCCCAGGGCGAGTTGAGCGGAGAACAGCCCGTAATGCAGGCCAATGTCATGACGGCGGCCCTTGAGCTCGTGAGCCAGATAGCGCTCACTGCGGGCGATTTCGGCGAGGGCGCTTGATAGATCTGCACGTCCGGCAATCAACTGGCGGCCCAAGATTTTCATCACCGCAGCGGTGAGAACGTGGAGTCCAAAAAAGCAAAGGTAATTTCCCGCACGCAGACCCGGAACGATGAGTTTCTGTTCGGCCTCGGTGGGGGTTGGCTTCTCGACAACCTTCTCAACTTGATAGAGCCGATCGCTCCCCGGGACCCGATGCCCGCCGACCGCACCATAGAGCGGCAGCTTGCTTTCGTGGGTGGCCTGCACCGCAGAAACGGCGCAGTCTTCGGTCGCTGCCGACTCGAGAAGCTGGGCGACGCAAGATGCCTCCACTTGGCTCAGGTAAAGGTGGTCGCCCACCATCAGGAGGAAGGGATCGTCTCCCGTAAAAGTGGCCGCACAATGAACCGCGTGGCCATAACCCAGCGCATCCGGCTGAGCAATAAAGCACATGTGGCTTGCAAATGACCCAGCGGCGGCGGCGTAGACCTCCTCGTCACCCGGGCAGACAATCACCGCAATTTCCTCGATCCCCGCGGCGATGATTTCGCCCGCAAGAATGGCCAAAACGGATTTTGAAGTCCCATCGCGATCGACCAAGGTCTGGAGAGGCAAGGTGCGCTGGGACTTCCCCGCAGCAGTGATGACGGCTTTTCTAACTTTCACTGCATCGACTCTGCCAAACTGATAGGTGATGGCAACCCTTGAGATTGGTCCATGCGGCTTTTCCCTTGTAGACCAAACTTTGCCAAGATGAAGGTGAACCTAACTACGAAAACATTAGGGATGATCCCCTCGACTGAGAGCAAGCGTGGCGCCAGCCAACAAGCAGCTAACACCCCATCCCGAAACCTCGATCAAGCCGTCTTGCCATCGGCCTTCGGCTTTCGGAACTTGGGCTCCTTCACCGGCTCGACTGGAATCATTTTTTCGATGTCTTCGACCGGCAACCAACCGCGAGTTTTGCTCGCAAAAGCCACATAGGCCCAACGACCGGACTCACGGATGATCTCACAAAGCGAGCCTGGTGGCGCATCGATCACCTCCGGCGAGGTGCGTGCGGCGTCCGTGTGCAAGGCCGCCCGATCCGCAACCACCACCGCTTGACGCTGGAGTGGCGCAAACTCGGCATCGTTCGGATAGCTGCGCCAGCCAATCGCTCCGATCAAAACAAGCATGGGAGCAATCACCAACATGCAAACTGCCACAATGCGGAAGCGAGAGCTGTGGCAAGTCGCAGGAAAAACCAACAACGCAATCAGAACCGACCAAGCCCCGACCCAACAAGTGGCTTGCCACGCCGCCAGCGAGAATCCAGTGATGGCATGTTGGAAGTCAGAGCGATGAACCACGATCGATCCATGCTTGCGTTCAAGGAAACGGAGATTTTGCCGGGCTTCATGATGACTCGGATCTCGGAGCAATGCTCGGCGATAGTAGAGTGAAGCTTGGCCAGGCGCGTTGAAACGATAGCAGGCGTTGCCGATGTTGTAGAGGGCATCTGCGGAAAGTTGATCGTAGGCGCCTGCATGAAACCAAAGACCCACCGCATCCTCGTACTTGGCCGCATCGTAGGCTTCAACCGCACGCTCAGAGAGATCCGCCGCATGCGCCAGATTCGCGGAGCCCAGCGCAAAAATCACGAGGCACCCGACCGCCGCACTGCGCAACAATTTCACAATCTGGCGGCGGCGCTCAGTTGCAAGCATCACCATCGATGGGTCAGCACGAAAACAAACCGCATCTCGCTCGGCGAGAACTGCTTTCATCTCGGGGCTTACATCATTCCCAAGTCGGAGCTCAATGAAGGTGCCAGCCGCCTTGAGAAAGGCAGCCCCATCCGCAGAGCTAGCATTTTCAAGCTCGCGAAGTTCACGCTCCCTCGCGCTGCGCAGTGAATCTTTTTCTAACAGATAGTTATATCTAACCCAAAAAGCTCTAACAATCAATCCGAGTACGATCAGCGCACCCACGAAGTGGCCCAACCAAATTCCACCACCCGGATTCGCAGGCAGGATGAGTGGACCTGAGCGGACGATGCCAAGGATATCCGTCATTTTTTCAATCGGCACTGGCTGGGGTTGAACCGCCACCGGAGGCACCGCGCTGGCTGGTACTGGTTGCATCTTTAATGCAATGGGCTCAGTGGTAACCGTCCGATACGCTTGGTCCCTCGGATCAAAGAATACGAACCGGTAGGGTGGGATCTCCGACTTCATCTCCAAGGGACGGATCGACTGATGGAATACCACACTTCCAGAAATTTGTCGGCGCTCATCCCCACGCTGATCGTTCGTGGTACCATAGATCTTCCAGCCCGTTACCTCCTGAAGAACAGGCGGGCGCAGCGTATCCAGATTTCCCCTACCGCTTACGACCAAGTCAACGGATACCGGATCACCCTCTTGAAGATCCGTGTTCGCCGCTTGAGCCGTCACCTTGAAATTACCCACCGCATTATCGAATCCAGCGGGAGCTCCTTCTGGCAGAGGCACCGCCTCCATGACCAACTTAGGAACCTGAAGGTACACTTCTGCGTTCACCTGGCGTGGGAATGGATCCATGACCACCTCTCGGGTGGTCAACCGGATCTTCGCCGGGCCGATCCCGATGGCTCCTGTCCGGGTCGGTGTGATCGTGCTGGGATACGCCACCGACACATAGCGACTTCCTAACAAATTAATTCGACTCCGCATCAACGACGGCTGAAAACGCCACGCGGTCACCCCATCGCGCTCAAAGTCTGGAATCCCCCAGTCCTCAACCATCAACTCCTCCGGCACAAAAACCTTGATGTCGGTTGGCACCGTTTCATTTTCAAAAGGCTTATCCTTCATGGACCTGAAGAAACATGCGTAGCGGATGGTTTTGCCACCGGTCTGCACCTCCGACCATTGAAGTTCGTCAGGATTAAAAACCTGAAAATCCAAAGTTTCCGTTAGAGACTTGCTACCATTGACCGAAACCTCAATCGGGCCGATCGCGTAATTGCCGATCTCATAGCTCGAAACGATGTATTCAAAAATGTATTCCAGTTTTCTTCCCGGAAGCATTCTTGCCTGAGGTCCTCTCCCCGATGGCTGGATCATCACACGCTCGACCCTGCCGACCTCCGGAATCTCATCCGGCTGGCTTCCCACGACCGAGACCTCAAGCAATGCCTGCTCGCCACGGGCCAAAAACGAACTCGAAAGTCGGCTCGTAATCTGTCCATGAACCACTGCTGTTAGAAAAAAACAGACTACCAGTGCCTCGGCGGCTTTTATCAAAAATTTGCTAGTTTTCATCGTGTTACCAATCCTTTTCGGGGTCTTTAAACTCACGCTGGCCCGGAGAAATCGGGCCCTTTTCGAGATCCGAATTTTCCTTAAGGATTCGCCGCGCACGTTGCTCGGGCGACTCGTTCGGATCACCATCTCCCTTGTCTTTATTCTGATCTTTGTCTTTGTCCTTGTCCTTGCGTTTTCCGTTGTTTTTAGGGTCCTCGCCATTTTCTCCACCCTTATCGCCTTTGTCGTCTTTCCCGGCGCCTTCTCCCTCCTTCGGGTCGCCTTCCCCCTCTTGCGGTTGGCCCTTGCCGGGTTGGGGCTGTGGCATCGCTTGCTCCGCTTCCTCTTTCTCCTCCTTCAGCAACTCTTCCAACCGCCTCAGATACTTCAATGCCAACTGCCGGTTTCCAGCAGCCGCTGGATCCGCCGGAGCCAGCTTGAGCACCGAATCATAGTGCCTAACCGCATCCGCCCAATTGCGGATCAGCGACTCGATTTTTGAATACCCTGCCGAATCCCCTTCATCCAAGACATCGGATGCACGGAGCTTGGCCATCGCCTCCTTGGCGATCGTGTCGAAACGATTGAGATCTGGAATGACGGCGGGTGGCGCAGGGTAAGCCTCGCCAGACAAGCCCTTCCAACCCAGTTGAAATAACGTATTCGCCATACCGAGGTGGCCACTCGCGAGAACCTGCGAATCCTCTGATGCCAGTGACTGGGTGAATGCCGTCCGAGCTGCTAGAAAATCCTCAGCCCGATACGCTGCCGTCGCTTCACCCAGCCGGTACCGTGCTTGACGTTCGGACGACCGAGTATCCCCAGCGAGTTGGTGGTAAAGATCGCGAGCTTTCTCGCTGTCTTTCGACAGCAATGCCGATTTGGCTTCAGAAGTTCCGCCAGCCTTGGCATCATCCAATGTTAGAAATCCCGCCGCGATCACCCCCCAGAGACGGATCCCTTTCCAGCGAGTCCCGGCAAGGATCGATAGTATCAGTAAAACAATCGATGGTAGAACCAGCCATTGATAATACTCGACAAAAATACTCCGCTCGCGTGCATCCATCTGAAAAGCATCGAGGTCCTTGACCACCGATTTCACCAGTTCCGTAATGTCGAGACCTGACCCCGCCACCGCGTAGCGCCCCTTGGTCTTTTCCGCCAACTCGCGCATCACTTCGCCCTGCAATCGGCTGATCACCACCTGACCCGCACGGTCTAACATCTGGCCGTTTGGAGCATTTGGATTGGGGACGCTGCCACCATTTTCGGTACCCAGCCCGATGGCGATGATGTAGACGCCCGCTTGTTCTGCCTCTGCAATCATGGACTCAAGATCTCCCGAGTGCTTTTCACCATCGCTGAGGATCACCAGCGCGTTGTTTTTCTGACCGGTTTTTTTAAGAGTCTCAGTGGCCAAATGAATCGCTGCCGCGAGATCCGATCCGCCGAGGGGTGCCCAAGATTCATCGATCTGCTCGACGGTCTCACGGACCGCGCTATGGTCGACGGTGAGCGGGGCGTAGGTATGAGCGTCTCCAGCGAATCCGATGAAACCGAAGCGTTCGTTCGGCATCGCTTCTAGCAACTCATAAATGACGACCTTCGCTTGCGTGAGGCGGTCGGGCCTCACGTCGGCGACCCGCATGCTCTTGGAAATATCGAGTGCGACCAGCACATTTCGCCCCAAGGTTTTCTCCGTCATAATCCCGGCATCAATGCGGGGACGTGCGAGCGCGAAAATCATCAAGCCACACGCCATGATGAGAAAGAGCAATGCGAGCCACCTCGGCAGCGAACTCGAGCGCTTGATCAATGCCGCACGCAGGCGTGGAGCGGCAAAAGCATTCCATGGGCTCTGGCTTGAGCGCGCCTTCACCACCGCCGCCACCCCCAGAACTGGGAGCAGGACGAGCAGGACAAGCAAACCTGGATAGGCGAAATTCATCGAGTCAAATGGCGTGGGGAGATTTGAAAACCCTATAAATCAACGAGATGAATGCCGCGATCAAGGACATCCCAACGAACCAAGGAAACAACTCCGTGTCGTCCACCACCATCAAGCTTTTACCGGTGGATTTCTCAAGGTTATCAATCGTGGTAAAAGTTTTTTTCAGCGTATCAAGGTCCTGTGCCCAGTAATGCTCACCACCCGTTAGAGTCGCGATTTTCTGCAGCGTGGGCAAGTCGAACTCCTGATAAGGATAACGCATGATCGTCTTTTCCACGCGGCCCTCGGTCGTGCCGATCGCGACCGTATAGATCTTAATCCCCAGTGTGTGTGCATGCTCGGCCGCTTCGAGCGGTGAGATTTTTCCCGAGTTACTCGCTCCATCCGTGATCAGCACGATGACCTTGCTTTTTGTGTCGCGCGATTCTAACCGAACCGACGCTGCCGCTAAGGCGGATCCGATAGCGGTTCCTTGTTCCTTGATGGTTCCAAGGTCACGTTGATCGTTGAGGCGCAAATCGGCGAGCGAGTTTCTCAGCCAACGGTGATCCAGCGTGATCGGACTGGCGTCCCGCGGCCGCCCAGCAAAGGCAACCAGGCCCATCCGATCTTCGGTTCTTCGGGTGATGAAATCATCGACCACCTTCTTTGCCACATCAATGCGCTTCACCTTTTGTCCCTGATCGATGAAGTCATCGATGTCCATCGAGAGCGAGACGTCGAAGGCGATCATGATGTCGATGCCGCTGGCGGTTCGGCTTTGGTATTCGCTGCGCCAAACAGGACGCGCCATCGACAGGATCGCGAAAAACAATGCGGCAAAGGCGAGGGGCAGCCCGAGGCTCCAAGCCACTTGATGAGCACGCCGGCCAAGACTGATGAGTACCGAGAGGTTTGGAAAAACGACGGCGGACTGCGCTCCCCTCCCGCGGCGAAGCACCAACAAGAACAATGCCGGCAAGAGCAGTAGAAGCCAACCCGGTTGAGCGAAGCGGAAGTGGTCAAAAATCGCGCTCATCCTTGAAATCCGTGGTGAAGCGTTTCAAGCAGTTGGCGCGACTCAAGTACGATCGTTTCGCTCGAGATCTCCGCATTCATGGGCGAATATTTTAACGCCGCAAGTCGGGCAAATCCATCGTGCGCGCTGACTCGAGCCACATCGGAAAATTCCTTCAGCGCATCATGCCGCGAAAGGGTTTCTTCGTGCGTCTCAAACAGCGCAGGATCTTTCGCAGCGACGGAGAGGTATTTTCTCACGATCAAGGACGACAGCACTGCGGCGTCTCGAGGATGACACGCTCCGAGGCGGTCAAACGACTCGATGGCCACAGCGTGAGCGGCGGCCCGTAGCGATTGAGGGCTGGTTTCTAACACTCTCCGCTTTTTTGTTAGAATGAAAACCACGCAGGCCACGATGAAAAAAGCCACTGCGGCGATCACCCAAGGTGCCACCGGCGCATCGGGAATCAACGCGTCGGGTGAGTGCGGCTCCAGCAATTCAAAATTTCCGGTTTTGTCGTTCATCCTCGATTTATCCGGAACGTTTGCGGCTACGCTTCTTGAGCAGCCGGTGCAGTGCGGCCAGCGTATCACCCTGGGTCATGAGATCGGTGGAATCGATGCCATGTTTTTTGAAAATGGCATCACAGCCTTCGAGTTGCCGCGCCATCAGTCGTGCATATCCCATGCGAACGTTCGAGTTGCTCGTGTTCACTAGCGTTTCAAATCCTGTCTCGGGGTCGATCATCACCACCGGGCCAGCCTTTGGCAGCTTGATTTCTAGTGGGTCCAACAAGCGCAGGGCGATGGTCTCGTGTTTGCAGGCGAGCTTGCCAAGTGGTTTTTCTAATGGATCCGAGAAAAAATCCGAGATCATAAAAACGAGTGACTTGCGCCGCAGCGTTCTGACTAGAAAATCGCAGGCTTCTGCCACCGAGGTTTTCGGCTTATCCGGTTTTGCGACGAGGATTTCGCGGATCATGCGCAGCAGGTGGCGACTGCCTTTTTCCGGTGGGATAAAAAGCACGGCCTCACTTGCGAAGATGAGCAGCCCGACCTTGTCGCCATTGTGCAACGCGCTAAACCCAAGAACCGCTGCGGCTTCAGCGGCTATCTCACGCTTGCTCATCGACACACTCCCATAGTCTGCCGACCCCGAAACATCCACCGCGAGAATCACCGAAAGCTCACGCTCTTCACGAAATTTTCTAACAAATGTCTGATTCATTCGAGCGGTGACATTCCAATCGATGAACCGGACCTCATCGCCGTGCTGGTATTCGCGAAAGTCGTCAAAGTCCAAGCCCTGCCCGTGGAATGACGAGCGATACTCACCCGAGAAAGACTCGCGTACCAAGCGCCGGACCTTCAGCTCCAGCTTGCGCACGCGCGCCATCATCTCGTCGATTTGTGCGTCCGTCAGCATTCGGCATCCACTTTTCCGCTCGTCGTTGTGAGTTCTAACACCCTCATGGCACAGCGACCTTACTCATGATTCGCTCGATGACGGAGTCGGTCGTCATTTCTTCCGCCTCGGCCTCGTAGGTGAGCAAAATCCGGTGGCGTAGGACGTCGAGTGCCATGTCCTTCACATCCTGAGGTGTGACGAACGCACGGCCTTGCATGAAGGCACGCGCACGAGCGGTGAGGGCGAGGTTGATGGTGCCACGGGGTGACGCGCCGGCGCGGATGAGATTTTTCAATGAGGCATCCACCGAGCTAGGGAAGCGCGTGGTGTGGATGATTTGCACGATGTATTTGCGGATGGCAGGGTCGATGTAGATTTCATTGACCAGCTCGCGCGATGCCGCGACTTGGTGCGGCGTTGCGACCGTTTTCGTGTCATACGGCGGGGTGGAAGTCGCCATCCGGTCGAGGATTTCCAACTCCTCATCCTTGGTGGGGTAGCCGACGGTTACTTTTAAAAGAAATCGGTCGAGTTGGGCCTCTGGGAGTTGATAGGTTCCCTCTTGATCGATCGGGTTCTGAGTTGCCAGCACGAGAAACGGCTTGGGCAGCGGGTAGGATCGATCCCCCAAGGTGACTTGGCGCTCCTGCATCGCCTCCAACAAGGCGGATTGCACCTTGGCTGGGGCGCGGTTGATCTCGTCTGCGAGGATCAGATTTTTAAAGATCGGACCGAGCTTCGGCTCAAAGCGGGTTTCCTGCGGGTGGTAAACCATGGTTCCCACCAGATCTGCGGGAAGCAGGTCGGGAGTGAATTGGAAACGGGCAAACGTGGCATCAAGCGAGCCCGACAGCGCCTTCACTGCGAGGGTTTTCGCCAATCCGGGCACCCCTTCGAGCAGGATGTGGC
>JAPJNB010000248.1 GCA_026461385.1 Akkermansiaceae bacterium
GGATTTCCCAAGGGGGGCGGCGGGATGAGCTTTCGCCTAGCGTTTCCAACTACCCGAGACTCTCACAGGGACGCGCGGACGGTGAATTCGGCCCGCAAGGACGGCACCACCATGGATGCGGCGAGGGCGCCACATCCGACACGCGAGGGCGCGTGTGCTCCCCTGACAGTGAAATCGACCCGCAATGACCACACCACCATGGATGCGGCGAGGGCGCCGCACCTGAAATAGGTTGAGAATCATCTCGCCGAACCTTCGCTACCAGTGCCCGCGCCTGACCCATCCGCTCATGCCAGCCGCATCCCGGTCGCGGATTCTAGGTTGGATTCCAGCCGGTGCCAACTTGTAGAATCACGAGGGCCTGTCCGCAGCCACGCCTGGCTTCAGCCAATAGAGCACCGCCATTCTAACAGCGATTCCGTTTTCAACCTGGTCGTTGATGAGGCTACGTTCGTAGTCCATGACGGCGTCACACAACTCAACACCACGATTCACAGGTCCCGGGTGCATGATGTACAACCCGCGCTTCCGAATCTCATCAAGGCGGGCTTCGGTCACTCCATAGAGCTTGTGATACTCGCGAATGCTGGGAAAAAACTGGACGTCTTGGCGCTCCATCTGAACCCGCAGCAAGTAGACGACATCGGGTGACCAAACCATGGCTTCTTTATAATCCGTGAAGCGGCGGATATTTTCAGGACCCATGCGTGGAACCAATGATCCCGGGCCAAGGTAAGCCACATCGATCCCGAGCTTTTTCAGAATGGTGCTGGTCGAGCGCGCAACTCGCGAATGGAGAATGTCGCCCACAATGAGGACCTTCTTGCCTGTCGGGTCCGGGAATTTCTCCTTGATGGTAAAAGCATCTAACAACGCCTGGGTCGGGTGTGCGTGTGCACCATCACCCGCATTGATGACTGATGCCCGGGTCTGTCTCGCGATCATGCTCGGCAAGCCGGAGCGGCCATGGCGAACAATGATGTAGTCAGTCCGCATGGCTTGAAGCGTCTCAACAGTTTCTCTAACAGACTCACCCTTGGCAATCGACGAATGAGCTACATCGAAGTTCGTCACATCAGCAGAAAGACGCTTGGCCGCAACTTCGAACGAAGAGTGGGTGCGGGTGCTTGGCTCGTAAAAGAGCATGAGAACTGACTTGCCCTTGAGCGCTGGAACTTTTTTCACGGACCGCGTGAAGAGCTCCTTAAAGGGAACCGATTGATCCAGGAGGTGTTCGATGTCTCCGCGATCGAGCGAGGCGATGTCGAGTAAGTCTTTACGTACCATGCCGTAGATGGGGAAAATAATGGAGAGCGCCAAAAACGATGACAAAGATGGCGATCACGACGATGAAGGCTGCGTGATGCCGCGATTGCGGCTTTCGGATGAAGATGATCAATGAGAAAACCATCGCAAGCAGGATGCAGGCTGATGGCACTCGCATCCTCAATTGATAAACTTCGTAGCAAATCGGTGCTGCCATCACGAGCAAGTATCCTGGCAGGATCATCACCGGATGCGCGCTTCGAAGGAGAGGATGGACCGCCTGGCCCGAAGTCCCAATCGCCGCAAGAGCTTCCCTTCGCCGCAGTTCTTGGAGCTCTCGATCGGAGTGTTTCAGAACAGGGAGAATCGATTCCACGGGCTGCACGGAGGGACGCTCCACTGGCAGCGGAGCCTGCTCGGACTTGCGCAACGAACGAACCACCTTGGGAGAACGAGCGGCTGCAGGCGCACCTGCCAATTCATCTGATGCCGGAGCCTGCGTCGCCCCGATTGGCGGCGAGCTGGAATCGATAGGGACTTCTTCCTTCGCCAAATGGACGCCCTCCGCAGGCAAACTCTTTTCGGCAAGAAATTGACCAGGAATCCCAAGATCCTCGCGGATTCTAGCGATTTCATCGGCAGACTTCTTGTTTTGCGGCAGGAGACTCATGGATTTTCCTTTGCGACAATCTGGATTTGATCCACTCCGTCGCTCCCTACGAGAGAAACCCATACATGATCGTGGCGGCAGGTGTCGAGAAGGATACCAACATAGTTCGGCTGAATCGGCATTTCCCGGTGTCCTCGGTCGATCAACACCGCAAGCTCGACCGATGCCGGGCGCCCATAGTCAGAGAGTGCATCCAAGGCAGCCCGAATCGTCCGCCCGGTGAAAAGCACGTCATCGACTAAAATAATGTGCGCACCATCGACCAAAAACGGGATATCGCTCTCTTGCAGGGATGGGTTTTCGTGGAGGTGCTCAAAGTCATCGCGATAGAGGGAAATATCTAACACGCCGAACGATAAGTCCCATTGATCCTCAGCGGAAAGCAGCGTCAGGACCCGCTCGGCGACTTCATCGCCACGGCTACGAATGCCAACCAACGCGATGGGTTGGCCGATGTGTTTTGCCCGAATCGCCTGAGCGAGGCGCTCGACTCCGGCGGCAATGTCTTCGGCAGTAAACGTTCTTTCCATGAGGGGTGTGTGTTAAAAATTGAGAATACCAATATCGCGCCGCCGTTGCAACCCATCGAATGCGACGCAATCCGCCGCCGCGTGAGCCCGAGTCACGGCCACCTCCCGCGTCTCGGCACCGGCGACAACTGCGAGCACGCGGCCACCTTGAGTTTCCCAATTTCCCGCAGCATCGATCCGCGTTCCGGAGTGGTACACTCGAGCGTCGGTGATGGCATCAAGCCCAGAAATCCGGTCGCCATTGCGGGAACTTTCAGGGTATCCCGCCGAGGCAAGGATGACGCACACACTCCACCCATCGCTGAAAGCGATGAGATCGCTGCGAAGCTGGCCTTGGGCACCGGCCAAACAAAATCCAGCGAGATCTCCACGAACCAGCGGCATCACCGCCTGACACTCTGGATCGCCAAACCGGCAATTGTACTCGATCACCTGCGGCCCAGTGGGAGTGAGCATCAATCCGAAATAGAGAAATCCGCGGTAGGGCAAATTTTCCTGCCGAAGGCCATTGACCGTGGGCCGAACAATTTCTCGCTCGATGACCTCCAGCACCTCCTCTGAAACCAGTTGGCGGCTCGCCACCGCACCCATCCCACCGGTATTCGGCCCAAGGTCATCATCTGATGCACGCTTGTAATCTCGCGCTGGCGTGAAAATCAAGTATTGGTCGTCCACAATTGCGGCAAACACCGAAACCTCAGGGCCCGTGAGACACTGCTCGACCAGCACCCGCCCCGGCCCAAAACGACGCTGAGTGAACACCTCGTCCAGAAAAGCCAAGGCCGACGCTTCATCCGGACAAACCGCCACGCCCTTCCCCGCCGCAAGGCCGTCAAACTTGAGAACCGTCGGGAACTCGCCGCCAATCGCTTGCAACGCCTCGCCGAGCGTATCCGTCGCCGTGGCACGCGCCGTCGGGATCCCATTGCGGACCAGAAATTCTTTCGCAAATTCCTTACTTGCCTCGAGTTGCGCCGATTCTTTGGGCGGGCCCCAGCAAGGAATCCCCTGTTTTTCACAAAGATTCGCAAGCCCCTCACCCTTGACCAAATAGCTCTCTTCACCTGCCACACAGAGATCAATCGCATTGGACTTCATCCAGGTCACCAGCGACTCAAGTCCGTCAGCCTCGATCGGCTTGGCCAAGCGAAAAATGGCATCGCTGCCAGGATAACAAAACAACTCGGGCGCACCCGGCGATTCCGCCAATGCCCTCACGAGAGCGTGTTCACGCCCGCCTTTGCCAACGACCAAAATTCTCATCCACGAAGATTTTCACGGAATAACGCGACGGACTCAACCCTGAATCTCATCGCAGGGGCTCATTTATGGCTCAATCCCACCAGATCAACCCTCATCAGTCCTCAAGGGCGAGCTGCGCCCTCGCGAGAAAATCACAAATGAGCGGAATCCGGTCACCGATCGAATCCATTTCCAACAACCGCTGCCTGAGATTCGCCTCATGAATGAACTGCTGGGAAATGAGGTCGGTCATCAACCCCACATCATCGGCGCGATCCAACAACGCAGTGATCCCCGCCTGAACCTCTTCCGGCAATGGCCGGATCGCATCCTCAACCGCTCCCCGCAGGGTCTTGATGGCCGCCTCCGCCTGCGACTCGGGCGCAAACTGCGAAATGACCGGCTCAATGCTAGCACACGGATAGTCCCGATCGTCGTGCCACTCGGTGAAACGAACCCGCATCACCCCGTGGATCAGAAGCTGAGACGTGCCGTCGTCCTGCTCACGGGATGCCCGAACCAGCCCGACCGTACCCACCCTCGCCACATATTCTGCTGGATCTCCCGACTCATCGCCTAAAAGCCGCCCCACCCCAAAGAAACAATCCCCCTCCAACGCCTCCGCAAGCATCTTGCGATAGCGCGGCTCGAAAACAAACAACGGCAAACCGCCGTGCGGAAACAAGGTACAATCTGGCAAAAGCATCACGCCGCAGCGCTCAGGAAGGTCAATGGCGGCCATGTCCATGAATGGAAACACCCCGCCCCGCTCGATGCAAGGCCGATTGACCCCACAAAATTACCTTTCTCGCCAATCCTTTCCGAGTTAGACATTTTTCCAAACAATTTTTCGGCGCGGCACCGCTTAACGCACGAATTTCTAATCCCACCTCTTGTTATCCCATGATCGAAGTCGACCACCTCACCAAACAATTCGGCACCAAACGCGCCGTGGACCATCTTTCGTTCACCGTCAAAAAGGGCGAAGTCCTTGGTTTCCTCGGACCAAATGGCGCCGGAAAATCCACCACCATGCGCATGATCACCGGCTTCATCCCGCCCACCTCCGGCGATGCCAAGGTCTGCGGAATCTCGATCGTCGACAACCCTCGTGAAGCCAAAACCAAAATCGGCTACCTCCCCGAGTCCGCTCCACTCTACAATGACATGACGGTCATCGGGTTCCTCAAATTTTGCGCATCGATCCGTGGCCTCAAAGGCACCGAAAAAAATGACGCGGTCGAACGCGCCATCGAAACCTGCTTCCTCAATACCGTGGCCCAACAATCGATCGATACGCTCTCGAAGGGTTACCGCCACCGGACCTGCCTCGCACAAGCACTCCTGCACGATCCAGAGGTGCTGATTCTCGATGAACCCACCGACGGCTTGGACCCCAACCAGAAATTTGAAGTCCGCCAACTCATCAAACGCCTCGGCCAAACCAAGGCCATCCTTTTTTCAACCCACATCCTCGAGGAAGTCGAGGCCGCTTGTAGCCGTGCGGTGATCGTCGACCGAGGGAAAATCGTGGCCGATGGCACGCCCGCCGAACTCCTCGATCAATCGGGCACGGGCTCACTCACCGACTTGTTCCGCAAGGTCACCTCACGCGACACCGAAGCCGCCGCTTGATCCACCCAAAAATCTAACCAGACGATTTCACCATGTCTTCCTGCACCATCTACAAACGCGAGCTCTCCAGCTATTTCTCGCAGCCAACCGCCTACGCGATCATCGTCATCTTCCTCCTGTTCTCGCTTGGACTTACGTTCACCTTCGGAGAATTCATGCGAGTGGGTGACTCATCACTCGAATGGACATTCATCTTCTGGCAGCCATGGGTCTACATGCTGCTCGCACCCGCCGTTGGCATGAAACTCTGGGCTGACGAACAACGCACCGGGACCATCGAGCTGCTAGGGACTTTTCCCCTCTCAACTTGGAGCGCGATCCTCGGAAAATATTTCGCCGCCGCCACCGTCTGGCTGATCGCACTGGTGCTCACCTTTCCGATCGTCTGCACGGTGAATTATCTGGGTGACCCCGACAATGGTGCGATCTTCTCCGGCTACCTTGGCAGTTTCCTCGTTTGCTGCACGTTCCTCGCCATCACGATGCTGGTCTCCGCCTGCACGCGCGACCAAGTCGTCTGCCTCATCGTCTCGGTCTCGATCTGTGTGCTCGTTCTGCTTTGCGGCTACGACCCCGTCACTCGCGAACTCTCCAAAGTCCTATCTCCCAGCATCTTCGAAGGCGTCGTCGCTCTCGGGGTCTGGGATCATTTCAGCTCGCTGAGCAGCGGAATCTTCCGGCTAAAGGACTTCATCTGGTTCGGCTCGATCATCTCCGTCTGCCTCCTCGGCACCAATGCCATCCTTTCATCCAAGCGCGCCTAAGGACACCATTCCATCCCATTTTAATCCAAAATTTCAACGCCCATGAAAACCACCCATCCGGTCACCCGCGCAGCCCTCGGTGTTGCCGCGCTCGTCACGATCGCCCTGCTTTCAAATTGGCTTGTCTCGATGACGCCGCTCGGCAACCGCGGCACGGACTTCACCGAAAACAAGGTCCACACCGTTTCAAGCGGCACCCGCTCGATCCTCACGGAACTCGATACCCCTGTCGTGATTCGCTACTATGCATCCCGTAGCACCGACTACATGCCAGAGGAACTCAAACTCCACATGCGCCGAGTCGATGACCTCCTCAAGGAATACGCCTCACTCTCCAAGGGAAAACTCCGCATCGAAAATCTCGACCCCCAACCCGACACCGATGCTGAGGACTCCGCCAACCTCGATGGCATCAGCGGCCAGCGCATGGACGACCAGAACCTCTACTTCGGCCTCGCCATTTCCTGCCTAGATAAAACCAGCGTGATTCCATTTCTCAACCCACGTGAGGAAACGATGCTGGAATACCACATTTCGAAAGCCATCGGCGAAGTCACCACACCGACCAAACCAAAGATCGGCGTGATGACGGCCTTCGACCTCAAGGGAGCCCCAGCCATGATGCCGGGCCAACCCCCAACCCCAGGCTGGGTGATCTATCAGCAACTCAAACAGTCGTTCAATGTGGTGGATGTGGCCATGGACTCGACCACCATCGATCCAAAGGAAATCAAGGTTCTTCTCATGTTCCACCCTGCGGGGATCACACCAGCCACCGAATTCGCAGTCGACCAATACGTGCTCGGCGGCGGAACCGTTGTCGCCTGCCTCGACGCTTACTCGGTGGCAGCACAAATGACGGGCGGCGGGAATCCCATGATGGGCCAGCAGGGAACTCCCACCACTTCTACGCTTCCCACGCTCCTCCCCGCCTGGGGGATTTCCTTTGAATCCACCCAAGTTCTAGCTGATCCCACGCTTGCCACCAAACTTGGCGGAGACCGTGTCGGACTCGCTGTGCTTACCCTTGGAAAAAATGCGATGCCCATGAAGGATGACGTAATCACCAAATCTTTAGAATCGGTCACCCTCTTCCTCCCCGGCGCCTTCACCAAGACTGGCACTGCGGGCGTAACCGCAGACACCCTCATCCGCTCGACAACCCAAGCCGGTTTCGTCAGTGCAATGCGCGCGGCTCAACTCGATCCCGCACTCGCACGCACCCTCAAATCGAATGGAACCGCCTACGATCTCGTGACCCACCTTTCCGGCAAATTCAAAACCGCCTTCCCTGACGGCAAACCCAAAGCCGCAACCGAAGACACGAAGACCCCTGCGGACAAGGACGCGCCAAAGCCTGAATCCCTCAAGGAAGCCGCGGCCCCGGGCAATGTCTTCCTGATTGGTGATGTGGATGCATTCTATGACCGCTTCGCCTACAATGTGCAAAACTTCGGCGGCACACAGATGGCTTCACCATCTAACGGGAATTCAAGTTTGCTCTTCAACCTCCTCGATCAAGCCACCGGCTCCAAGTATCTGATCGGCTCGCGCTCGCGCTCCGCCATCCGCCGTCCATTCACGGTAATCCAAGAAATGGAGGCCAATTTCAACAAGACGGTCGGCGTGAAAATCGAGGAGTTCGAAAACAAGCGCAAGGCCGCCCAACAAAAACTCAGCCAACTCCAATCCCAAAAATCAAGTGGCTCTGAACTCTACCTCTCACCCGCTCAAGAAGAAGAAATCAAAAAACTCCGCGCCGAACAGGTGGAATACGCCAAGCTCATTCGCGACCAAGAAAAAGAACTCCGCCGCCAAAAGGATAAACTCGGCGCGCAAATCACCCTGCTCAACGTCGCCGCCATGCCGACCCTTGTGATCCTCGTCGGACTCTCGCTCTTCATCAAACGCCGCCGCGCAACTCGCGCGAGATAACGCCCCACCCCGCATCGAATTCTAACGTCTCCTTTCTCTCAAAATCTCCAAACTTCATTTCAACCATGAACAAACGCCAGGTTACCATCCTCTGGGTCATTGCCATCGCACTCGGTGCTGCAGTGGCCACCTTAAAAATCAGCCAAAAGCAGTCGACCAGCAGCACGATCAAACGCAGCAGGGGCCAGACACTTTTTGAATCATTCCCTGCCACCGAGACGACATCGGTCGACATCCAAGGCGCCACTGACTCAGTCACCCTCACCAAAAAAGACGGCAAGTGGAAAATCTCCCAGCGTGATGACTACCCAGCAAACAACACCTTCGCCAACGATTTCATTCGCACGCTTGGTGAACTGAAGGTCACGCTGGCACTCGAAGCGGGTCCGTCGTTTGCGCCTCGCTTTGGCATGGATGAAGCCGCCTCCAAACCTGCGGATCACGGCCTAACCGCTAGCTTCAAAGACGCTAGCGGCAAGGAAATCGCCAAGGTATCTCTCGGAAAAAATATCGAAAACGGCGCCGAATCATCCCCCATGGGTGCTGGCGGCGCGGTCGGTCGCTATGTCCGCAACCATGCCGATGAATCCGGATTCTACGCAGTGCACGAGATGTTCTCATCGATCAGCTCGGATCCAAAGCGCTGGCTGGACTCGGCATTCATCAGCCTTGAGAAAATCAAATCCATCACCGTGAGCGCCT
Source organism: Akkermansiaceae bacterium (assembly GCA_026461385.1). Classification (GTDB taxonomy): domain Bacteria; phylum Verrucomicrobiota; class Verrucomicrobiia; order Verrucomicrobiales; family Akkermansiaceae; genus Luteolibacter. The sequence goes on from JAPJNB010000248.1 coordinate 8,745, forward strand.
TAGATAAGTCTGATGCTGCTTGGAAACTCACCCGCGATGCCGATACCGCTGAGTTCAAGCTCGATGGCGCTTCCCCGACCGAAGTTCTCGACACCACGGCCACCAATCCACTGAAGAGCATTTTCTCCTACGCACGTTTCGATGATGTCGTGCCAGTTAGCCAAGTCGCCACCCGCGCTGCCACCATCGGCAAACGCAACGCAACCCTTGAAACCTTCGATGGCTTCACCTACACGATCCACCTCACCCCCGCAAAGACCGACAAGGCAAAGCCTGCCCCTTCGGAAAGTGCTGGTGAACCACCCGCAAGCGAGCAATTCCTTCTCACCGTGGACGTGACCGCCGAGTTGGCCAAGGAACGCAAAAAAGACGAGGGCGAAAAACCCGAGGACGCAAAGTCGAAGGACATGGCCTTTGCCGAGCAGCAGAAAACACTCGCCGAAAAACTAACGAAGGAAAAAGCATTCTCCGGCATCACGTTCGAAGTGACCAAGAGCACCGTCGAAGCTCTCCTCAAGGAGCGTGCCACGCTTCTGACCAAACCCGCACCCGCTCCATCAGCCGGCGCCAAGCCCACCGCCAATGTGCAGAAATTCCCGGGTGGCATGATCGCTCGCCCACCGGTGACGGCAACCACCCCGCCAATCGAGGCGGTCACGCCACCGATCTCAGTACCGCCCGCTGAGGACGAGCCGAAAAAATAACGCCCGGCCACAAGGCACCACCCGCCTCGATTTCATGAAACCCAAGCGCATTGTGGGATTTCAGCTTCAGTGGCTGAAATCTCCACCATGCTCATCGAAGTCCATCTCGCGGACGCGCTTGCGGTCGCGCTGAAGCTCGACCTGCTGACGAAGCAATTCACGGATTTCCATGCCCTCGCGAATGGCCGGAATCACCAAAACGGGCGTCGAGCGATCCGAGGTTTCTAACACAATCGAAGCGAGGCCAGTGAGACGCATCCACCATGGGCGAATGGTCCGCGAGTCCTTGACCCGATAGAGTTCAATCTCGTCGATGCTTTGATTGATCACACCCGAGGTGATCCGGATTCGCTCATTGGTGAGCTCGAAAACTCTGCACCGAACCTCAAGGTACTTCCAAATCAAGTATCCAACAGGCAGCACCCACGCGACCAGCGCTAACGGAAAATAGAGCCCGCCAATGAGAATCCCAACAAAAACCACCGAGGTCACCGCGATCGGGCCAAGATTAAGCCACTGCGATGAGCTTCCCTTCCAGTGCGAGATTTCTTCAGTCATGGTGGGGAGCATGATTCTCACCCCCAGAGATTGGCAAGCGAAGATTCCAAGCTCAGCGCCCATCGCCGCGTCAATTACGACCTCGCCAGCGGCCCGCGTGCAAGCAGCGCGCTTTGTATTAGAGGCGGCAGGGCACGGAATCGAGAATAGACGACTGCTCGCGCGCAGCGGAGATGACGATGAAAAGCCGCTCCATCAACTCAGCTTGCAGGCACTTGGAACACTGCACGGTACGGAAGCTCAAGTGCGCGAAGCCAGAGCGGCGATCATAGAGGTGGAGGGGGCCCACACCCCGCCCCCCCTAGCCTATCGTCGGCTGCACTCTCCCAGCACGCTTACAAAGTCGCGTTACTTTCAATATCCCAGCCTGCATTTGCTTGGCTTGTTTGAGACTGTGCGATTTGCGGCACAGGAATTTAGGCGCGATTGCTTATTGTATTAGCGAATAATGATTACTGCTAATTTAAGCCGCCAGCGCTTTCGTGCGCAGTACGTGTTAAGGCTTCTCGCCTACTACGCTATTTGGTTTCCCACTCTTGCGCCAAACGCTGGCCCTCGGCCCGCTGGGCGGGTGATAAGTGACTTTCGGAAATCGACATATTTTTCTTTGCAATTTCATCTCCTTGAGCCGCCGCGAGAAGCGTCCACTTGTAGCCCTCGATTTCGTTTTTCAACACACCTAATCCGTTTGTGTAGCTGGCCCCGAGGCCACATTGAGCAGCGGCAAGCCCCTGCTCAGCGGCCTTGCGATACCATTTAACGGCTTCTACATCGTCCTTTGTCACGCCATCTCCATTAGTATGGCAAACTCCAAGGCTAAATTGGGCCGTAGCATCCCCCTGCTTCGCAGCCTTGCGATACCACGTCACGGCTTCCGAGCAATTTCGTGTCACACCTAATCCATTTGTATAAATCGCCCCGAGGTTGCATTGCGCAAAGGCATTTCCTTGCTCAGCAGCCCTTCGAAACCAATTTACTCCCTCGGCGGTGTCCTTCGAGATACCTATGCCATTGTTGTAGCAAACTCCAAGGTTACATTGTGCGAGGGCATTCCCTTGCTCGGCAGCCTTTCGGAACCACTTCACCGCCTCGGCCACGTCCTTCGGGATGCCTAAGCCATTATTGTAGCAAGTTCCGAGGTTGCATTGTGCGAGGGCATGCCCTTGCTCCGCAGCCTTGCGATACCACTTTACGGCTTCCGAATAGTCCTGCGGTACGCCCTGACCGAAGTGGCAGCAAAATCCGAGGCTGTATTGGGCTTTGGCATTATCCTGTTCAGCAGCCTTACGATACCAATTGGCCGCCTCCGCCACATCCTTCGGAATGCCTGTGCCGTCGTAGTAGCAAGTTCCGAGGCTACATTGGGCATCGGCGTCCCCCTGTTCAGCGGCCTTTCGGAACCACTTCGCTGTCTCGGTTGCATCCTTCGGAATACCTAAGCCATTGTCATAGCAAACCCCGAGATTGTATTGGGCGAGGGCATTACCCTGTTCGGCGGCCTTGCGATACCAATTGACCGCCTCGGCCGCATCCTTGGGGATACCTAAGCCATTGTTGTAGCAAGTTCCGAGGTCGTTTTGAGCAGCGGCAAGCCCCTGTTCCGCGGCCTTTCGGAACCACTTCATGGATTCCGAATAGTCCTGCGGTACGCCTGTGCCGTTAAAGCAGCAAAGTCCGAAGTTGTATTGGGCATCGTCGTTTCCTTGCTCCGCAGCCTTGCGATACCACTTCACGGCTTCCGAATAATCCTGCGGTACGCCCTGACCGAGGTGGTAGCAAAATCCGAGGCTACATTGGGCATCGGCGTTCCCCTGTTCAGCTGCCTTTTTCCACTCCGTCACCTGGTCGGCGGATGGCTTTTCTTGCCCGGACGCAAATGATCCAAAAAACTGCACGAACAAAGAGATCAGGCATAGCGGAAGGAAATTAAAAGTCTTCATAACGATAATCTAGTTAACTCAGTCCTATGCTCCGTAACCACTGTTACAAGTAATTTTTGTGGCCAGCTATCTTAAAGCTGGCGGAAAAGGCAGGAATGACTCACGTTGGCACCCCGAAACTCGAAAGCGGCGACCGTACGCCCACGCTGCGCACTGCCCTGAAATTGGCAAAGGCTTTGGACCTGCGCCTCTCATCGGTCCTCAGTGAGTTTGAACTGTAGGTTCTGAGCTGATACTTTAGCCCTCACCTTGCCCAATTGTTGGGCCGTCTATCCAAGGTTTTTCTCTCACGGTTTCTTACGGATAAAACTCGCATTTTGACCCCTTGTGACGCATTCCAGCGCAACCCGCCAAGGATTAAGATTGGCTGATAATCCCCTGAATATCGAGGGTTCTGGCGTATTTTAAGATGTGCCCCCGTCAAGAATCGAACTTGAATCTAGAGTTTAGGAAACCCTTGTTCTATCCATTGAACTACGGGGGCGAATGTGCCAGATGTGCAGGAAGGGAATAACGGCTGAACGAAGATCAGGCAAGCCAGTTGTGAAATCCTGTCGGCGACGGTTCAAAACCGGATTTGTCGCCTATTCAAAACCGGGATCTGTTAAAGGCTAAAAGCCCCCTAAAATAGTGGGCCAAACGTTCTTCGGAGGGTGCTCTACAACCCAGAATTTCCGGTTTGGATGATCTGCGATGGTGACCGACTTCTTCGAGATGGTGGCGATCTCGTAATTCTGCCCTTCGAAGTACATCGTTTGGTCGGCATGTTCCCAGCTCTCGACCTTGGCGTGAGCGAGGAGCGAGACCAATCGATTCTGAAACGTGCCAAAACGCCGCTCGCTTTTGCCATTGGCCTGGGGCGTGGGCCTCAAGTGCCCGCCGAAAATGGGGAAGTGGTTCTGGGTTGTCTCGGCCGAAACAAAGGTGCCTGCAATGTTGCGACCGGAGTGGTTGTCGACGGTGAGCAGCAGAGATTGTTTGATCCGCGCATACCACCGTTGGTGAATGGAACGATCGTGCTGATAGATTTCGCCAATCCTTGCTCGCCGGAAACGCTGGTAAGTCCAAGGCTTACGCTGCGGGCTTCGAACAAGGTGAGCAAAGTGGGTTTCGATGTAGGATTCGACGCTGAAGCGGGCGGTGGGCGACTTGTTTCTTTTCGCGCAGCGGACATGTCTTGGTCCACCACTGCCACGCCAGCCATTCCACCCGCTCCTTGGTGGCTCTGCCCCCAGACCCCCGGAGTTTTTCGCATACGGCCAATGGGCTTGTGGTCGTTAGATTCGGGCCGCGCGAGAGCATGGCGCCAACACGCGGCCCAGAAGGGAAGGCCCCTTTGGCGGAGCCCGCCGCTCCGGCTGCTCTCCAGCAGAGCCGTATCCTGCGAACTACGCCGAACCGTCGCTCGCAAGACTCAGCGGATCAACCAATCGCAATTCAACTGCGTGACAATCCAGTTTTGTTCCGTCTCCCAGTCCAGTTTCAAACCGTCTCTGTCCGGTTTTGTTCCGCCCCGACAGTAAAAATCTTCATGTGATCGGCACCCATTAGAACGTTGGCAAATCATTGATAACCCATAGATTAGAAAATAGTGGACTGAGCACGCTGACCGATTTGCAGGGGGTGATCCTTTAACGATCCCACGCTCTTTGGGGGCATGGCCACCAAGCCGTGTGAAAGCGGTCGGACCGCCGAAGATCACCGTGCCAGACCGAGCGTGGCAAAAACGCTCGGCGCTTGGAGTAACGCTTGTACTGCTTTACCTAACGACGGATTTGTTTCAATAACCTGATGGCCCTTTGCCCCGGGACCACTTCACGCAAGCGCCATTTAAGGACAACAAAAATGAAATAAGGCCCATAGATAAAATATCTTTTAAAAAGCCGTTTGGGTTCAACAAAAAACCGCCAAAACCATTCTAAATGAATGCGCCTTAAAATTAAAGGCGCACGCTGAACATTTTCAGATAGATAGTCGAGCAAAGCCCCGATACCAAGACAAACGGTCGGATTTAGCCGATCACGGTATCTCATAATCCATTTTTCCTGCCGCGGAACTCCCATTGCTACAAGCAATAATTGAGCACCGGATTGATTAATCCTGGAAATAACTTTTTCATCGTTTTCAAAATACCCATGGTGCGTACCGGCAATGAGGACATCAGGGACCAGTTCCTTTAATTTTTCTGCGGCCTTATCGGCGATTCCAGGTTTACCGCCCAAAAGAAAAATTTGATAACCCGCCTTTGAAGCCGATGATATACAGATCGGAGAAAAATCAGAGCCGTTGCAATTTTCTTTCATCTGGCCACCTAGAATCCATGTCCCGATTCTTAGTCCGATTCCGTCGGGCAAGACCAGATCAGCCTGATCTAAAATTTCTCTGTAATGAGCATCTTGATCGGCCTGATAAACACAATAGGCATTAAGAAAAAAAATAGTTTTTTTGGTTTTAAGAAACAGTGCCTGCATTATCAATGATAAAGCATCTTTTATTTCTATATTGTCATACAAAATATTCATTAAGTTGATTTTTTATGCTATGATTGATTGCGCTTGATCCTTGTTATGCATCCTTTTAAGAAACCGAAACTCCAGAAAATAAGGCCAATAATGAAAAAAGGAAATACCTTGATAAAATTTAAATAGTGGACTGGACCAGCTTTAATAATTCGCCCTATGATTCGTGCAAACTTAACAAAAATAAATAAAGGAAAAAGAAAAATTGGAAAAACCCAGCGATAAATCATCGATGGGCTTAAGATTTTCCGGTAAATGATTACATATTTACCTAGCAATATCTGGTTTTGACGAAAACTATCCCAGTTTTCCCTGAAAATATGGTAAGCAACCGCCTCCGGAATAAACCACACATCGGTACTCCTCCCGATAATCAAGCTTAGAGAAACATCTTCAGATGCCCGGATTTCAGGGAAGCCACCTGCCTTGTTAAAGACAGATCGGTCACAAAACATATTACAGGATGGAACCACGCCTATTTTATGTCTTTTCCCAACCGCGAGATATTCATTAAACTGTAGATACAATTGCGCAACGGGCAGCGAATTGTGCTTTTGTGATTCCGCAACAAGCACGCCGCCACTCCCAAAAAGACACCCTTCTTTATGGGCAGTTATAATAGCCGAAAGCCATGTTCTTTCAATATAAACATCGCTATCAATAAAAATCAAAATTTCGCCCTTGGCTTCCTTGGCACCCAGATTGCGCGCTATGGCTGGCCATGTTTTTTGGGGGAGTTCTATCAGTTTGACTTTTTCTTGTTGGTATTTTTTTAAAGAAATACGACCCTGATCTTTGTCAGATGAATCAACAATAATTACATCTAAAATACAATCAAAATCGGTTTGTTCAAAAATACTTTCCAACGTCAAGGAAACAGTCTTCGATGAGTTGTATGAAGGAACAATAAAACTGACTTTTGGTTTTAAGATGGGCGGCATCAGGAAATGGAAAATAAAGTTTATGTTTACTTTTTAAATATTTTTATAACTTGAAGTTACAATTATGATTGTGAGTTAATTTTTCATTCAAACCATAAATTCACGCGTCATAAAAAACATACTACACAATTTCAAAGCTGGATTCAAGCAGCTAATGCCAATTCAATTGAAATTGCCCTTTTTAATATCTTAGAAAAACAAGGCCCGTCGAGATTTGACTGGGTAACGGGCTGAAACTTGCAGGCCTTCGGATGATCTTGAATCGATACGATGCGAATCGGCTTGGGCTTGTAGGAAAGTTGTCCACAAGGTTTAAATGCGAGAATGCGCCCGTTGGAAGCTCGTCGGAGCAGCGGGTTCTTGTGGCCAAGGGCCAGGCCACAGTCTCAGGCGACTGCCTGACGGTTAACATCCCCGAAACGTGCTAGAATCTTTGGCTGAAAGTGGAATGATCTCACCACTTTTTTAGGGATTAGAACGCACACGTTCCGTCACGTTTGATTGAGTGAACGAATCAGGCTTTGCGATAAGCGGCGGCCCTGCCTTTTCCTTGGGGCATCAAGAAACCTTTTTTAACCAACTGCCCAAGCCGCTTGCGGACACTTTCACGAAGGGCACCTGTAGCAGCCATGACATCAGCCATCGTAACAAGCCCCTGCTCCTCCACCCGGTCAAGGATCGCGCGCTCATGGACACCGAGAAGGCGTGGGGAGAATCGAAGCTCGTTCGGTTCGGGAAGCATCAGTGGATTGCTCATTGCTTTACTCGATTTTGCCCGATTCGTGAAAACAAGCGGGGTCCTTACCTATGTTTTACCTGATTTTATCCATTTCTGCCTCAACGATGTCATCGTCAGCACTTCAGCGCTTGTGGTGGTGTGCGAGGCGGGGAAGTTGAATCCTTGCCGCGAACACTTCACGGCCCCTGTCGGCTGCAATCTTTGCGATTGCCAAGTTCCTCGGGCTTTGTTCATTTAAGTGCCCCATGGCAACCCAGACAAATGTGCTCTCCAGCGGAATCGAAATCACCGGTTCCATTCGCTTTTCCAATGACATGATCATCGATGGAAAAATCGATGGTGAAATCACCTCGGAAAAGGGCCGGGTAACGATTGGCGAAAATGCGATGATCAAGGGAGACGTCACCGCCGGTGAAGTCAAAGTCTACGGCAAGGTGGAGGGCAAGATCACCTCACAGCGCTGCGAGTTGAAGGATAAATCGCGGATCAACGGCGACATCAAGTCCAAGGTTTTCTCGATGGAGGAAGGCGCCCAGCTTTCGGGACGCACCGAGATCGGGGGCTAAGTTCACCGACCTTCCCAGCTCTCTTCGTGATGCTCCGCCGATTTCGGCTCGAGATGGGAAATCACCCGACCATCGGGACGGAGTAAATCCGCCACACTTGCTTCGATTTGCGTCGCAGCCTCATGCGCTTCACCGACGCTGAGGTCATCATCGAAAACGAGGTGAAACTCGACCCAGTGAGTCCTCCCGGAGTGGCGGCAGCGAAGGTTGTGGTAGGACAACCCGCGTTCATGCACTTGACGGTCGAGCAAATCGCAAATTTGCCGTTCCACCACGGGGTTACTCTCGTCGAGCAGGCCACCGAGACTTTCGCGGATCAATTGGAAACCCACTCGGAGGATATTCAGCGCCGCCAAGACCGCCGCGATCGGATCCCACCACACCCAATGCGTCCATTGGATGAGCGCCAGCGCGACCAAAACCGCCACACTGGACCATACATCGGTCAGCACATGCATTCCATTCGCCCGCACCAGGGGCGAGCCGCTTTTTTTCCCGATCCGGACCAAGATGACTCCCAGCACCAGATTGATCAGGGCCGCCACAGCAGTGATTTTGACCCCGAAGCCAATGTTGCCGATATGTACCCCGTAGGTGAATTGGCGAACCGCCTCGTAAAGGATCAAGACGGCCGCCGCCGCGATCATCGCCCCCTCGAAGCCCGCGGACAAAAAGGCCACCTTATCGTGGCCGAAATGGTGCGTTTCATCGGCCGGTTTATGAGCCAAACGCAAGGCCCAAGCCGCAAATCCGACCGCCAGCAGATGCACCACCGACTCTGCGGCGTCAGAATACACCGCCGACGAGCCAGTCACCACGGCCGCCGTGACCTTGGCCCCAAGCAGCAACACCGCAACCCCGAGCGAGAGGTTCATCACCTTTTTTTGATCCTCAAAGCTGGCCACCCAATCAGTCTGCACACCCGCCTCGACATAGCAATCCTGAGAAATTCGTCGATTGTTTCGCATCCGTGCTTGTTTTCTGCCAAAAATCTGGGCAAGGGTGCTCTCCCAGCGCGCCAATCGCACGAAGCCCGCGGGATTTTGACACCTTAATTTTTCATGGATACGCCTCCTTTCTCAGAACTCGGCCTGCCAGACACGCTGCTTGCCGCTATCGAAACACTCGGATACGAGCGCCCATCTCCCATTCAGGCGATGAGCATTCCGCCAGCCCTGTTAGGCAAGGATCTGGTCGGCCTGTCCGCGACCGGTTCCGGCAAAACCGCGGCGTTCACCCTACCCGCGTTGGCGAAGCTCGACGTGCGCCAAGGCCACCCACAGGTGCTCATTCTTTGCCCAACCCGCGAGTTGGCAGTCCAAGTGTGCGAGGAAGTCCACCGCCTCGGCGCGAAAATGACCGGCCTCCACGCCACCCCAGTCTACGGTGGCGCACCCATCGACCGCCAACTCCGAGCCCTCCGCTCCGGCGCCCAGTTGGTCGTTGGCACGCCAGGCCGCTTACTTGACCACCTCCGCCGCGGCAGCTTCGACCCCTCTCGGATCCAAATGGCCATTCTCGACGAGGCAGACCGCATGCTTGACATGGGCTTCAAGGACGAGATGGACGAGCTCCTCGCCGCGCTGCCAGCCAGCCGTCAGACCTTGTTTTTCTCCGCCACGATGAATCCTGGCGTTTCACGACTGATCCAGAAATTCGGCAACAGCCCCGAGATCATCGAGATCCAACAAAAGGCCCGCACGGTTTCCACCGTCGACCAATCCTACTTCGAAGTCCGCCAGCGCTCGAAGGTTGAGGTGCTCTCACGCATCCTCGACATGAACCCACCGCGCCTCGGCATCATTTTCTGCAACACCAAGCGGTCGGTCGATGAATGCACCGAAGACCTCGTCAATCGGGGCTACGCCGCAGACCGCCTCCACGGCGACATCACCCAGCAAATGCGTGAGCGCGTCCTCAAACGGTTCCGTGACGGAGCGGTGGAAATCCTCGTCGCCACCGACGTGGCCGCCCGCGGCTTGGACATCGATGAAATTGACATCGTTTTCAACTACGACCTCCCAACCGACCCCGAGGATTACGTCCACCGGATCGGTCGTACCGGTCGTGCAGGCCGCTCAGGACGCGCCGTGAGCTTCGTGTATGGCCGAGAAATCTATCGGATGCAATCGATCGAACGCTACACCCGCAGCGTGGTGCGCCGCGAGCGCATCCCGTCGGTCGAACAAGTGGAAGGACGCCGCGCCGACCTCATTTTCGACGACCTCAAGGAGCGACTGGAGTCCGGCAAATTTGATGCCTACCAAGACAGCATCGACCGCCTCCTCGAGCAAGGCCACACGCCCACCGATATCGCAGGCGCATTGGTCACCATGATCCGCGAAGCAAGCGGCCGCGAAGGCTCAGCAATCGAGGAAGATCGCGAACCCGAACGTCCAGCCCGCCGAGAAAATCGCGACGCTCGACCGCCCCGGGACGACCGCGGGCTACGCCCAGACTACCAGGACCGCTCAGAGCGCCCCGGACCGCCCCGTGGAGCCTCCCAAGCCGCCGAAGGTGGCATGACACGCCTTTTCCTCTCGCTCGGAAAAACGCACGGCGTCATGGCCAAAGAAATCGTCGGCATGCTTTACCGTGAAGCCGGCCTGCCAGACGGCTGCCTCGGTCGCATCACCTTGTTCCCGAAACACTCACTCGTGGACGTGCCAGAACAATTCGTCGGACAGGTCATCGACAAGACCCGCACGGCTCGCCTCCGTGGACGCCCCTTCCGGATGGACGTCGACCGCGGCCCACAAGAGCGCCCCTGATTCGCCAAGCGGTGGGGATTTCGCGAAATGCGATCGACATTCCCGCTGCGCTGCTTCGTATTTCCGCTGTGCCGACCGTTCAACTCAAGTATCAGACATTCCATCCGTCGATCTGGCCAAAGATGATCGGCGAGGTTTCCCGTGACGCCACGCCGGGCTCGTTCGTTCTCGTGCTGGGAAAAGAGGGGACGCCGTTTGGTTGGGGGCTTTGGAACCCGAAGTCTCGGATGCCTCTCCGGATCGTGAGCCACTCGCTTGAGACACTTGAGGACGAATCGTTTTTTGAAAATGCCATCCGCCGCGCTGCGAAACTCCGCCGTGAGGCACTCCAGTTAGATGCTGAAACCGACAGCTACCGCGCGATTCATGGCGATGCCGATTTCATGCCGGGCATCGTCGCGGACAAGTTCGCCGACGTGCTTTCAGTGGAGATCACCAACCTCGCCGCATGGCAACGGTTAGAACAATGGCTTCCGATCCTTCATGAGTGCTTCGACACCAACCGCGTGGTCGTCAGCGTGGATCCCGACCTCGCACGCATCGAGGGAATCCCCCGCCACGGCGGAGTCGAATCCGACAACGTACGATCCGTGAAAATCCGCGAACATGGCGTGCGATACGAAGTCGATTTCAGCGCTGGCCACAAAACCGGATTTTTCTGTGACCAGCGCGACAGCCGGAAAAAGTTTGGGGCCTTGGCCCATGGCCGGACCGTGCTTGACCTTTGTTGCTACACCGGCGGATTCGGCATTTCCGCCGCACTCGCAGGGGCGGAGGAAGTCACCGGCGTCGACCTCGACGAAACCGCGATCGCCATGGCCAAGCGCAATGCCAATCTCAACAATGCTCGCGTCAAATTCACCCACGCCGACGCCTTCACCTGGGCGCGCACGATGATTGAAAATGGCCGGACTTGGGATCTCGTCATCGCCGACCCACCGAAGTTCATTCACGGTCGTGAAGATGAAATCGGCACGGCAAAATATGCGGATTTGAACAAGCTTGCGCTTCAGTTGGTCGCACCCGAGGGATTGTTTGTCACCTGCTCGTGCTCTGGACAACTGAGCGCTGGGGAGTTCGAGCAAATCGTAATCACTTCAGCGCACCGCCGGAACAAGCGCTTGCAGACCTTCGATCGCACCGGCGCAGGCCCAGACCACCCGACGCTCTCGAACTATCCAGAATCGCGCTATCTCAAAGTGCTCTGGTCACGCGTGATCTAACAGATCCACCCGCATGCCTGCTTGGCATAGTAGGTCAGGATGATGTCGGCACCCGCGCGTTTGATCGCAAGCAGTGACTCAAGAACGATCGCCCGCTCGTCCAGCCAACCGCCCGCCGCAGCACTCTTGAGCATCAAATACTCACCACTGACCTGATAGGCAGCAACGGGCAAAACGCTGGATTCTCGGACCCGCGCGATGATGTCGAGGTAAAGCCCCGCTGGTTTGACCATCAACATGTCAGCACCCTCCGCTTCATCTAACAAGGACTCACGGACGGCCTCGCGCGCATTGGCTGGATCCATCTGATAGGTTTTTTTATCTCCTTCTTTGGGCGCGGAATCTAACGCCCCACGAAATGGACCATAAAGTGCGGATGCATATTTCGCCGTGTACGACAGGATCGAGACGTTCGTGAACCCTGCATCGTCAAGCGCCTCACGGATCGCCGCAACACGCCCGTCCATCATGTCCGACGGCGCAACCACATCCGCGCCAGCACGGGCATGGCTCAGCGCTTGCCGGCAAAGCACCTCAACGGTTTCGTCATTCAAGACCTCGATCTCACCCGCCCCATCGCGCTGGACGATCCCATCATGGCCGTCGGAATTGTACGGATCGAGCGCCACATCGGTGATGACACACAAGCTTGGATGGGCCGCTTTGAGCGCGCGGACCGCACGCGGAACCAACCCTTCATCATTGGATGATTCTTCCGCGCATGACGTCTTAAGCGGTTCAGCGATCTTCGGGAAAAGCAAGACTGCCGGAATCCCCAGCGCATGGGCCTCACCGGCTTCACGCACCAAGCTATCGAGCGACCAGCGAGTGACTCCGGGCATCGAAGCGATCGGGGTGTCGACTGGATCCTCGTGAAAGAACAGCGGTAGCACGAAATCTGTGGGCGATAGCGAAGTCTCGCGAACCATCGAGCGGATCGCGGGGGTGCGTCGGTTGCGGCGTGGGCGAATGAGCGGGTGTGACATCATCGGATTTTAGATTGCAGCGCCTAGCGCGTCTTTTTGAATGGGTGCTCGTGCATCAAGTCCATCCCAGATGGCCACCGCATTCGCGGCCGCATAATCACGGGCGTGGGTTAGACTGATCTGAACCTCAACGATGCCATTTTGGCGAGCAAACTCTGCGGCATGGCCATGAAGTAACAGCTTGGGTGCCCCCGTGGCGGTGCGGACGATCTCAAGATCTAACCACCCAGCTTGTCCACCGATCCCAGTGCCCAGCGCTTTTGAAATCGCTTCCTTGGCCGCAAATCTCGCGGCGTAATGGACCGCAGGCTTCGGGTGACTCTCGCAGTACGCGCGCTCCCCGCCCGTGAATAGCTTCATGAGAAATGAATTCCCGTGGCGCTCAATCGCCGCAGCGATCCGATCCACTTCCACCACGTCGATTCCAATTCCAAAAAGCTGCATGGCTAAAACGGGTAGGACTGCATGAGCTGCTTCATTTCCCTAACAGCAGTGGTCAATCCCACCCGAGTCGCACGAGCAACGATGCTGTGGCCGATGTTGAGCTCAGTGAGATGAGGCACCGTGAGGATGGAATCGATGTTCGAGTAGTTGATGCCATGGCCCGCATTCACCTGTAGCCCAGCACCGTGTCCCGCCTTGGCGCTGGCAACCAATCGCGCGATTTCTTCCACCAGTCGGCCGCCGCTGGCATTTGCAAACTCACCGGTGTGCAACTCGATCATTTCGGCACCCGCCTTGCTGGCAGCCTCGATTTGCGCAAGATCAGGATCAATGAACAAGCTGACCCGAATACCAGCATCTTGCAGCCGCGCCACCGCATCTCGCGTCTTGTCAAAATTCGCCACCACGTCCAAGCCACCCTCGGTGGTGATTTCCATGCGAGCCTCTGGAACAAGGCAGGCGAAATCCGGATTCAGCCGGATGGCAATGCCAACCATTTCGTCGGTCACTCCCATTTCGAAATTCAAGGGAACGTCGACCTCGGCCCGCATGCGGAAGGCGTCCGCATCCTGCATGTGCCGCCGATCGCCCCGGACATGGATGGTCAGCGAATCTGCACCGCCAGCCACCGCATCATGCCCCGCTTGCACCGGGCAAGGTTCAGCAATTGGCGAGTCCGGAGCCTGCGCGTAGCGCGCCTGCCGAAGGGTCGCAATGTGGTCGATGTTAACGCCGAGGATCAATGGCATGTCTGGAGATACCCTCCGAATGAGTTCCCTGCAAGTCCTCTTCACCATCTGAATCGTAGCACCTAACGACGAATCGCCGCGAAATCAGCGCAAGGAACCAACACCGACCTCAGGCCTCAGCCCCGTCGGCTTGCGCGACGTAAGCACTCTCGCGCAGCGCGATCGGCTTGCGCTTGGTAAGAAGAAGCCAACATTCATACGCAGTCCCCACCACGATCAACCCGACAAAAAACAAAAAGACCATCGTCACCACCACATCGATGCGCGCGTTGAAAAGCTGGTTTTTCTCGATAGCGCTCAAGCCCGTGACCGCCTTGGCCTCAAGCCGCTGGATCGCTGGCAAGAACCCCGCCGCCTTCGCCGAGAAGATCTTCATCCAGCCTGCGGTGAACGTGACGCATGTTAGAAAAACCATCGGAACCACGGTGACCCAGCAATAGCGCGCCTTTCCCATCTTGATGAGGATGACCGTACCCAAACAAAACGCGATGACTGAGAGAAGTTGGTTAGAAATCCCGAAGATTGGCCACAGGCTCTGCGCGATTCCAGCCGGATCCAACGCACCCTGATAGAGGAAAAATCCCCAAGCCGAAACCAGTAAGCCGGTCGCAACGACATTTCCCAGCCAAGAGCGGGTATTGCCGAGTCGCGGTGATAGATTTCCTAACAGATCCTGCAAAATGAAACGCCCCACTCGGGTTCCGGCATCCAATGTAGTGAGGATGAAAAGCGCCTCAAACATGATGGCGAAGTGATACCACAGCGAAAGCGCCGTCTTGCCGGGAATGACTTTGGCAAACATGTGAGCCATGCCTACCGCAAACGTTGGTGCACCGCCGACCTTGCCGATCATGTGTGGCTCGCCAAGGTCTTTGGCCAGTTGGCTCATGTGCGCTTCCGTGACCGCATAAACGGGACCGTAGGAATTGATCTTCGCGATCTGCGCGGTCACCGCAGCCGCATGGTTCGGATCGACCGGAGAATTGATTGCAAAATATTCCCCTGGCTGAAGCGCACACGCCGCAATGATCGCCATCAGCGCAACCAACATTTCGACCACCATCGAGCCATAGCCGATCAGGCGGATGTCCTTCTCCCGCGTGAGCAATTTCGGCGTGGTCCCAGAGGCGATGAGCGAATGAAAACCGCTGACAGCGCCGCACGCGATGGTGATGCACACGAAAGGAAACACCGGGCCAGGCACGACAAATCCCCCACCGTTCACGAAGGGTGTGATGGCGGGCATGTGGAGCGGCGGCGCGAGAATCACGATGAACACTCCGAGCACCGCGACCGTGCCAAGCTTCATGAACGTGCTCAGGTAGTCACGCGGGGCCAACAACATCCAGACCGGCAACACACTGGCAGCGAATCCATAAATCATGATCGCCCATGCAAGTTGCGTGGCACTCAACGTAAAAACCGATATCCAAAAAGGAGTTAGATATTTTCCTCCAACGACCGCTGCTGTTAGACCGATCAACCCAAAGACCGACGCCGCCGAGACGCTGCATTTTCCCGACTTGATCATCAGCCCCATGATGAAGGCCAGGGGAATGGTCGCCGCGATCGTGAACAATCCCCAAGGACTCTCCGCAAGCGCTTTCACCACCACTAACCCCAAAACTGCTAGAAGAATTGTCATGATCGCGAGCAAGCTAACCATTGCGATGATTCCAATGACCGGATTCATCTCCTCCTTGAGCATTTGGCCAAGCGATTTTCCATTTCTCCGCATCGAGGCGAAAAGGATGACCGCATCATGTACCCCACCGCCGAGCGTCGCACCAATCAAGATCCAAAGCATCCCCGGGAGGTAGCCAAACTGCGCAGCAAGCACGGGTCCAACCAGTGGCCCCGGCCCAGCGATGGCCGCAAAGTGGTGACCAAACACCACCCATTTCGGCGTCGGAACAAAATCTTTTCCATCACTGCAAGTGACCGCCGCGGGTGCACGTGAATCGTCCACCGTGAGAACCTTCGCCATCAACCATGCCGAATAAAACCGATAGGCCACAGCGAACGTGCAAACCCCGGCAATCACTAACCAAAGCGCGTTGACCGGCTCATCCCGCTGGATGGCGGCGATGGCAACGGCGAGCATCCCGAGAAGGGAAACGCCAAACCAAAGAATCATGCGGAACGTGCGAGGCATGGCTCAAACCTAGTGTGCCACTCAGAGCGCTGGCGAGCGTGGAATTCACCCAACTCGCAAACGTCCACGAAAAGAATACCGCTGCAACCGACGGAAATTTAATGAGTTGTTCTAACCCTCAAACCGGTTCTTCGGGAGCTTTCGGCAACTTGTCGACCTCCTCAAGAAGGTTGACGATGTCCACCCCACGGATCGCCGAAGCGTCGTGGTTGAAGCGCAAAACCGGCGTCGATTTTAGCACCACCCGCTTCATCACCTTGGACTGAATCTGGCCGTGATCCTTGTTGAGCTTCGCAATCACTGAGCCTGCTTCACCGCCAAGCACACCGACCCAGACTTTGGCTTCCTTGAGATCCTGAGTGACCTCGACCTCACTGACCGTCACCAGTCGGTTGTGCCATTCATAGTCTTTCTGAATGACATTGCCGATCTCGCGGCGGAGGAGCTCGTTGACTCGATCAAGACGGCGGGACATGGTGCGGTAAATTCTAAAAGCTAAAAAATAAAATGAGTGGCGAACGCCTAACAGCCCCTGAGGATCAAGGGCGCGTTGGCCAGCCTACAGGGTCTGTGCGTATTTCTCGAGCTTGTAGCACTCGATGATGTCACCTTCCTGATACTCATTGAACTCACCGAGGCGAATGCCGCATTCGAAATTGGTGCGAACTTCCTCGACCTCCTCATGGAAGCGGCGGAGCGTCGACATGCGACCATCGAACACAGGAATTCCACCGCGAACCACTCGGGCGTGGGCCTTGCGATGAATGCGACCATCGGTAACGAACGAACCTGCGGCGCGCCCGCGAGACAATTTGAACACTTGGCGAACTTCCGCGTGGCCGATGACCGACTCGCGGGTGAGTGGCTCCAACAGACCGAGCATCGCTTCACGCACTTGGTCAATGAGCTCATAAACCACCGAGTAGAGCTTCACCTCGACACCCGCCGCCTTTGCAGACTTCACCGCCTTGGCCTCCACCTTGACGTTAAATCCGAGGATGATCGCGTCCGTGGATGCTGCGTAGGAAATGTCTGACTCCGTGATCGGCCCAGCAGCTGCCGTGATGAAAGAGCAATCGACCTTCTCGGATTCAATGGCGAGAACCGCCTTCTTGATCGCCTCGACTGACCCTTGGACATCGCATTTTAAGATCAACTTGAGTTGAGCCTTGCCACCGCCATCACGAACCATCGAGTAGAGATCCTCCATGCGGTTGCGATGCTGTGGCTTGAGTCGGACGAGCCGTTGAGCCTCTTGGCGCTCGCCCGCAAGCGATTTCGCCTCGCGCTCCGACTTCATTTCGGTGAGATGGTCACCCACGTTCGGCAATTCTTCAAAACCGATCACTTCGACCGGCATGCCTGGGTGCGCGGATTTGATTGCCACGCCGCGATCATTGATGAGCGAGCGAACTTTGCCGGCGTAGGGGCCGCAGATGAAGGGTGTGCCAACCTTGAGCGTGCCAGACTCAACGATGACCGTAGCAGTCGTCCCACGACCGGGAACCACGCGGGCCTCGATGACCGCCGCACGAGCGGTTGCTTTCGGATTTGCCTTGAGCTCAAGCACTTCGGCTTGGAGGGCCATGAGATCGAGAAGATCGTCCATCCCTGCGCCCGTCAGTGCGGAAACCTCGGCAAACTCCGTGTCACCACCAAAGTCGGTGGTTTGCAATCCTTGCTCTGCGAGCTGCGATTTCACGCGGTCCACATTCGCGGAGGGAAGGTCGCACTTGTTGATCGCCACGATGATCGTTTTGCGCGCCTTTTTCGCATGCTTGATCGCCTCGATCGTCTGCGGCATGATGCCATCATTGGCGGCGACCACGAGCACCACGATATCGGTGATGTCGGCACCGCGGGCGCGCATGTCTGAGAAAATCGCGTGGCCTGGTGTGTCGAGGAAGGTGATTTCCTGCTCGTTGTGAATGACCTGATAGGCACCGATGTGCTGCGTGATGCCTCCTGCCTCGCCGGCGGTAATCTTCGTCTTGCGAAGGAAATCGAGGATCGAGGTTTTGCCATGGTCGACGTGTCCCATGATCGTGATGATCGGCGGACGGTACTTTAGAAGATCCTCTGGCTCTTCGATCACCAATTCTGGCTCCTTGATGACTTCCTCGACCTTGTGGAAGCCTTTGTCCTTATCGCGCTTCTCCCGCTCGAACACAAACCCGTGAATTTCACAGACCTTTGCGGCGATTTCAGGTTCGAGCGGCTGATTGGGAGCCGGAAACACGCCGATCTTAATGAGATCGGCCATGATATTGAATGGCTTGAGTCCGAGGCGGGCGGCCAGATCAGGAATCAGGATCGGCGGCTTGATGACGATCAACTTGGGGTCATCCGAAGCAAGATCGGAGCCAGTGATTTCGGCTTTATCCGCGATTACCGGGACCACGGCGGGTTTCTCAGCCACCTCCGGTTCCGGTGCGGGAGCGGGTATTTCGGGATCGAGAATTTTGGAAATCGTTCCGAGGACTGCTTTGCCCGTGCGCACGGATTTGCGTACTTTTGGCTTTTTATCCTCGGCAAAAAGATCGAGGGCGTTGGCCTTTTGGGCATCCAAGACACTCGGGGCCGGCGGGATGACTTCTGCCTCCTTGCGCTGACGCTCACGGCGCGAAGGTTTTTTGGCTTCGTCGAGAAGATCGAGAACCTTGTTTTTATTGGGAGAGCTATCGCTATTTTCGGGCATCCGGCTTGTTGCAGAGTTCGTTAGAAATGGAGAAGAGTGGTGAACGGTAAAAAATGGTTAGAAAAATCAATCGGCATGGCTGGCGACATCGGCGCCATTGACGATCCCATGAGCACGCACGAGGATCGCTTCTGCGGCCTCTTCGGTAATCTCCAGGGCAGCCGCAATGTAATCTGCAGGCATATCGATGACCAATTCTGGATTAAAACCACCGGCAAGAGTCAGCTTGTTTGCCAATTCGTCGGTGATTCCGAGTTGCTCGCCAAGCGTGTGGGCAGCACCACCGATTTTTTCTTTAAATTGTTCCTCTTTGGACTCATCGCGACGGACTTGAACGTCCCAGCCCATCAAGCGGGACGAAAGACGGGCGTTTTGGCCCTTGCGGCCGATCGCTTTGCTCAAGTCGGCCTCATCGACCGTCACGTGGACGGCACGTGCGACCTCATCAACCGTGATGGAGCGGAGTTCCGCCGGCTTCAAGGCCTCACGGACAAATTCTTTGGGGTCCTCACTCCAGCGGATGATGTCGACCTTCTCGTTGTTCAGCTCACGGACGATGTTTTTGACGCGAGCCCCCCGCATGCCAACGCAAGCACCGACAGGATCAACCTTTGGATCGCTACTCCAAACCGCCACCTTTGTGCGAAATCCGGCTTCTCGAGCGATGCCACGGATTTCAACGGTGCGGTCTGAGATCTCGTTCACCTCAGCTTCAAACAAGCGGCGAACAAAATTCGGGTGGCTTCGTGAAAGGATGATTTCAGGGCCACGGCCTTCATTTTCAACGGCGAGCACATACGCACGGATGCGGTCGCCGATGTTGTAGTCCTCACCTTGCACTCGCTCACGGTTCGGCATGATGCCCTCAAATTTCCCGAGATCGATCATCACATCATTCCGCTCGAAGCGGCGGACAGTGCCAGAGACAACATCCCCGGCACGATCCTTGAATTCCTCATAAATCATTTCCTTCTCCGCTTGGCGGAGGCGCTGCATCATCGTCTGTTTGGCAGTCTGAACGGCAATGCGACCAAAATCCTTTGGCGTCACATTGAATTCTTGGATGTCGCCAACTTGCGCCTCAGGGTTTTTCTTTGAAGCCGTGGCAAGCGGTACTTCGTTGAATCGGTCTGAGTAATCTTCGTCAGCCACCACGGTGAGCGCGGCGAAAACGCGGGTTTCACCCTTCTTGGTATTCACCTCAGCACGAAGCGTCTCGATGGCATCAGCACCGGGAACCATTTTACGATAGGCCGAAATAAAGGCAAATTCCAACGCGGCGATGACCTTATCACGGTCGATGCCTTTTTCCTTTTCGTAATAATCAATGAGGGCGACGATGTCGTTAGTCATGGTAGTGTCTGCAAAGAATACGGGTGACATCTGGAGACAAAAAAGAGTGGGTACTAGACCCACTCCTTTCTTTCGTCAGAAGCTGTTCGGTTGGAGGTTATTCCATGAAAATTAAGGTTGCAAGCCGAAACTGGCAAGCCACCCCGACCCCTTCCCTGCGCGTTTTGACCCTTGCTAGGCTCACCGGAAGTGCCTGATCACCTCAAAAGTGTCATGGGTCTCGATCCGCTCAGACTGCGGAAAATCTGCTAGAAACTCTGGAAAATGGGTGTCGCCCTCGTAGGCTTCAAAAACGTGGCTCACCAGTAAATCATCCAGCGCTGGCATGAAAGCGGCATAGATCTCCGCACCACCAATGATGAACACCCGCCCATCCAGTCCGGGCAGCCTCGTGAGGTCCTCGGGCCTCGAAATCACCTCGACCCCATCCGCCGACCAGGCCGTGTCGCGTGTTAGCACGATGTTTCGCCGCTTTGGAAGTGGCCGGCCGATCGATTCATAGGTTTTTCTGCCCATCACGATGGGGTGACCAGAGGTGGTCCGCTTAAAAAATGCCAGATCCTCCGGCAAATGCCATGGCAACCCGCCAGCACGCCCGATGACCCGCTCGGGCGTCATCGCAACCACCGCCGTGAGACTCAAGCTCACGAATCCTCCTCCTCTTCCCCATCCGGGCCGTAATGAAAGCTGTGCAACACCCGATGCGCCACCGGAGCGAACAACAATCCGGCAAGGACCAAGAACGCAAGACCCGAATAAAGCGCGTAAAACCCAGCAAAAATTTTACCCGCCTCCGACTTCATCGGATCAACCGGCCCCATCCCGCCCAAAATCATCGAGGCATTGAGAAACGAATCCGTCCATGGAAGCTGCTCAAAACACCGGTACCCGAGTATCCCTCCGCCCAACGACAAGCCAATCAGCCATCCACCGACAAAAAGCGAATGCCCCAACCGACGCAGGAACGCGGCCCTAGAAATGAGTCTCTCCTCTCGATGCTCGTAATCAAACATGGGGTCAAATGGCTACCGGAGCCTTGATGTGCGGATGAGGTTCATAGTCTTCGAGGCGAATGTCCTCAAAGGTGAACGCGTCGATGTCCCGGACATCCGGGTTCAGCCACAGCTTCGGCAAGCGCCGCGGCTCGCGCGTGAGTTGGAGTTCCGCCTGCTCCAAATGGTTCGAATAAAGGTGCAAATCCCCAAACGTGTGGACGAAATCTCGCGCCTCGTACCCGCAAACGTGGGCAACCATCTGGGTCAGCAAGGCATACGACGCAATGTTGAAAGGCACCCCCAAGAACAAATCCGCACTGCGCTGATACAGCTGACAAGAAAGCCCACGTCGCCCACCATCGGTCGGTTCATGGACGTAAAATTGAAAAAGCAAATGACACGGAGGCAAGGCCATCTGGTGAATTTGACCGACATTCCACGCGGAAACCAGGTGACGCCGCGAACCCGGGTTTCCGAGCAAGCCATCAATCAACAAGCGGATTTGGTCAACCGTCCGCCCCTCTGGGGTTTCCCATGCCCGCCATTGCTTGCCATAAACCGGCCCGAGCTCGCCATCGGCATCCGCCCATTCATCCCAAATGCTCACGCCATGCTCTTTCAAGTAGCGGGTGTTGGTCTCCCCTTTGAGAAACCACAACAACTCATGAATGATCGACTGCAGATGTAACTTTTTCGTTGTTAGACAAGGGAATCCTTGCCGCAAATCGTAGCGAGCTTGTCTTCCGAAAACCGAAACCGTTCCCGTTCCCGTCCGGTCTGGGCGTTCCTCGCCGTGCTCCAAGACATCGCGCATCAAATCGAGATAGACCTTCACATCGCCGATTTAGCCACAGCGGCCACCGAGCACGCAAGAACTATGGACTCCGATTTCATCTCAAGCCGCCGCGCCTCAGTCGTGGAGATAGGTGCGCGGACGATAGAGCATCGCGAACGGAATGAAAAGCAGCGTCGTCGCGAGGATCAGCACGGTGAAGAACCGGAAGTAGGCGGCCCCCTCGAGCTTGCTTTGCCCGCCGGAGAATTCGGTGAGCGCAAAACCGGCCTCGGCAGGTTTTTCATGAATCCCCAGCGCTGCCTTCCGCCGAACTAACCAAGTGTTGGTGTCCGGCGCAGAGCCGCTGTCCATTTTTTCAAGGATGATACCAATGTCCCACTCAGTCTTATTTTTCCGATCTGGCCCCGCGCTGGAAATCCGCGCATGGGACGAATCGATGAGATGGTAAACCAACGGATTGCCCCAAGGGTCTTTGGCATTGCCGATCGTTTTAGCTCCAGCCTCATCCGCTGGGAAGGCCTCTTTGGAAACCGCTTCAATCCGGCTCGCCGCGCCGAGAAACTCAGTGCGTCCCGGGATTTCTAACGATTCAAGGCGTCCTTGCTGGCAGCGCGCGACGAGATCATCGGCCGTGCCAGTCACGCCATCATACCCCGGCAAGGTGATGGTGCGAGGCGATGCCTGCCAATCCAGGGGAAGCTGTGCCGTCGCCTGCTCGAACTGCCTCGTCCCAGCCGAGGAAATGTCGATCATGTGATTAACCTGCGCGGTGAATTGATTCCCACCCCACACGGCGAGCCAAAACAAAGCCATGATCCATGACTTCATCGCCTTGGGGGATTGAGTGTAGGCAAATTCAAGCCCAACAATCGACACCATGATCTCTGACGCGGTGATGATGACATAGGCGAGCATTTGCCAACCAATGGACGGCCGCTGTCCGGAGTCGATCCACGACTGGATCAACGTGGTGAGAGCAAACGACGCTGCGATCAAAGCCAATCCGATGCCGATCTTGCGCAGCGGCGTCAGATGAAACACTCGATTCATCCATGGATAAATGATGAAGGTGAACAACGGGATGAACAGGAGGATCAGAATCGGGTTGACCGCTTGGATCTGCGACTCGAGCCAATGAATCCCCATGAAATTTAGGTTCATTTGCTCCGCCTGAAACACCCAAGAAGAACCCGTTTGATCGTAAAGCGACCAAAACACAGCGATGAAGGCGAACAAAGGAACCAACTTGCAAACCGCCACGATTCCCTCACGGGAAAACGCCTCCTTGAAGAATGCTTTGCCCGAAGCAGGAATGTGGACAAACCGATTCCGTCCCATCCAGAACATGAAGGTCGCGATCGCCATGAGAACCCCCGGAACCCCGAAAGCCCAATGCGGTCCATGATTTTCTAACAACCATGGTGTTAGCAAGGTGGAAAAGAACGAACCAAAGTTGATGGCGAAGTAGAACCAATTGTAAACTTTGGAGATCAAGTGGTGGTTATTCTTGCCGAATTGATCACCCACATGAGCAGAGACGCAGGGCTTGATTCCTCCGGAACCTAGACAAATCAGGCCGAGTCCCATGCCCAACCACATCGACGAATGCCCATAGGATCCCATGCAAGCAAGCGCTGCATGACCGAGGCAATAGACGATCGAAAGCCAAAGGATCGTCCGATATTTTCCAAAGAAAATGTCCGCGATCAAGGCACCGAGAAGCGGCGTGAAATACACCCAACTCGCGAACTGATGATACGCCTCCACCGCTTGATTGGCCGACAACGCCTGCCCGCCAGTGCCATCCATGAGATGCAGGTATTGCGCCATGAACACGACGAGAATCGTGCGCATGCCATAGAACGAGAAGCGTTCCGCCGCTTCGTTCCCGATGATGAACGGAATGCCTGGCGGCATCTGATCGGTTTCCAATGGCGCGGAACGGTGGGACATCAGTTGCGAATTGCGCGCGAACAGTTACCACCGAATGGCAGCGGCGGCCCAAGTGAGACCCGCACCGAAAACCACCAACACAATGTGCTCGCCCCGTTGAAACGCTCCGGTGCGATTTGCCTCGTCCAATGCGATCGCAACCGCAGCGGCCGATGTGTTCCCATACTTGTCGAGATTCACAAAAACTTTGTCATTAGGAACTGCTAGACGATCCGCGATGGCATCGATGATTCTTAAATTCGCCTGATGGGGAATGACGCATGCGATGTCCTCCGGTTGAAGCCCGGCACCCTCGATGACTTTTTCCGCAGCCTCTTTCATCCGCGTCACCGCATGCTTGAACACTTCCTTGCCCATCATCGTGAGCGAAAAGAGATGATCGTTGACGTTCTTTTCGGTGATGGGGCAGGCGCTACCACCACCAGGGATATTGAGAAGATGAGTTAGATTTCCATCGGTGCCCATTTCCATCGCGAGGATGGCGCCCTCACCCGGTTCGGCACGGCGCAAAACGGCGGCTCCCGCACCATCCCCGAAAAGCACGCAAGTCGTCCGGTCTTCCCAGTTCGTCACCGCCGAGAGCTTCTCTGCTCCGATGATCAAGGCGTTCTTAAACGCGCCACCGGAGATGAGGCGCTTGGAGATTTCCATCGCGTAAAGGAAACCCGAGCATGCGGCGGAAATGTCAAAGGCAACCGCGCGGTTCGCACCAAGAATCTGTTGGACATAGCAGGCCGTCGCTGGAGTCGGCGTATCGGGCGTGATCGTCGCCACGATGATCAGTTCGACATCCTCCGCAGCAAGCCCTGCTTGTTCAAGGGCACGCCTTGCGGCATGCGAAGCCATGTGCGAGGTGAACTCCCCCTCCGCCGCGATCCGCCGCGCCTTAATCCCAGTCCGCGAGACAATCCACTCGTCGCTTGTGTCAACTCGTGCCGCAAGCTCTTCATTGGTTAAAATCTTTTCTGGCAAATAACTCCCAGTACCTGCGATGCAGACTTGGATGGCTGGCGTCAATTCACTCATGCGCTGGGACGATGAAACCCAACTCGGGCCGCCACAAGCGAGAAGTGCGGCCAGTGACCGCTTAAATCAACCTGCCGACCCATCCACGAGCGAAATCGCAGTCAATGCCTTTTGGATTTCGACATTCACGCGATTTTCAACCGTTTCAATCCCCACGCGGATCGCGTTACGGACGGCCAGCGCGCTTGAGGATCCGTGGGCGATGATCACCACCCCATTGACCCCAAGAAGTGGACTTCCACCGTAAGTTTCGTAACTGCTTTTCTCCTTGAGAGCCTTGAACGCGCCTTGAGCCAGCACCGCCCCGGCGATCCGCAGCGGGTTTCCCTTGATTTCGGTTTTGAGCCATTTTGAAACGGCTTTGGCGGTGGCTTCAATGGTCTTGAGCATGATGTTGCCCACGAATCCATCGCACAGCACCACATCCAGCTCCGTTTCGAAAAGATCACGCCCCTCGACATTGCCAACAAAGTTGATGCCTGGGGTTTCTTTGAGAAGTTTGAACGTTTCTTTGGTAAAGGTGGTGCCCTTCTCGTCCTCCTCGCCATTGGACATCAGACCCACTTTCGGGTCCTTCACCCCCAGAACCCCGCGCGAAAACGCAGTTCCCATCACCGCATAGGCGACCAGGTGCTCAGGCTTCGCTTCAGGATTCGCACCCGCATCGAGGATGTGGCAAATGCCAAACTCATTCGGCAAGGCCGAGGCGATCCCCGCGCGATCCACTCCGGGCAAGGTCCGCAATTTTAGGGTCGCCGCAGCCACCGCCGCGCCCGTGTTTCCCGCAGAAACGAACGCATCGGCTCGCCCATCTTTTACCATGTCCATCGCAATGCTGATCGAAGAAAGCTTCTTCCGCCGCACCGTTTTGGCACCCGGCTCGGCCATTCCAATGACCTCTGGAGCTCCGACAATGCTCACCCGCGGATCATTGAGATCCAGCCCTTGCCTCCGACATTCCTCCACCAGCACCTCCTCAATTCCCACCAAGTACAGGTGTTGCAGCTTCGGATAATAGCGCAGCGCGTCGATGGCTCCTCCGATGTTTACGGCAGGGGCGTGATCCCCACCCATGGCGTCTAGGGCAACTTTCATCTCGGATAGGAAGGGCGATTCGGCAATTCAATCAGGGAAAAAACTACAAAAAATCACCGCCGCGGACAGTTCCGGGCGGCAACTTCTGGAGAATCCGATCCAACGCTTCAGAGAGCCTCGACATCGAGCACCTGACGATTGCGGTAATAGCCACACGATGGGCACGCAATGTGCGATGGCACTTTACTGCTGCATTCAGGGCAGCTCTTGAAGATCGGTGCACGCCAGCGAGTGGCGCCACGGCGCATTTTTTGACGGCTTTTGGATTGGCGGCGCTTTGGTACGGCCATAGTCTTGGTTCGTTTAGTTTGGGTCCTTGAGGTCCTTGAGAGTGTCGAGAGCTGACCATCGGTCATCACTCTCGGCGCGGGGCGGAGTGGGTAGCCCATCTTGCATCGACTTGTCCACTGATAAATATCGGGAATCGATTTCACACTTCTGCGGGACATCCCCCTCCTCGCATCTTGGGTCGGCCGGAAAGTTGATCAAAACCTCCTCGCGCAGGGCCTCGGTGACGTCGATTTCACCCTCTTTTTCGATCTCCACCGAGATGGCCGAATTTTCGAGATAAATCGTTTGAATAAAGGGATGTAGCGTCCTCACACAGGTGAATTCGAACGGCGCCGAGAGCGATCCAGTCAACAATAATTCCCCACCAAACCGTTGCCCCCAAAGCTCGTATTTGAGCGGCCCAGCAGCCTGCGCATCGTCCTCCGGAAGATCAAAAATTTCTTTCGCCAACTCACCCGAAAATTCCTTCCCCTCCTCGGGAAGGTTGACCAAGTCGACCATCAAACGATTTTTCATGCCGAAAAGGTAACCAGCGATCCTGTTTCGCCAAGCCGCAATTATTTTATCTCTGCCAGATAGTTTGCCCGCCGTCTCACGGTATGATGGAGGACACTTCGACCTCATGATCATCGACATCGCACTCCTCACCCGCATTTGTGAAGCCCCCGGCGCTCCCGGGTTTGAAAAGGAAATCCGCAAACTCGTCCTCACCGAACTCGAAGGCCTCGCCGACGACATCCGCGTGGACAACATGGGCAACGTCGTCGCCCTCAAAAAAGGCAAATCCTCGGCAAAAAAGACGATGGTCGCCGCACACATGGACGAAATCGGCTTCATCGTCACCCACATCGACGACCAAGGCTTCGTGCGCTTCAATCCCGTCGGTGGATTCGACCCCAAGACGCTCACTTCACAACGGGTCATCATCCACGGCCGCAAGGATCTCATGGGGGTAATGGGTTCCAAACCCGTTCATCTCATGAGCCCTGAGGAGCGAAATAAAGTGGTCAAAATCACCGATTACTTCATCGACACCGGCCTGCCACAGAAGGAGGTCATCAAAGTCGTCGCTGTCGGCGATTTCGTGACCCGCCACTCGCCGCTGATCGAGCTCGGCGACTGCGTCAACGTGAAATCCCTCGACAACCGCGCGTCGGTTTTTGTGCTCATCGAGACGCTGCGCGCGCTGAAAAAATCCAAGCGCAAACCAGCCTACGACTTCTACGCGGTGTTCACCGTCCAGGAAGAAGTCGGTCTTCGTGGCGCCCAAGCGTCCGCCATTCAGATCCAGCCCGACTTTGGCTTCGGACTCGACACCACAATCGCGTACGACGTCCCAGGGTCCTCGCCACAAGAACGCTGCACCTCCCTCGGCGGCGGCGCGGCGATCAAGCTCATGGACTCTTCGGTCATCTGCGACTACCGCATGGTCGCCTTCATGAAGGCCACCGCAAAACGCCGCAAAATCAAGTGGCAGCCGGAAATTCTCAGCGGTGGTGGCACTGACACCGCGAGCCTTCAGCGCATGGTCGCCGGCGGCTCAATCACCGGTGCGGTCTCGATCCCAACCCGCCACATTCATCAAACGATCGAATCCTGCCACAAAGAAGACCTTGCGGCCTGCATCAACCTGCTTGCGGCCTGCGTCTGCGAACTCGACCAACACGACTGGGCATTTTAATCCCCCCCACCCCCTCATCCACCGTCCTTTCTGTCACCGGATCGGGCGGTTTTTTTGTGCCCACCCTACCCGCTTTAAAAACAAACCACTCAAAATCAAACTGTTA
This sequence comes from Akkermansiaceae bacterium, assembly GCA_026461385.1. Taxonomy (GTDB): domain Bacteria; phylum Verrucomicrobiota; class Verrucomicrobiia; order Verrucomicrobiales; family Akkermansiaceae; genus Luteolibacter. The sequence goes on from JAPJNB010000248.1 coordinate 37,034, forward strand.
GGTGAAAATTTATTTTATTTAGCCGAATAGTTAGCAAAAGTTGATAATTTTTAAAATCTTCTGCCAGCCCCAGGATTCTAACAGAACCCAATAAATTTCTTGGCACCAAGAATGGGCCCTCGTTCCTCTGCCTGAATTGCCAAAAGGCCTAAGAAATAAGCATATTTACTTTGTATTTACACAAATTGAGATACCACATCTTGTATTGTGAATAATTTGTGGATACTACATGAGCAAAATCCGTTTGACTGAGCACACAATTTGCTGTCTCTTGCTCTTCACTTGTTTTCACTGTACTTGAATTCTTTTCAATCCCTTCTTTTCGCTCAAAATCATGTCCACCATTGCTCCTTCTGCCACCACCACCATCGCCCTCGGTAACCGCACCTTCGTTCTCGACCGAGAAAAAGCAGAGCTCGCCTACGCCGGCAAGCGGGTCATCAACGGCAAGCCCACGATGTTCTTCAACATCCTCCCACTCAAATACCAGTGGGCGTATGATCTCTACAAAACGATGAAGAACAACCACTGGGAGCCGGAAGACATCACCATGCAAAAGGATGTCGAACAGTGGCGTTCCGATGAAATCACCGACGTCGAGCGCTGGATCATCAAAATGGGCATCGGCTATTTTTCGGCTGCCGAAGGCATCGTCGGTGACAACGTACTCCACGTCGTCCGCGAAGTGGTCACCGCGCCCGAGCTCAAACTCGTGCTAGGCCGTCATGCCCACGAAGAAAACATCCACGCCGATTCACTCGTCTACATGATCTCCTCGCTCGGCATCAACCCTCACGAGTGCGAAGCCATGTTTGAGGACGTCCCATCCATCACCGCCAAGAACAACTTCGTCGTTTCGAACAGCAAGGCGCTCCGCCGCGACATCGACCTCACCATCACCGAGAACAAGCAAGCGCTCGCGAAGAATATCTTCATGTTCGGCCAAGTCATGGAAGGCACGCAGTTCTACGGCCTTTTCGGCATGATCCTCAGCCTCTATCGCCAAAACAAGTTCCCTGGAATCGGACAAATGTTCCGCTACACCCTGCGTGACGAATCCAACCACATCGAGGTGTTCCGGAATCTTCTCATGGACTTAATCGATGAAAACCCAGACATCTGGACCGAGGACTTCCGCGAGAACCTCCGCGCCACCATGCGCGAAGGCATCACCCTCGAAAAACAATTCATCCGCGACTGCCTCCCCGTGGCAGGCCTCGGACTGAATTCCGCTGACTTCGAGACCTACATCGACTACATTGCAGACCGCCGCCTCACCTCGTGCGGCCTCGCACCCCTCAACGAGTCGGTTTCCAACCCGTTCCCATGGCTCGCGGAAATGATGGACATCAAAAAGGAAACCAATTTCTTCGAAGGACGCGTCACCGAATACCAAAAGGCTTCGGCACTCGCTTCCGTAGATGACGACGAGCTATAACCCCCTGCCCCCCAAAATAACCCCACCCACTCGACCTTCCCATTTTTCTCTCAAAATCACCATGTACCGCCCTGTAAATCCCGACGAGGACATCATTCTCAAACAAGTCATCAGTGACCGCTTCTCCATGTCCGTCACGGATCGTGGCTACTCATGGCGCGAAGTCCTTCCCTCGGAAAAACGGGCGTCCAATCCTGACATCATCGTCACCCGCGGCACCGTTGACTCGCATTTCTCTCTGGAAGATGTCGCCGATGCCATCGGCAACTCGCTCACCGACTTGCTGATCTCCCGCAGCCAAGAGGAAACATCGATCTTCACCGCAGACAACCGCAAGTTCGTTTCCGATGTCGCTCACTCAGTGGCGGCCTCACTCATGCAGACGCTCGAGAGTGGCGGACGCCTCCGCCTCTCGGAAGCAGACCTCTACCTCCTCATCGAGAAAGCCCTCCTCGAAAACGAAGCCTACGACGTCGCGAAATCCCTCGCCTTCCGCCGCTCGATGGAAAAACACGGCAGCGTCGATCTCTACGCCGGCCCGAACGCCCTGCCCGTCCGCCTCATTCGCCGCAGTGGCAATGTCGTCCCTTGGTCTGAGACCAAAATCGAAATCGCCGTGCGCAAGGCCTTCTTGACGATCAAGGAAAACCCAGAGCCCGCGATCGACATCGCCAAGGGCGTCACGGATCGCATCCGCCGCGGTGACCAATCCTTCGTCCACATCGAAGACGTCCAAGACATGGTTCAAGAGGAACTCATGCGCCAAGGCCACTTCAAAGCCGCAGAGCATTACATCCTTTACCGGGCCCAGCGCAGCCGCCTCCGTGCCGAAGAACTCGAGCGCGCCGAGGACCCCAACCAAGAGTTGATGGTCACCGTGACCAATGACGAAGGTGTCTCATCATTCTGGGATGGCACCGACCTCCGCAAGCGCATCGCCTACGCCTCCATCGGCCTCGACCTTAACATCACGGAACCCGACATCGAGCGCGAACTCCGCCGCTCGGTCGGCACGGAAATTTCCGAAAAGGATCTTAAAAACACGATCATTCTCAATGCCAAGGCACTCATCGAAAAAGATGCGGACTTCGCGAAATTCGCAGGTCGCATTCTGCTCTCCTACATTTACGAAGAAGTCCTCGACTGGAGCATTCTCAAGGACGGCATCGACAAACTGAAACAAGCCCACAAGGCTGCGTTCAAGTCCTACCTCAAGTACGGCGTCTCCATCAAACGGCTTCATCCGGATCTGTTAGAAGCCTACAACATCGACAAGTTGGCCGATGCCTTCGACCCCACTGCCGACCTCGATTTCGACTACCTCGGCATCCAAACACTCTACGATCGCTACCTGATCGTTGATAAAACCAGCAACAAGCACCGCCGCATCGAGACCCCTCAGTTCTTCTGGATGCGCGTCGCCATGGGCCTCTTTAAGAAGGAAGAAAACCAGCGGGAAGATTGGGCCATCCGCCTCTACAGTCTCTACAAAGGACGCCGCTTCTGCTCGTCCACTCCCACGCTATTCAACTCGGGAACCCTCCACAGCCAGCTCTCATCCTGCTACCTCTACAAGGTCGACGACTCGATCGAATCGATCATGTACCGAGGCATCGCAGAAAATGCCTTCCTCAGCAAATGGGCGGGTGGTCTCGGCGGTTCATGGACTGCTGTTCGTGGCACCGGCGGCTACATCCAGGGCACCAATGGTGAGTCCCAAGGCATCATCCCTTTCCTCAAACTCCATAATGACCAGCTCGTGGCGGTCAACCAAGGTGGCAAACGCCGCGGTTCTGGCTGCGCCTATCTCGAAACGTGGCACAACGACATCGAGGATTTCCTCGACCTCCGGAAAAACACCGGTGACGAACGTCGCCGCTGCCACGACATGAACACCGCCAACTGGGTTCCTGACCTCTTCATGAAGCGCATGGAAGACCGTGGCACCTGGACGCTATTCCGCTCAAACGAAGTCCCCGACCTCCACGACCTCTACGGCAGCGCTTTCGAAACCCGCTACTGCGAATACGAACAAATGGTCGCCGATGGAAAAATCTGGGGCCGCCAACTTCCCGCCCTCGAGCTCTGGAAGTCGATGCTCAAAATGGTCTTCGAAACCGGTCACCCATGGATCACCTTCAAAGACCCCTGCAACGTCCGCTCCCCACAAGACCACTGCGGCGTGATTCACTCAAGCAACCTCTGCACAGAAATCACCCTCAACACGTCTGACGAAGAAACCGCAGTTTGCAACCTGGGATCGATCGTGCTCGACACTCACATCACCCGCGACGGCGCGCTCGATCACGAAATGCTGAAGGAGACGATCACGGTCGCCATCCGCGCGCTCGACAACGTGATCGACATCAATTTCTACCCGACTGAAGCCGCCAAAACGGCGAACAGCCGCCACCGCCCGATCGGTCTCGGCGTGATGGGTGTCCAAAACGCCCTCTACAAGCGCAACCTCGCGTTCGCCTCGGAGGCCGCAGTGGAATTCAATGACGAGTTCATGGAAGCCATCGCCTACTACGCCTACAGCGCCTCCAGTGACCTCGCCTCGGAAGTCGGCTGCTACTCAAGCTACAAGGGCTCCAAATGGGACCGCGGACTCCTCCCACAAGACACCGTTGACCTCCTCGAATCCGAGCGTGGCCGCAAAATCGACGTCCCACGCGGTGGAAAAATGGACTGGTCAGTCGTCCGGGAAAAAATCGCCAAACACGGCATGCGCAACTCGAACGTCCTCGCGATCGCTCCGACCGCGACGATCTCGAACATCATGGGCACCACCCCCTGCATCGAGCCAAACTACAAGAACCTCTACGTCAAATCCAACCTCGGAGGAGAATTCATCATCCTCAACGCAGAACTCGTGAAGGATCTGAAAAAACTGAACCTCTGGAACCAAGAAATGCTGGATCAACTGAAGTATTTCGACGGCGAGCTCGATGCGATCGACGAGATCCCCGAGAGCCTCAAGCACAAGCACAAAACGGTCTTCGGCATCAGCTACGAATACATCATCGACGCCGCCGCCCGCCGTCAAAAGTGGATCGACCAAGCCCAAAGTGTGAACCTTTTCCTCGCGACTCCCGAGATGAAAGCCCTCTCGCACATGTATCGCCGAGCTTGGGATAAAGGCCTCAAAACCACCTACTACCTCCGTACCCTCGGAGCATCAAACGTCGAGAAATCGACCATCGACGTCAAGAAGGAGACCCGAGGCCTCATGGCAGCGACGGGGGGCACTGACAAGCCGACCTACACCGAGGCAGAAAAGAACGCCTGCTCGATTGAAGCCATGCTGAACGGCGGAACCTGCGAGGCCTGCCAGTAAGGGGCGACTAGTTCCTAACAGAGGGGGCACAGGCGGAATGTTCGCTCTGGGCCCCTTTTTGTTGTCTACCTCAGATCGCCTCAAGCAGCGAGGTCTGCAGAGCACTGGGACATTTCCCGACGTTTCCGACGGATTTCCACCCCTTGTGCGTCAGCGCACATCGGCGCTTTTCCAATTTACAGCAAAGTCGGCCACCTCGATGAAGTTTCTGCGGTGGAGACACATGCCATGAGTTTCAAACTTCGCGTTTTCTGAAGTTTCAGCATGGCGCCTCGTAGTTCCCATTGCCGGGTGGACCCAAAAAAAGCCGGACAGGATTTCCTGCCCGGCTTTTGATTGAGGTTTGACGGTTAGAAGCCGTCACGCTGATTTACATCATGCCGCCCATTCCACCCATGCCGTGGTCGTGACCACCGCCGCCGCCACCGGCTGCTTCCTTGGAAGGAAGGTCAGTGATGAGGCACTCGGTGGTGAGCAAGAGACCGGAGATCGACGCTGCGTTTTGAAGCGCGGTGCGAGTCACCTTGGTAGGATCGACCACACCCGATGCGATGAGATCTTCGAACTTGTCAGTAGCGACGTTGTAGCCTTCGCCACCCTTGCCTTTTTTGACGTGCTCGACGATCAGCGCAGCCTCGCGACCTGCATTTGCAACGAGCTGACGGAGTGGTGCTTCGACGGCGCGAGCCACGATGCCTGCTCCGGTCTTTTCGTCACCCACAAGACCAAGGTCGCCGATGGCGGCTTGAGCGCGGATGAGAGCAGTGCCACCGCCGGCGACGATGCCTTCTTCAACGGCCGCGCGGGTCGCATGGAGGGCGTCTTCAACGCGGGCTTTCTTTTCCTTCATCTCGGTTTCGGTGGCAGCACCGACGTTGATGACGGCCACGCCACCTGCAAGTTTCGCAAGACGCTCTTGAAGCTTCTCGCGGTCGTAATCGCTGGTGGTGTCTTCGATCTGGCGGCGGATTTGGTTCACGCGGCCGGTGATGCCTTCGGAAGTGCCGCCACCTTCAACGATGGTGGTGTTTTCCTTGGTGATGGTGATGCGCTTGGCTTCGCCGAGGTCGCTGAGTTCCACGCCTTCGAGCTTGATGCCGAGGTCTTCGGTGATCACGCGTCCACCGGTGAGGATGGCGAGGTCTTCGAGCATCGCCTTGCGACGGTCGCCGAAACCAGGAGCTTTCACGGCGGCGATGTTGAGGATACCGCGGAGCTTGTTCACCACGAGAGTGGCAAGGGCTTCACCTTCGACATCTTCAGCAATAATGAGAAGTGGGCGACCGCTCTTGGCAACCTTCTCAAGGAGTGGAAGCATGTCCTTGAGGGACGAGATCTTCTTCTCGTTGATGAGGATGTAAGCGTTCTCAAGGAAAGCCTCCATCGACTCAGGATTGGTGACGAAGTATGGGCTCAGGTAGCCTTTGTCGAACTGCATGCCTTCGACGACTTCGAGCGTGGTTTCGATGCCTTTGGCTTCTTCAACCGTGATCGTTCCGTCTTTACCGACCTTATCCATGGCTTCAGCGATGATGCCACCGATTTCAGCGTCCGAGTTGGCGGAGATGGAAGCGACTTGAGCGATTTCCTTGGCGTCGGAGACGGGCTTGGAAAGTGTCTTGAGTTGAGCGACGATTGCTTCGGTGGCCTTCATGATGCCGCGTTGGAGCGAGATCGGGTTGGCACCGGCGGTCACGTTGCGGAGGCCTTCTTTGTAGATGGCTTCGGCAAGCACGGTAGCGGTGGTCGTTCCGTCACCGGCGATATCCGAAGTGCGGCTGGAAACCTCACGGATCAATTGGGCACCCATGTTTTCATAAGGGCACTCAAGTTCAATTTCCTTGGCAACCGAGACACCGTCCTTGGTGATGGTTGGGGAACCGAATTTTTTGTCGAGGATCACGTTGCGTCCAGCAGGCCCGAGGGTCGCTTTGACAGCGCGTGCGAGTTTTTCCACACCGCGCAAGAGGGCTTGGCGTGCGGCTTCGTCGAATTGGAGTTGTTTAGCCATGATAGATTAAGATTTAAGAATGATGATTGTTGAATTGAGATCGAGGTTTAGCCGACGATGCCGAGGATATCGGATTCGTTGATGATGAGGACTTCCTCGCCACCGACTTTTACTTCGGTGCCGCCGTATTTGGAGATGAGGACTTTATCACCGACTTTGACGGTGAATTCGATGGCCTTGCCATTGTCATCCTTCCCGCCGGTGCCCAGGCTGATCACCTCTGCTTCTTGAGGTTTTTCCTTGGCGGTGTCGGGGAGGACGATGCCGCCAGCGCTGATGGCGTCGGCTTCGAGACGTTTGACGAGGACCCGTTGTCCGAGTGGTTTGATGTTAGCCATAGTTTGTGGTGTGTTTGTGTTTATTTGGTTGCGAGAGGCCACGCTGTTTGAGCAGTGTGGAAATTTTTCATGAGAGAGTGGGTTGCGATTTGCGCTGCGATCGGTGGCCTAATGCGTGCATTTTGCAACGCATCGGGCTCTGGAAAGCACCGCGGACCGAGCGTAAGAGCAATCAATCAACGACTTCAGCGTCGACGACTTTTCCTTTTGTTTGTTTTGGCTCGTTTGGTGAGGAATCGGCGGGCTCGACGTCAGGTTGTTGGGCCCCGGCTTGCGCTTGTTGAGCGGCCTCAGCAAGTGCTTGAAGCGAACCTTCGAGATCGGCAACGGCCTTGTTGATCGAGTCCAGGTCGTCACTGCTGATTGAATCTTTCACGGCTTGGATTTTACCGCCGAGGAGCTCCTTGAGTTCCGCTGGGGCATGGTCACCGAGCTCGGCGAGTTGTTTTTCAACCGAGAAAACCAGGTTGTCCGCCTTGTTCTTGGCATCGACCTTTTCGACGCGCTTCTTGTCCTCATCGGCGTGAGCTTCAGCATCGCGCTTGGCCTTCTCGATCTCATCTTTGGAAAGTCCAGAAGAACCTTGGATGGAGATTTTTTGTTCTTTTCCAGACTGCTTGTCCTTCGCGGAAACGTGAAGGATGCCATTCGCGTCGATGTCGAAGGTCACCTCGATCTGAGGCTCGCCACGACGGGCTGGAGCAATCCCATCGAGCTTGAAATTGCCGAGAAGCTTGTTGTCACCGAACATTTTCCGCTCGCCTTGGCAAATCTGGATGTCCACTGCGGGCTGGCTGTCCGCCGCAGTCGAGAAGATCTGAGACTTCTTCGCGGGGATCGTGGTGTTGCGCTCAATCATCGCGGTGGCGATGCCGCCCATCGTTTCGATCGAAAGGGTGAGCGGGCTAACATCTAACAGCAGGACATCTTTCACGTCGCCGCGAAGGACACCTCCTTGGATGGCAGCGCCGATGGCGACCACCTCGTCTGGGTTCACGCCTTGGTGAGGGGTTTGTCCGGCGAGTTCGCGGGCGATCTCGACGACTTTCGGCATGCGGGTCATTCCACCGACAAGCACCAGTTCGTTGATTTCCGATGCCGAGAGACCGGCTTCCTTGAGGCAGTCACGAACCGGCTTTTTGGTGCGCTCAAACAACGAGTCGGTGAGTTGTTCCAGCTTCGAACGCGTGAGGCTGAGTTGGATGTGCTTGGGTCCGGTCGCATCGGCCGTGATGAACGGTAGGCTGATGTCGTAAGACTGGGTGGACGAGAGCGCGATTTTTGCTTTTTCCGCCTCCTCCTTGATGCGTTGGAGGGCATCGGGTTGGCCGGAGAGGTCGATTCCTTGATCCTTTTTGAACTCCGCAACGATCCACTGGATCAGCGTGTTGTCCCAGTCATCGCCACCGAGCTGGGTGTCACCATCAGTGGAGAGCACTTCGAAAACGCCGTCGCCGATTTCGAGCACCGAGATGTCGAAGGTTCCACCGCCAAGGTCGTAGACCGCGATTTTTTCATCCGACTTCTTGTCGAGGCCATAGGCCAGCGCAGCGGCGGTGGGTTCGTTGATGATGCGGAGCACCTCGAGGCCGGCGATTTCCCCGGCTGCCTTGGTTGCGTTGCGCTGAGAGTCGTTGAAATAGGCGGGCACGGTGATCACCGCTTGGGTGATCTTTTCGCCGAGTTTTGCCTCGGCGTCGGCCTTGAGCTTGCCGAGGACCATGGCCGCGATTTCTTGAGGCGAGTAGGTTTTCTTTTCGCCGCCGACTTCCACTTGGATGTGGGCGTCGCCATTGGGGGCCGCGACGATCGTGTAGGGCATGCGCTTGTCAGCGTCCTTGAGCTCTGCGAACTTACGGCCGATGAGGCGCTTGGCGGAGAAGATCGTGTTTTGTGGGTTGGTGACTGCCTGGCGTTTGGCGGCTTGACCGACAAGGCGCTCGCCGTTTTTGGCGAAGGCGACGACCGATGGAGTGGTGCGTGCGCCTTCCGAGTTTTCCAACACCGTGGATTCGCCGCCATCCATGACAGCCATGCAAGAGTTGGTGGTTCCGAGGTCAATTCCGAGGATTTTGGACATAAATTGGTTTCCTTTTCGTGTTAGGGCCTAAGTGTGGATCGCTGGTGAGAGCGCTTGATTTCGCAAAGGCTTTCGCATGGATTGTGCCAACACGGTTTGAAATATAACTAACTAACTTATAATAAGTGGATTAAATCATTTTTTGAATTCACCTCTGTTTATCAGGGAGGTGGAATTGCGCCAATTTGGCTCAGTTCATGCGCGTCAAAACGACGCAGCAGACAGATTTACGCACTTTTCGTATCCGATCTTGTCTAGCAGGATGTCCTGCCCCTAGCATGGTGCTCATCCCATGCGAGCTCAGAATTTCCAATGGATCGCACGCGGCGAACCCTTTCACAACGACACGGTCGGGAGCTCGGGCTCGTTTCCGCCGATTTTGGAGCACCTCATCCGCCAGCGCGGCTTGCCGTTGGGCACGAATCTCGATGACTACCTCCACCCCAAGCTGAAAAACTTGGCGGATCCATTCCTCATTCCTGACATGAAGCCCGCCGTTGAGCGGGTGTTGGCAGCGGTGGATCGCGGCGAAGAAGTCTGCATTTACGGGGATTACGACGTTGACGGTGTTAGCTCGATCACCCTGATGAGGCGCATTCTGATGTCCTACGGGCTGACGCCGCGGCATTTCATCCCACGAAGGGGGCCTGAAGGGTATGGGCTGAGCACGGCCGCGCTGACACGCTGCATGCAGGAGGGGGCCAAGCCGGATTTATTGATCACCGTCGATTGCGGCACGATCTCGATCAAGGAAGTTGCGGCGTTGCGTGCCGACGGCATCGATGTGCTGATTGTGGATCACAACGAGCCAGAATTGGCCGGGCGGCCCGATTGTTGTGCATTGGTGAACCCGAAATGTGGCGATGCATTCACGTACCTTTGTGCGGCCGGGGTGGTTTTCAAATTGGGCCACGCGCTGCTGAAAACCCGTGCGACCGAGCTGGACCTGAAAGAACTGTTGGACTTGGTGGCCGTCGCGACCATCTCGGACATTGTTCCGATGGTCGGGGAAAATCGCATCATGGTGCGCCACGGGCTCAAATCCCTCTCGAGCACCCTCAATCCCGGCCTGCGTGCCCTGCAGGAAATCAGCGGGATGACTGGCAGCACCACTTCGATGGATATTGGGTTTCGCATCGGGCCACGACTGAATGCCGCTGGCCGCATGGATGTGCCCGAAGACGCACTGGCAACGCTGATCACCGATTGCCGACGACACGCGCAGGAGCTCGCGCAAAAGCTCGACGCCTACAACAAGCAGCGACAGGCCCACGAGGGGCTGATTCGGCGGGAAGCGGTCGAAATGCTCAACTGCGATTTTGATTCACTCAACGACCCGGTCATCGTGCTTGGATCGCGAACCTGGCATCACGGCGTGGTCGGCATCGTGGCATCGCGGCTGATGCGCCAATTCCACAAACCCACCTTTATCATCGCCATCGATGAAGGTGGTATTGGCAAGGGATCGGGGCGGAGCATCGAGGGAATTTCCCTGGTGGACGCGATTCGTGCCTGCCAGGGCGATCTCATCACTGGGGGAGGCCACGCGATGGCCGCTGGACTCTCCATCCATGAGGATCAACTCGCTGAGTTCCGTAAGCATTTTTCCGACTACGTCTTGAGTCATAGCAGCCAAGAACAGCGGCAGCCGAAATTGATGTACGATGCCGAAATTTCCTTCGACCAACTTTCGTTAGAATTTCTCGCGAGCTACGAATTGCTTCAGCCATTTGGCAGTGGAAATCCGCAGCCGGTTTTCGTTTCACGCCAAGTCGGATTGAGCCGCTCGCCGCTCCACATGAAAAACAACCACCTCCGCTTCATGCTTCGCCAAGGCTACCACGAGCAGGACGCCGTGTTCTTTGGTGGCGGCGAACATCCGCTGCCAAACCCACCATGGGACATCGCCTTCACCATCGACCGCAACACCTTCCGTGGCAAGACTACCCTGCAGCTCGTGATCCAAGACGTCCGCGCCGCGATGATCCCCTGAGTGGCCCGTCATCCAAGGATTTTCGACAAACCGACGCAGAAATTGAAAGACTCCCAGCCTCGCTGACGTTTGTGTAAAATGCTGCAACCGCTCGTTTCACGCCGTCGCTTCCTCACCACCACTGCTGCCGGACTGGCAGTGGCTCCATGGGTCACCAGCGGCCTGCGCGCCGCCTCGCCAAACGGCAAACTCCGCCATGCGTCTATCGGCGTCGGCGGCATGGGCGAGAGCGACCTCGAATCACTCTCCAGCCATCCGATGATTGAAATCGTGGCCCTCTGCGACGTCGACAGTAACAATCTCGCGGCGGCCAGCAAATTATTCCCAAAGGCCACCTGCTACCGCGATTGGCGCGATTTGTTAGAAAAAGAAGCCGATCGCATCGACTCAGTGAACGTCGCAACCCCAGACCACCTTCACGGCTCGATCGGCCTCGAAGCGATGTCGTTAGGCAAGCACCTCTATGGCCAAAAACCTCTAGCACAAAATTTGTTCGAGTGCCGCCAAATGATGCTACGGGCTCGGGAGAAAAAGGTCGTCACCCAAATGGGCATCCAAGTCTCCGCAGGGCGCAACGAGCGGCTTGCCGTGGCATTGATCCGCCAGGGCGCCATTGGCAAGGTGAAGGAGGTTCACAGTTGGTCCTATAAGAAATGGGGCGATATGGAGCCCGTACCCAGCCAAACCGACGAAGTTCCCAAGGAACTGGATTGGAACCTGTGGCTTGGGCCCGCAGCGGAACGCCCATTCATCAATGGCTACTACCACCCACAAGAATGGCGCAAACGCCGCAATTTCGGTACCGGCACCCTTGGCGACATGGGCTGCCACATGTTCAGTGGATGGTTCCGCGCGTTGGAGCTCGCCGCTCCCATCGAGGTTTGCTCGAAGGGTACCGCACCGCTCAACGCCACCAACTGGGCCATCAATGAAAGAGTCGAATACACCTTCAAAGGGACCGCACACACCGCAGCCGATACGGTGAAAGTCACTTGGTACGATGGCGATTCCCAACTGCCATCAGAAGTCATCGCCGCGGCAGGTGGGCGCCTCTCAAAGGAAGGGAGCGTCTTTCTTGGCACCGACGGAGTCATGCTTTTCCCCCACGGCGGAGCCCCATTGCTGGTTCCCAAGGAGCAATTTAAAAACTACCCGATGCCAGAGGTCCAAGCCGGCGACCATTATCATGAATTCATCGACTGCTGCCTCAAAGGTGACTTCAAGACGGGTGCCAATTTCGACATTGCAGGCCCCCTCACCGAGGCGGTGTTGTTAGGCTGCCTTTCGAGTCCATTCCCAGGTGAAGTTCTCCGCTGGGATGCTCCCGGGCTGAAGATTTCCAATCACGAACTCGCCAACAAACTTGTGAAGCGCGACTACCGCAAAGGCTGGGAATTGCCTGGCGTGTAAGCATCGCCAACCACCCAGTTCCCAGCATCACCTCACCTTAACAGCGAGTTGGGCTTGACCTTTAGGATCTTTTGCCGAATCCGCCGACCAACTGAGTGTGAAGCCAGCGTGAAGTGGTCCTGCACCCGCTGGGACAATCTTCATCATTGAGTTTTCCGACGCGGTGACTTCAAACTCCTTCCCTTGATAAGCCGAAAGCCCGAGCTGAGCCGCTGCAATTCCAACCGAATTGATCTGCGTCAAATCCGCAACGGCCACCCCCGATGTTTCAATTTTTAACCGCTTTTTGTCTACCAAGATCAACTGCAACCGATCCTTCTTGATCTTCTCCTCAAATGTCTTTTCCGTCTTTTTGTCACCATCTTTTTTGGCATCCGCATAGGCGTTAGGAAATTTCACCACGATCAAAAATTTCGAGGTACCCTTTAATTGGCTTGAATCTAACAGCTTTCCACCGAGTAGGATATCACCTGATTTTCCTCCAGTGATCGTCATCTCAAACCCGACATCGCCAGTCACCTTGCCACGTATGACGACATGCTCGGGTTTGCGGGTTGCGGGCTGTGCCGACTCGAGGGATTCGGGCAACATCTTGCGCTCAACAACCTTGCCATCGGCTTGAGTTTCCTCGACCACAATTCCAATATCCACCGCTTGCGATTGCCCCAAGACGGCGCCAGTTTTGGACTTCGCCTTCAGTTGGATCTTACCCATCGTCGACACCCCAAACTGGTAATTCTTGTTATCCGATCCAACAAAATACCCGAGCCAATCCTTTTCACTCAACATCGGAAGCTCCGCGCGAACCGGCACCATGCTGACTGCAGTCATCAGCCCAGCTAAACACAAATTTTTCATTGGATTTTTGAGAATCATGCCAGCAGACCTACGCCAAAAAGGATTTTGCGCAAGCTTAAAATCAGCGCCCTACCCCGTCATAAATAGGAAACCAGTCCTTCGACCGCTTCATCATCGAGCTTTCTCACCAACGCGATGGTCAACGCGAGCATGCTCAAATAGTCATTCACATCGATGATGGCATTGTGTGAGTGGATGTAACGCGCTGGGACCCCTAGAACAATGCTCGGAACTCCCTCATTTGCCAAATGAAAGGCACCCGCATCCGTGCCACCACTCCGCCTCACCGTGACTTGATGAGGGATCCCTTCCTCCACCGCCGTCTCGATCGCCAATCTCGCCAATCGGGGGTTGGTGATGGCTGTGGGGTCAAACATCCGGATCTGCACTCCCCCACCGAGCCGACCTTGGCAGTCCGCCCGCGAAAATCCCGGCGTGTCATCCGCAGGTGGGCCTTCAAGAATGATCGCCACATCGGGCTTGGAAAAATTCGCCGCCGTCTTGGCCCCGCGCAATCCAACCTCTTCCTGAACCGTTCCACACAAAATCAACCGATTCGGATGCACCGACTGCGCCAAAATCTGACCCGCCTGAATCGTCCCCGCCATGCCGACGCGGTTGTCGAATGCCTTCGCCATGAAGCAATCTTCACGGCCAATCTCAGTGAATCCCGAAACCGGTGCAATCGGATCCCCTAACGAAATCCCAAGGCGCTCAACCACATCACGGCGCGAATCCGCCCCAACATCGATGAACATCTGGTCAATCGTCATCACCTGGCGTCGTTGTGACTCCGGCAGAAAATGCGGCGGACGCGACGCCACCACGCCAAGAATTTTTTCTCCACCTCGCGTGAGGACCTCAACACGCTGTGAAAGCAAATTGTGCTCCCACCAACCCCCGATTGCCACGAACTGAATGAACCCATCCGCCGTTATATTTTGCACCATGAACCCAACTTCATCCATGTGACCCGCCACCAACACCCGCGGCCCAGCATCGCCCACCTCACAGAACACCGAGCCGTTCCGATCTGCCGATAACTCACCACAATCCGAAAGCTCATCGACAAAAATCGCCCTAACCTCATCCTCATGTCCGGAAACCGAATGAGCTTCCGTCAACTCCTTCAACAATGAAACCGCCTTGGTACGCATGAGGAAATTCTAGCGAATTCGCCCATGGTTCCAAGCATCAAGTTGCATCTCCCAGCCCTCACCCTCGCGATTCTACGATAACATTTTCTGCCGATCCTGCGCCCGACGAAGCCGGATTTGCAAATCCGCTAGGACATTCATGAAATAAATATAGGCGTCGTACGGACTCGGGTAAGGCGTCATGGTCGAATGAAAATTTCCATCGGTACCACCCTTGGTGGACATCCAGTAAAAATGATCCGAGGTCTGCATTTTCGCCCACGTGTCGGTGAGCTCCCGGTCATTGACCGCCAAAATCTCATGCTCGAGCCGATGAACTTTCGCGATCGCCTCCTGTTGCATCACATTGCCCATCCAAGCGGAAAGATCGCGCTCGGCATCGGCCCATGAAGTGATGAACCTACTATGGTATTCGCGAGATGCTCGATACAGTTCCACGGATTCGGACGGTGTCACCCACTGCAAGCCCTGATCCTCTACCGCCTCGGGCAATGCCTTCCAGAAGTCAAAAATCCCAGTCTCCGCCGACTGATGCTCACCGATGTTTTCATAGTCCATGAAGATGTTGACCACATCGCCCTCACAATCTCCAAGCCAACCGGCGAATTTCTCAGGAGTCACCGGGAATTCACACCACGATGGATCCGAAAATCGAAAGCCCAAATCATCCGACAACCGAGTATTCCGCAGGATCGTCTTGATCCTCGCGGCATCAGGCGCCTGATAGATGAAATTGGGAGATCCACCATTCAAATTCCAATCGACCCCTTCCGCGATGATTCCATCGAATCCCATGGTCTCCACCTTCGCGGCGATGGAGTCATTATAAATCAATTCCGTATTCCGAAAGACACGCGGCCTAACCGAAAATACCTGCTCAAGCTTCTCCAAGTGCATCTCGACCTGGCGATCAAACTCTTTGTTCGAATGCACGAACGCAAGCGAATGATAGTAAGTCTCCGCCAATACCTCAACACTTCCAGTGGCCACAAGCTCACGAAATGAATCGAGCACATCGGGCCGATATCGCTCCATCTGCTCGATTGCTGTGCCACTGATCGACAATGCCATCCGAAAGCGGCCGTCGTTTTCCTCGACCAACTTTTTGAACATCTTGTTAGCGGGCAAATAACAATTGTCGGACACCTTATCGAGAATCTCCGCATTCATGGCGACATCCTCATAAACCGCATTTTCACCAATCCGGAAAAAATCGTAGGGTAGCAGTCGGTTCGGCTGATGAACCTGAAAGTAGAGGCAAACGTCTGGCATGGGTTTGAGAAATAGTTGAATGGGTTAAAAAACTAACTGGCGACTTCCCGATAGATATCGAAGACCTTGGCACCTGCCGCGTCCCACGTGGATGCTGCAATGTCATGCTTGGCTTGCTCGACGACCCGCTCACGAAGTTCGTCGTCACTGAGCAAGTCATTGATATGCTTCGCCATCAGCTCGACATCCCAGAAGTCGGCCTTGAGAGCGCCCTTCAGCACTTCGGCGACACCGGATTGCTTAGAAATCACCGCCGGGATACCGAACTGCGCAGCCTCCAGTGCCGATAAACCAAACGGCTCGGAGACCGATGGCATGCAATACACATCCGTCATCGACAAGAGATCGTTGACCTTATCTTTGTCGAGGAAACCCGTGAAATGGAAGTGCCCGCCAAGCCCCCTGAATGCACCGGACTCGATCAATGGCCTCAGCTTATCACCGGTCCCAGCCACGACGAAGCGCACATTCGGATTTTTCGCAATCACCCGCGAAGCCGTCTCCAAGAAAAACTCGGGACCCTTTTGTGAGGTCAAACGCCCCAGAAATAGAACGAGCTTCTCAGGAAACTTTTTCTTCAGCGTGAAAACCTCGACCGGGTGCGCCCCATTGTGAACCGGCCGGATTTTCGCGGCCTCGATTCCATAGTAACTCGAAATAATGAGGCCCGTATAGTGACTCACCGGCACCACGCAGTCGGCCTGCTCCATCCCATACTTTTCGATTTCATAAATCCACCCCCTCGCATCTGCCCCAGCGCGATCGTACTGCAAGGCGTGCACATGCACGACCAACGGTTTGCCCGTCGCCTTCTTGACTTCGACCCCAGCCAAAAAAGTCATCCAATCATGCGCATGAATGACGTCAAATGTCTCCAACATCGCCATTTTTGCCGCAATCTTGGAAAACTCGACCACCTTGCTGCCCAAATCTGACCCGTAAAGCTCACCAGTCCGAAACGATTCAAGCTGCCGCTGGGTGGTCTCTGAAAATGCGGCCTCCTTCCCCGGCTCCACGACATGAGCAGTCGAAATCACCTCTCCCAACCCTCCAAATTCGCCGCACTCATATGGGTCCAGACTCACTGGCACCTGGCGGACTTGCGCAAAACTTTCGTAGCGGTAGCTCGCTTCTGCCGGTTCCAAGTCTTTCACCGTGAGATGGTTGACCCCCAGAAGATTGAAATCCTCCGGCGCCTCATCTCGCGAAGATTTCGGAACGAGAACCGTTAGATCGACATGCTTTGCAAGGGCTCTTGCAAGCCCGAGACATGCGACTCCCAAGCCACCGTTGATGAGGGGAGGAAACTCCCAGCCTAGCTTGAGGACACGCAATCGATTCATAGTTGAGCAAGTATTCAGTGGCCGACCGCCAAAAGGTTGTGCGGCGCGGCGTTATTTTAGGGATTCTAAGCAAGTAACGGGCCAAATTGGCAGGCCATTACCCGCAAGAATGGGCGGATGAAGAGAGCTTCGAGGTTCCCACGAAACGGGATCGACCGCAAGCACGTTCGACTCCTGACAGGCAATAATTTGTGCAGCGTCCACGCGATTCACCCTTTCCACCTTGCCACCCCTTAAATCACGGCAATCACAGAGTTGGCGCTTGGATGTGACCACGCACCCAGACAGACTCCGCCCAACCACGGTTCCTTTACCACCTCAAACCAACAGAATTTAGACGACTTCACCACCCTGCGCCGCTTGTCACTCGTGACCACCGACCACTCTCCAGCCCTCAAAATCCCAACCCCTCGGATGACTCAACTCTTCAAAAAGAACCGCCACTGACCCATGACATTTGAAAAAGGAACCCCTAGCCAACCCTTCGTAAATCCTGCGGATTCCGAAGCCTTCATCCGCGATGCATCGCATTGGATTCAACCACTCCGCAGCGAAATCGGCCGCTACCTGATTGGCCAAAGCGATCTAGTCGACCGCCTCCTCATTTCGCTCCTCGTCAAGGGCCACATCCTCCTCGAAGGCGTCCCTGGCCTCGCCAAAACCCTAGCACTGAAAACCCTGGCCTCACTCGTAAACGCGAAATTCCACCGGATCCAGTTTACCCCAGACATGCTGCCCGCCGACATCGTGGGCACCGAAATCTACGACCCACGTGAAGCTCGCTTCCGCGTGAAACACGGCCCAGTGTTCGCCAATTTCATCCTTGCTGACGAAATCAACCGCGCTCCCGCGAAGGTGCAGAGCGCTCTGTTAGAAGCGATGCAGGAAAAACAAGTGACCATCGGCGAGGAAACCTTCCCGCTCCCCTCACCCTTTTTCGTGCTGGCGACTCAAAACCCGCTCGAACAAGAAGGAACCTACCCTCTCCCAGAAGCACAGTTAGATCGCTTCATGATGAAGGTGGTCATGGGCTACCCGACGGAGGAAGAAGAACTTCGCGTGCTCGATCTCGCCGGCACCACCGACGAAATGCCGACACCCACCCCGATCGTCAGCCTCGATGAAATTCAAAAAGCACGCGTCGTGGTGAACAGCCTTTACCTAGACGACAAGGTCAAACGTTACATCGTGCGCTTGGTCCACGCAACTCGCCGCCCAGACGAATACGGCGTCAAAATCGCCCCGTTCATCCGTGTGGGCGCATCACCCCGCGCCACCATCAACCTCGCCCTCGCAAGCAGGGCCCACGCATTCCTTCATGGCCGCGCCTACGTCACCCCACACGATGTGAAAAATGTCGCCCTCGACGTGCTGCGGCACCGCGTGACAGTCACCTATGAAGCCGAAGCGGAAGGCCTCAACAGCGACCAAATCGTCACGCGACTCTTGGACGAGTTGCCAGTGCCATGATAAAGCGCAAGGACAAAACAGACACCTCCGCGAGCCATCAAGAAGAAGCACGCGCCGCAGAAATCCTCGGCCGCGTCCGCCGGATGGAAGTCAGGACGAACCGACTGGTCGACGACTCGCTCGCTGGCCGCTACGCAAGCGTCTTCAAGGGCCGTGGCATGGACTTCGACCGCGTGCGAAATTACATGCCCGGCGATGACGTCCGGACGATCGACTGGAACGTCACCGCACGCACCGGCGAGGCACACGTGAAACTTTTCACCGAAGAACGGGAGCTGACGATTTTACTCATGATCGATGTCAGCGGGTCTTCGGATTTCGGCTCCGTGGTGGATTCGAAACGAGAACTCGCCGCAGAGGCCGCCGGGGTCCTTGCCGCCTCAGCAATCCGCAACCGCGACAAGGTCGGCCTGATCCTTTTCAGCGACGATGTCGAACTATACATCCCCCCGGGAAAGGGCCGCATGCACATCATGCGACTGATCCGTGAGACCTTATATTTCCAACCGGAACAACGCGGCACCAACATCGCCAAGGCCTTGGACTTCGCGAACCAAGTCATTCACCGAAAGTCGGTGGTCTTCCTCGTTTCAGACTTCTGCCTCGGCAGCCCATTCGAAGAACGCCTGAACCTGCTTCGCACGAAACTTCAAGTGACAAACCGCCGCCACGATGTGATCGCCGTGACGGTCACCGACCCCCGTGAGGAATCCCTGCCCGATGTCGGACGCATCTGCATCGAAGACGCAGAAAGCGGCGAAGTCGTGGAAATCGACACCGGCAACCCAAAGGTCCGTGACGCCTACCAAAAGCAATCTCGCACCCGTCGTGAACTCACCACCACTCGCATCCGATCCTTGGGGGTCGATCTGCTAGAGTTCACCAACGGCGAAAACTGGATGCCCACTCTCATCGGTTTTTTCCGAGGTCGCCGCCAGCGGTCAGGTTGATTTTCTCTAACCATGCCCAAAAACCGCTTCATACCATCACTGCTTGCGATCTGCGCCATCATGACCGCAGCGATGTCGTGCAGCCTGTACGCCCAAGCGCCCGACGCAGCCGAGGACATCCGCGGGCCGAAAGCGTTGGTGGAAATCCCCGTGCCTACCAAATCACCCATCGCATGGTGGGTAGGCATTGCTGGAGGCGTCGTGGTGATCGCCCTCGCCACCTACTTCTGGAGAAAACATTCACGCAAAAAAACGGCTCCCCGTCCATCCGCCATCGCCTTGAAGTCACTCATGGAACTGGCAAACACTCGGGATTCTCTAGCCGCAGATGCATTCGCTGAACGTGCCGCGCAGTTGGTCCGGAATTACATCGAGGCACAGTTCGGCATCGCTGCTCCACGGCGCACGACTGAGGAGTTCCTCCACGGTCTAACCGAAAAAAATCAATCCTCTCTCATTCAGCAAAGCCAAACCCTCCAACCGTTTTTAAAATCCTGCGATCTCGCGAAATTCGCAGGGGCTAACCTCGATTTCCACCGACGAGAGGAACTCATCGAAACGGCACGCGAGTTCGTGCGCTCAACGTCCATCACGCCGACTTCATGACGAACGAGAGTTTTCAATTCGCCCATCCGGCAGTTCTTTTCCTGCTGCTTTTCCTGCCCCTACTCGCCATCTGGAAAGGCCGCTGGGGCCAACCCGTCGCGATCAAAATGCCATCCACCGCGGATGCGATCAGCGTCGGTGCTCGCCCCCGCACCAAGGCTGGCGGTTTCCTCCCATTCTTCGGATTGATCGCTCTCGGGCTTTTGATCATCGCACTTGCACGACCTCGTCTCGGAAAGGGCTCGACCGATATCGAAACCAGCGGAATCGACGTGGTTCTTACACTAGACGTCTCCGGCTCGATGGAAGCACTGGACTTCAAGCTCGATGGACAACCCGCCAATCGACTCGAAGTGGTCAAAAAGGTCGTTGCCAAATTTGTAGGCCAACGCCCTAACGACAAACTTGGCATGGTGGCATTTGCCGGAAGACCTTACCTAGTGAGCCCCCTCACTCTTGACCATGACTTCTTGGCCAAGCGCCTCGCCGATGTCAAAATGGGCCAGGTCGAGGACGGCACCGCCATCGGCTCCGCCATCGCGTCATCGGTCGACCACTTGCGTGACTCAACCGCGAAGTCTCGCATTATTATTCTCCTAACAGATGGCGTCAATAATGCCGGCGCGATCAATCCACTCACCGCCGCAGAAGCCGCGAAGGCCCTTGGAATCAAGGTGTACACCATCGGCGCAGGAACCCGTGGTGAAGCGCCCATCCCCGTTCGCGACGGCTTCGGCAGAACCTTTTTGCAAACCATGAAGGTCGATATCGATGAGAAAATGCTAGGCGAGGTTGCCTCAGCAACTGGCGCTCAATCGTTCCGAGCCACCGATACCGACTCGCTAGAGAAGATCTACGAGTCGATCAACCAACTTGAAAAAACCACGCGGAAGATGAAGAAGTACCAGCAATACGAAGAGCTCTTCCTCTACTTCCTCGCACCAGGCCTTGCACTGCTTCTGCTAGAACTTTTCCTAACACAGACCCGCTTCCGGCGGCTGCCCTAACTGAATCATGGACGACACCGCACTCCATTTCGCCCAGCCCCTTTGGATCATCGTCGGCACCGTCGTCTGTGCTGGAGCCGTCGGCTTGTTCCTCCGCTTCGACAAGCGCCGGGAGGCAGACTTGGCCAAGTTGATTCACCCACGCTTTCGCCAACGCCTCACCGAAGGCTTCTCACCCAAGCGCCGCAACCTCAAACGCGGGCTGTGGTTGCTCGCCGTCTTCATGGCCTTCTGCGCAATCGCACGACCGCAAATGGGCTACGAATGGCGGGAGGTGAGGCGCAAGGGAATCGATATTCTCTTCGCCGTGGACACGTCTCGCAGCATGCTGGCGGATGATCTAACGCCCAACCGGCTAGAACGCGCTCGACTTGGCATCATCGACTTTGTCGCACGGCTCGAGGGCGACCGAGTGGGGCTTATCCCCTTCGCCGGCAGCGCCTTCGCCCTTTGCCCACTGACTTTGGACTATGATGCGTTCCGTGAATCTTTGAACGCGCTCAATACCGACCTCATCCCACGCCAAGGCACTGACCTCGCCAGTGCGATCAAGGAGGCGGAACGTCTCTTTAAGGAAAATGGCAACAACCACCGCGTGCTGGTTCTCCTAACCGATGGCGAGGACCTCCAAGGTTCGGTCATCGATGCCGCGAAGGAAGCCGCGAAAAACGGAATGGCCATCTACACGGTGGGTGTCGGAAGCCCTCAGGGATCTACAATCCCCATCCCTTTGAGAAATGGTGGCACCGATTTCGTCCGCGACCAAAATGGCCAACCCGTCCGGACAACTCTGGATGAAACCACTCTCAAGGAAATTGCTTCGGTCACCAACGCACTTTATGTCCCACTGGGCAAGGGCGCAGAGGGACTCAATACGATCTACAAAGAAAAACTGCGCTTGGTTCCAAAAAGCGAGATGGATCAGCGGCTTGAACGCATACCACTGGAGCACTTCGAGTGGCCCCTCGGCGCAAGCGTCATGCTTCTCCTGCTAGAATTTTTCATTAGAGACCGTCACCGCCCGAAGAAAGATCGCCCACTGCAATCGGTTGGACGCCGAAACAAAGCGGTCTTCAAGGCACCAGCCCTCGTTGTTTTTGGATTCATCGCTTTAGTCCCAAAACCAAGCCACGCCGCCGAGGCACCGCCTGCGACAATCGATCCGCGCCAATCCTACAACCAAGGAACTGACGCCTATACCAAAAACGATTTTGAAAAGGCTACCGAATCGCTCCGTGCATCCCTGCGCACTCAAGACACCACTCTCCAGCAGCGCTCATACTATAACCTTGGCAACACGCTCTACCGCAAAGGGCAGGCCGCACTCCAAAAAGATCCAGAATCGACAATCAAACTTTGGACCGATTCTTGCAAAGCCTATCAGGATGCGCTCGCACTCAACGCAAACGACGAGGATGCGACCTTTAACCAATCACTGGTTGAACGAAAACTAGAGGAATTGAAGAAGCAACAAAAACAAAACGACAAGAAGGACGACAAGAAGGACGACAAGAAGGA
>JAPJNB010000249.1 GCA_026461385.1 Akkermansiaceae bacterium
CTACGAATCAGAAGGTTAGGGGTTCGAGTCCCTTCGGGTGTATTTTTGATGTATCCCCCTAAACATCGCTGAATTGGCCGTGTGGCGTCCAAGTCGATATTCCAATTTTGAGGGCCGCCAATCTCATGGGTGAGCAATGTCAGCCTCAATGAGTCACCACGGCAACCCAGCGACCCTCGTAATTGGTCTTGACCGAGACGGGGTCAGCCAGCCTTTATAGCGCAGCTTAAATACCCACATGCGTTTACTAACCGAGCCCTCAATCCTCATGCCTCGTCGCATGGGCCAATTCGCCGCACTCACCTCCCTCGCGTTGGTCGCCCTTGCGGGGACCATGCACGCTCAAGACTTTGAGGGGAAAACGATCTCTGAACTCACGATTCGCTTCCGTGGCGCAAAGACCGTGGACGAGGCGCGCTTGCGCAATTTGATGTCTTCCCAATCCGGCACAGTTTATCATGCGGAGAGTCTCGATAATGACATCAAGTCGCTCTATCAGTCGGGATTGGTCGATGACGTTCGCTTTCTCGCGGAGCCAGTGGGTGACCAAATCAAATTGGTCGCTGAGGTCACCACGCGTCCTGCGCTTGGCGGCGTTGCCTTCGTGGGGAACTTGGCCTTCACCGATCAGAAACTCGCCAAGGAGTCGAAGATCAAGGCGGGCGGCTCGATGAGCGATGAGCAGATCCTCGAAGCGCGCCGGAACATCGAAAAATATTATCAAGACAGCGGCTACCCGGACATCGTCGTGACGCATCGGTCGCAGGCGTCCTCGCAGCCAGGGCTTTCCGACATTGTGTTTGTGGTTGATGAGGGCTCGAAGAATGAGGTACACAAGATCCGTTTCGAGGGAGTTCACGCCTTTACCGATCCAGAACTCCGCAAGGAAATGAAGGTGAAGGAAAAAGGTTGGTTCTCATGGATCACCAAGTCGGGTCAATTCCAATCGGGTCAACTGGATGCGGATGTCGATGCGATTTTGGATTATTACCACAGCAAAGGGTACCTGCGTGCGAGCAGCACCGGAATCCGCCGAGTGCCCGTCCGTGACGGCAGGGTGGACTTGATCATCCCCATCAACGAAGGCGAGAAATACACCGTCGCAGGTGTCGGCTTCGGCGCGATGAGCGTTTTCAAGCCTGAGGAGCTCTTCCCCGCACTCACTCTCACTGGCGAGTCAGCGTATTCATCGAAAAAAATGCGGGCAGACATCACCATGATCCGCAGCTACTATGGATCTCGTGGTTACGCAGATGCTGCGGTGACTCCGGAGATTCGCGATGCTGGGCCAAACCGGGTGAGCATCACCTACCATGTGATCGAGGGCTCCCGCTTCCGTGTGGGACGCGTCAACATCGCGGGGAACACCAAGACCAAAGACAAGGTGATCCGCCGCGAAGTGCCACTCCAGCCAGGCGACATGTTCAACTCGGTCGAGCTTGATACCACGAAGTCGCGCTTGGAAAACCTTCAGTACTTCAGTGACGTGCAAGCAACGGGTGCGCCCGGCGGAGCAGGCGTTCGTGATTTGAACCTTCTGGTTGAAGAGAAGCCGACGGGATCCGCAGGCGTGGGGATGGGCTTCAGTTCGATCGATAGCGTGGTCGGCTTTGTCAACTTGGAGCAATCGAATTTCGACTTGTTCAATCCATGGAACTTCACGGGTGGTGGTCAGCGTTTTGGCATGAATCTTCGTGCGGGTTCCAAGCGATCTGAGGCCAGCATCTCGCTCACGGAGCCTTGGTTCCTCGACCAACAGTTGGCATTGGGCGGCGAGTTATTCTTCAAGCAGTCGACGTATTTCAGCGATTTCTACGAGCAAACGAATGCCGGTGCAGCCATTTCATTGAGAAAGCCAATCGGCAACAAGAGCGCACTCCGGGGTGAGTACCGCGTCGAGAAGGTGAAGATCAAATCGGAGGTGGATGCGAGCGATTACATTGATAAGAATTTTGTGGGCGACAATGGAGACAACTCACAACTGTCAGAGCGCGCGATTGGTGGTGACTTCCTGCGCAGTGCGTTGGCGATGAACTTCATCAATGACAGTCGTGACAGCACCATGCAGCCTCGCATGGGACATAAGCTGGACTTTGGTGTGAGTGTGGCGGGCGCAGGTGGGGATGTGAACATCGCTTCCATTTCGGCTCGTGGGCAACAGCATTGGAATCTCCTCTGGGACTCGATTTTCTCGATCAATGGCGAGCTCGCATTCGTGGATAGCTTGAATAACGATGAAATTCCGATCTTCGAGCGGATGTTCCTTGGCGGTGGTCAGACGCTGCGTGGGTTCAAGTTCCGCGATGTGGGGCCGCGCGATGCGGGTTACACCGACGAGGTCTATGGTGGAAATTCGTTGGGCTACGTTTCATTCGAATTCACCGTGCCGATCGTCGAAACGGTGCGTGCTGCCGTCTTTTCCGATGTGGGTTTCGTAAACACCGACAGTTGGGATCCAAGTCCTAAGGATGTCTACGGAGACGTGGGCTTCGGCGTTCGATTGAAACTCCCGATCAGTCCATTGCCACTGTCGCTCGACTATGCCTTCCCCGTGGCTTCGCCTGACAAGCAGGCAGACAATGGCGGGCAGTTCAACTTCTCGCTCAGCACCCAGTTCTGAGGCCCGGGGGTGGCGCCCCTTTCGGCGTTCACGGGGTGCAAACGGCATCGGCGATGCGCAAGCCATCCATGGCGGCGCTCACGATGCCGCCCGCGTAGCCTGCACCCTCGCCACAAGGGAATAGTCCCCTGAGTTCAGGGTGCTCCAGCGTGTCGTCCCGCCGAGGGATCCGCACGGGCGAACTGGTGCGAGTTTCAAACCCTAACAGCAATGCCTCTTCGGAAATGTAGCCATGCACTTGGCGACCAAAAAGTCTGAGGCCTTCCCGCATCCGGCTGGTGATCCACGGCGGGAGTAGCTCGTGCAATGCGGTGGATCGTGCACCCGGAAAGTAGCTGGTATCCGGCAAGCTCGCGGAGATCTTGCCCGCGATGAAATCGGTGACTCGTTGGCCGGGGGCCACTTGGCCGCCACCACCCGCGACCTTGGCGGATCGCTCGAGTTCCTTTTGGAAAACCAGTCCAGCGAGGACACCGTGTTTCCTGACGAGCGGTTGCAAATCCTCCGGCTCGACGGTCGAGACCATGCCGGAATTTGCGAAGGGTGAGTCGCGGCGCGAAAGGCTCATGCCATTGACCACCACCTCGTCATTCTCGGTCGATGCGGGGACAATCCAGCCACCGGGGCACATGCAGAACGAATGCACGCCACGGTCACGAATCTTGGTGGCCAGTCGGTAGCGTGCCGCCGGAAGCAGTCGCGGGCGCTCTTGATCGCGGTCGAGGTGATACTGGGTGCGGTCGATGAAGGGTTGCGGATGCTCGATCCGGAAGCCGACGGCAAAGGGCTTGGGTTCTAACAAGATTTTTTTCGATTCGAGCAGGCGGTAGATGTCGCGTGCCGAGTGGCCAGTGGCAAGGATCACCGAGTCCGCAAGGATTTCATCGCCCGACCCTGTTAGGACGCCACGGATGCGGTCACCGCTGGTGAGGAAATCGACAACCTTCGTTTGGAACCGGACTTCTCCTCCTGCGGCGATGATCGAGTTGCGGATCGCTTTTACGACGTTTGGCAAGAGGTTCGAGCCGATGTGCGGGTGAGCGTCTGTTAGGATTTGTTCGGGTGCGCCATGAGCCACGAGAACCTGATAGACTTTTGCGACTGGGCCACGTTTGGTGGCGCGAGTGTAGAGTTTGCCGTCAGAAAAAGTGCCGGCGCCGCCCTCGCCAAAGCAATAGTTCGATTCCTCGACCACGCGGCCTTCACGGAGGAGAGGCGCTAGATCGAAGCGGCGAGCGCTGGCATCCTTGCCGCGTTCTAGCAGGATGGGCTTCAGGCCGTTTTCAAGGCAACGCAGCGCGGCGAAAAGCCCAGCGGGTCCGCAGCCGACGATGACGACAGAGCGAGCATGGTTGGGAAGTGTGGGGACCGACCACGTGGGCGTTTCCTCTACTGGAAATGCGGCGTCGAGCGATATGTCTAACCGGAGCTGGACCTTGACGGCGCGTTGGCGCGCGTCGATCGAGTGCTTGCGCAGTTTGATGCCGCCGATGCGACTCACGGGGATGCCAAGCTTGATGGCCGCCGCTTGTCTGCGTGCGCTGTCGTCCTCGGATTTTTCCAAGGGCAGGACGATGTCGACGGTTTCGATGAGCGGTTCCATGGCAGGTGATTCGTTGGATCTAGCCGCGGATGCTACGTTTGTGGCCGGTATCGTCCACGCTGACGAAGGTCACGCGGGTGGAAAAGATTGGGGCGGGGCCAGCGCGTTCGTCGGTGACCTCTACCGCGTAGGTCGCGCTGGTATTTCCTTCGCGCGTGAGGTTGCAGGAAATCTTGAGGATCGTGCCATCGCGGACGCTGTGGTGGAATTCAACGGTGTCCATCGCCACGGTGACAAATTGGCAATGAGGATAGTCGAGGCTTGCGGCGATCCAGGATGCCTCATCGATCCACGCCAGAAGTCGGCCTCCGAAGAGGAAACCGTAGTGGTTCAGGTCGCCGGGGAGGACAAGACGGTGCGTTTCCATGAGGTCACCAGCGGCGGCGCTTGGTCTCCTTATAAAGGACTGCATCGAGCGAATAGCCGCCAGCACCTGATAGAATCAGCGTGATCGCTGGGATCAAATACATCAGTGCGGCTTCCTTGGCGGGGCCTGCGCCGCTGGCGAACCATGGGGCGGCGGCAAGCGCGCCGAACGCCGCTACTACCATCGTGAAGCCTAACACAAATGCAGCGGGCCGTGTCAGCAGTCCGAGCACGATCAGCGCGGATGCCACCACCTCCGCACCGATCGCCATGACCAAGCCGACTTGCGGAGACATCAGGCTGAGCGGGAAGACGGTCGAGTGATAAAACCCTTGTTTGAGAATGGCGGAGTATGCGTGAATTTTCGGAATGCCATGGCCGATGAGCATCATCAAGCCGATCATGGACCGGAGCGAGAGAATGGCGAGCGAGGCGACCGCATCGCGGGTTCCGCAGTCGAAGAAGAATTTTTTCATGGGGTTGCGCTGGGCTTGGTTTTTGCGGAGATGGTGATGCGCTTGAGTCGGTCCTCGCCTTGAGGTGAGTGGGAGGTGACCCGCGAATCCTCTGCGAGGATGTGGTGCACCAAGCGGCGGTAGTAGGCATTGAGCGGGCGCAATTGAAAGGGGTTCCCCGTCACGCTGACGCGCTCTGCGACGCGAGTGACTTCTTCTTTCAGTTGGTCCTCTTGGATGGAGCGGAAAAACTCGCAGTCCACCTTGATTCGCTCGGCGTTGGGAGAGTGGCGGCGGAGGATGCGGTTCACGAGGTACTGGATGTCATCGAGGCGGTCGCCCTCGTGGCCGATGATTGCCTCGCTGTCGCCCGAGTGAATTTGCAGGCATGGCCCGTCGTCGGTCTCGTGCACCTCGATCGTTGCGATGAACCCGAGGTGTCCGAGCATCGTGTCGAGGATCTTGGTTGCGGATTCCACCGTTGTCATGATTTGAGCCTAGCCAGATCCGCAGCCGGGTCAATCACCGCAGGAGGGATTGTTTTCAAAAAGGTCGGCAAGGTTTGCGGCGCAGGCCCCCAGCTGTGTTTTCTCGGCGTCGCTGAACTCGTAGGGGACGAACTTTCCGATTCCCAGCGTGCCGATCACCGCGCCCGAGGATTTCGAAAAAATCGGCACGGCCAGTGAGCCGGCGACACCGGTTTTTTGGGCATCTGGCTTGGCGACGCCACCGAGGTCTTCTTGGAGGTTGCAGAGTTCGACCGGTTCCCGGCGTTCGGCGGCGGCTCCGGCAATCCCCTTGCCGACGGGGATCGCTGAAATTTTATCCAACAAAAAATCCGGTACTCCCGCCTGGGCAAGGAGGTTGAGCGTTTTTCCATCTGGGGTGCTCTGGTGGAGCGTTCCCGTCTGGCAGCCAAATTGTTGGAGAATCGTGGCCAATAGTGGGCTCCACGTGGACGAGTCATTCATGGAACTCGTTTTACCATGGATCTGCCGACCCGTCACTCCCCGAATCTCGGATCAATTGGAGCTTGGCAAGCCATGAAATATCGGCCAAATCCTTGTGGGTAATGAACTTGGCTCTAACCCTGCTGCCCCTACTTGCCTCTAGCATTCTGCTTTGCCAAGAAACTCAAGCGATGGAAAACCACACGAAAGTCACGGAACAACATTTCGGCAAGATGCCCGACGGGCGGCCAGTTAAGATTTTTTCGCTCACCAATAAGAACGGCCTCAAGGCCAAGGTCACGGAGTACGGGGCAATTTTGGTTTCGATGGAGACCCCCGACAAGTCGGGCAAATCGGCGGATCTCACCCACGGCTATGACAGCTTGGAAGGTTGGCTGACGAATACCTCTTACTTTGGGTCCACGGTCGGCCGATTCGGCAACCGCATCAAGGACGGGAAATTCTCGCTGGATGGCAAGGATTACACCCTCGCGACAAACAACAAGCCCGGCGGGATTCCCTGTGCGCTTCACGGCGGACTGAAGGGGTTTGATAAAGTCGTCTGGGCCGGCAAGGTCACTGCCGACAACGCCGTCGAGTTCACGTACACCGCGAAAGATGGCGAGGAAGGTTACCCAGGAAATCTAACCGTTAAGGTCACTTATTCGCTCAACGACCACAACGAGCTGACGTGGGACGCGCGGGCAAGCACCGATGCGCCTACGGTGCTCAACCTCGTGCACCATTCCTATTGGAACCTCTCCGGTGATCCCACGACCACCATCAATGATCATATTCTCATGCTCAATGCGGATGGCTATTTGCCGACCGATGCCGGCTTGATCCCGAAGGGAAAAATAGATCCCGTGGCATCGACGCCGATGGATTTCACGAAGCCGACCGCCATTGGCGAGCGGGTGGGTGCTGCATTTGAGGCGTTGAAATTCGGCGGTGGGTATGACCACGCATGGGTATTGCGCAAGGCCGATGGCGTTCGTTTGGCTGCGAAATTGAAGGACCCGAAGAGTGGTCGGGTCATGGAAATCTCTACCAACCAACCTGCGATCCAGTTCTACGGTGGCAATTTCCTCGATGGCAAGGCGATCGGCAAAGGCGGTGTCGCCTACGCATTCCGGACGGCACTCTGCCTCGAAACCGAGGGCTTCCCGGATGCTCCGAACCACCCCACGTTCCCATCTGCAGTGCTCCGTCCTGGCGAGACTTACCACCACATCCTGATTCACAAATTCTCTGCCGAATAAGGTTTCATTCTGCGGTATGCCTAAACATCCACTGATCTCATAAATCCCCACCCTATCCTCATGATCGATATCCAATCCATTTCTTTGCTGGCGGCGGCTGGTCTTCCTGCCAGCTCTGGCGAGTCCACGACTCTCATCAATCTCCACTCGGTCGACTATGCGATCCTCGCAGTTTACATTCTCGTGGTGGTCGGCATCGGCTTCGTGCTCAAGAAGTATGTGAAGTCGGCTTCCGATTTCCTAACATCCGGGAGGTCGATCCCCGTCTGGGTGACAGGCCTCGCTTTTCTATCTGCTAACCTCGGCGCGCAAGAAGTCATCGGGATGGCGGCATCGGGTGCCAAATATGGAATCATGACCGCACACTTCTACTGGGTGGGTGCGATCCCGGCGATGATCTTCCTCGCGATTTTCATGATGCCATTCTACTACGGATCGCGTGCCCGCTCGGTGCCAGAGTATTTGAAATTGCGGTTCGATGAGAAAACCCGCGGATTGAACGCGATTTCCTTCGCAGTGATGACGGTGGCATCTTCCGGTGCATCGTTGCATGCTCTCGCTGCGTTGCTGCATCTCCTGCTCAAGTGGGATTACAATTTCTCGCTCATCGTTTCGTCGGCAGTTGTGCTCGCCTACGTCTTGAAGGGCGGTCTTTCCTCGGCGATTTACACCGAAGTGCTCCAGTTCTTCCTCATCGTGCTTGGATTTGCACCTTTGGTGATCATCGGACTGAATGATCTCGGTGGTTGGAATGGCTTGATGCAATCGCTCACGAAAGTCAGCGGCCCAGAGTTCACGCACTCCTGGAAATACATGGGAACCACCGCAAATCCGATGGGAGTCGAGTGGTTTGGCATGGTCTTCGGGCTCGGGTTTGTGCTTTCGTTCGGCTATTGGTGCACGGATTTCCTCGTGGTCCAGCGGGCGATGGCGGCGAAGTCGATGGGTGATGCGCGCCGCACCCCGATCATCGGAGCGATTCCGAAAATGCTCTTCCCCGTGATCGTGATTCTTCCCGGCATGATCGCTCTTGGCCTCGCGGCGAAAGCAGGTTCTGGCTACTCGATTCCGCTCGGTGTCTCTGGGGCCACGGACTATAACCTCGTGATCCCTTCGCTGATCGCTCATTATCTGCCAACTGGCATGCTGGGTCTTGCGCTCACCGCGTTGATGGCTTCCTTCATGTCTGGCATGGCTGGAAACGTCACGGCGTTCAACACCGTTTGGACCTACGACATCTATCAGTCCTACATCGGCAAGGGCAAATCCGATTCACACTACATGTGGATGGCCAAATTTGCCACGGTCGCCGGCATCCTGATTTCGATCGGCTTTGCGTATGTGGCAAAGAACGTCGACAACATCATGGATTTCTTGCAACTGGTCTTTGGCTTCGTCAACGCGCCGGTGTTTGCGACATTCCTGTTAGGCATGTTCTGGAAGCGGGCTACGGGCCACGGAGCGTTCTACGGATTGTTGGCTGGTACGATTTGTGCGATGATCTTCCATGGCATCAGCTCGCCGGTCCCTCTCGACAAGATTGGCGATGGCATCCCGTGGGTGCAAGGCGCATGGCTTGGCGCGAAATTCGGATTCACCTCGAGCATGGCGCAAAATTTCTGGCTCGCAATCGTCGCATGGACGCTCTGCTTCGTCATCACGATCGCGATCTCGCTGGCCACTAGACGCACCAAGACGGATACGGAACTCGTCGGCTTGGTTTATTCTCTCACTGACAAAATCAAAGAAGACGATGAACCGCTTTGGAAGCGTCCCGCCGTGGTCGGCGGTGTCGTGCTTTTGGTGGCACTGATTCTTAACATCGTCTTCCGTTAATCCCTAATTCCCAATCGATCCCATGAACTTTGACCTTCGCCTTCCGATCGGAATCCTCTTCTCGCTTTTCGGGTTGATCCTCGTGTGTTTTGGTTTTCTAACCAAGGGCAGCGACATCTACGCGAAATCCCTCGGCCACAACATCAACCTCGAGTGGGGCGCCGTCCTGCTGGTGTTCGGGGCCTTCATGCTCTTCCTCGCCAAGCGCGGCAAGGGTGCCTGAGATGAGTGATCCTCTTCGATGAATCAAACGCCTCGCCTTCACCAGGTGAGGCGTTTTTCTTTCGAGGCCGCTCGATCGTTTCGCTTTGCCATGAGGGGTTAATCCGATCACGTTTCCGGTGCTCATGAAAATCTCCCTTTACACTGGCGGCATGGTTCAGACAAATGGCTACTTGGTCGAAACACCAGATGGCAATTTCCTCGTCGATGCGCCGGAGGGAATTGCGGAGTGGGTCACGAGCCGCGGCGTGCGGGTCGATGAGGTGCTTCTCACCCACCAGCACTACGACCACGTGATGGATGCCGCCAAGTTGCAGGCGATGGGTGCGCGGCTTCACGCGTTCGCCGACCACTCGACGGATCTCACCTTGGAATCCGTTGCGCGTGGGTGGGGGATGCCGATTCAAGTCACCCCTTATCAAATCGACCAGCGATTTGAAATGAACCACCCGCTGCAGCTTGCTGGGTTATCGATTTCGCTCGCCCACATTCCGGGGCATTCGCCCGACAGCGTGACCTTTTATCTAGCAGATGAGGCGGTGGTGTTTTCGGGTGACACGATTTTCGCGGGTTCGGTCGGGCGGACCGATCTTCCTCAGGGGAGCACGGATCAGCTGCTGGCGGGGATTGACCGGCACCTCATGAGTCTGCCTGAGGAGACACGAGTGCTGCCGGGTCATGGCCCGGGCACGACGATTGGCAAGGAGGCCGTTTCCAATCCGTACCTCCGCTGAGCGGTTAGGAGTGCTGGTTGTCGTCGGTCGTGATCCGCGCTGACGGTGACGCATGACTGCCATAGCTTGGGATCACGCGGCGGACGAGCTTCTTGAGACCCGACTCGGCGGCATCCACCTCGGCTTCGCCTTGGCGGATGGCATTTTCCCATGCGGCGGCAAATCCAGGTGCTTGCTCGCGCATCGTGCGGATCGCGATTTCTTGAATTTGCAAAAGCCGCTGTTCGGCGCGTCCGGGTTTTTGCTGGAGCGCCGCGTGGTTCACCCGGAGGTTTTCGTTTTGCTGCTTCAGGG
This sequence comes from Akkermansiaceae bacterium, assembly GCA_026461385.1. Lineage (GTDB taxonomy): Bacteria > Verrucomicrobiota > Verrucomicrobiia > Verrucomicrobiales > Akkermansiaceae > Luteolibacter. Next base: position 10,343 of record JAPJNB010000249.1, read on the forward strand.
ATGCTAGCTCCGATTGCAGCGACTCGTGGCCGGTGGCGGTGATCTTCAACTGAGTGGTCAAGTGGCCTTGGAGGTTTTTCAACTCGGCGTCCACGCGCTTGAGTTCGCGCGCCAAATTTCGACGAGCGCTGAATCCGGATTTCCAAGTAAAACCGGCGATCAGCAATCCGAGCAGAAGGCCCCAGGTGAACGGGTGTTTGAGAATTTCAGTGAGCAGATCCATACGGGTAAATCATTCGGTTTCGCCAATGTCTTCGTTCCAGAGCGCGGGTTTTTCCGCGATGAATCGGGTCATGAGCTCGATACATTCGGGGTCATTCATGACCTCAAGTGAAACACCGTGCGCTCGCAAGTGGGCTTCGTCGCCAAGAAAAGTTTGGTTTTCGCCGATCACCACCTTCGGGATTCCATAAAGGAGAATGGCACCGCTGCACATCGGGCAGGGCGATAGGGTGGTGTAAATAACGCACTCGCGATAAACCGCCGCGCTCTGACGCCCGGCGTTTTCCAGTGCATCCATTTCCCCATGGAGGGTCGTGCTGCCTTTTTGGACCCGCTGGTTGTGGCCGCGACCGATGATTTCTCCTCGGTGCACGAGCACGCTGCCAATCGGGATGCCACCCCCGGCCAAGCCAGCGCGTGCTTCCTCAACTGCTGCTTGCATGAAGCGATCCATCGCGCTCAATATGGGGCCAGTCGCTTGAGCCGTCGATTGTTTTTGCCAAACGGCACGGAAATTACGCCACAGGCCACCCACCTCTCAAAATCATGCCAAAAGTTCGTCTCGCAGGAACCGTCCGCGGAGAAAAAGACCCCAACCGAGAGGTTCGGGCCCGTCTGCTCTATCGCTTGTTCAGCAAGGGCTGGGACATCCACAATTCAAATGGCGACCAACGCATCACTCTCTCGAACATCGAGCGAAAAATCATCCAAGCGGACGCCTTTGTGTTCACGCCCGGCGCGACCCTTGAGGATTTGTTCAAGGCGGTGTCGGTCTTCGTGGGCTACCAGACGCTCGACGCGAACCTCGCGGGCAAGCCGACGGTCTTATTGAACTCGGATGGCTCATGGGATGGACTCTTCGCGCTACTCACGCATCTCAACCGCCTCGGCACGGTGAGGCAGAACCACTCGGATTATCTACTGACCGCCCAGTCGGCGGAGGATGTGTTGGATTTGTTAGAAGAAGCGCGCCGCCGAGGACTCCCCGATGCGGGCCGGGAGAAAACCGGGGTGAGCTCCACGACGTCCTTCGAAACGGCACTGCCGGGAAACCATGCGGGGAGCGTCTGTGTGTTTTGCTCTGCTTCGATCGAGGATCCGGCGTATTTGAACGACGGTTACCGATTCGGTAAATTGCTCGCGGAGAACCGGCTCGGTTGCGTTTCCGGCGCAGGAAACTCGGGCATCATGGGCGAGGTCGTTCGCGGCTCGGTCGAGGCTGGCGGCTGGACGGGCGGCTCAAACGTGCCGCACATCATCGAACTCGAAGGACTTCCCACGGGCTTGTCGAGCTTCTGGCTGAAGCCTGACATCTACACTCGGATGGAGGTGATGATCGAGAATTCCGATGCGTTCGTAATTTTTCCCGGCGGCTCGGGCACGGTGCAGGAAATGCTCGCGCTGATGATTTTCAAACAACAAGGGCATCCCTCGATGACGCACAAACCCGTCGTCATTTTCAACCGCAAGGACGCGCAGGGTGCATCGTTCTGGGGGCCACTCATCGAGATGCTAGAAATCTGGTGCTACGACGGCGAGTTCACGGTGGTGGAGGAATTGGACGAATTGATTCCAACGATCCAAAAGATGATGGTGGCGTCCGCATCGGGATTGTAGTAGCTTCGCGCACATCCGTCCCAGCAGCCTGCCTGCCGGCCATCGGATCCACTCGCTTCTCAAACGTGAAAGTCGGAATCCTCGTCAATCCTCACAAGCCTGGCTCGCTCCCGACGCTGGAGGCGCTCAAGACCGTCCTAGAAGCGCGGGGTTGCTCGATCGTGCTGGATGAAGAAACCGCCCGACACGCCGGCCAATCCGGTGGGATTCCCGCGTCGGAGTTCGCGAACCATGTCGACATCGCGGCCGTGCTCGGTGGCGATGGCACGATGCTCCACGCTCTCTCTCGCCTCGGGAAATTTGAAAAACCCGTCGCCGGAATCAACATCGGAACCCTCGGGTTTCTCACGAGTTGCAAGGACGATGAACTCGACGTCTTTGCCGCGGCGATCGCAGACGGCCGATTTTCCACCAGCACGCGCACGCTCCTCAAGGCGATCATCCACCGCCCAGGCCTGCCCGAGGAATCTTTCATCGCCCTCAACGAGGTCACTCTTGCTCGGGGCGATACCGGCCGCCTCGTCGCACTGCGCGCCCGCGTGAATGGCGAGCTTCTCAACGACTACCGCGCCGACGGCTTGATCGTCGCGACCCCCACCGGGTCCACGGCCTACTCGCTCTCCGCCGGTGGGCCGCTGATCGCTCCGGATGCGGCGGTGTTCGTGATCACGCCGATTTGCCCGCACAGTCTCAGCCAACGCTCGCTGGTGCTGTCGGACGATTCAATCGTGGAACTCTCGTCGAAGGACCCCCAAAGCGGGCCGATGATCTTCACGGTGGATGGGCGCGATAGCATCCACATCGGCCATGGCGACTGGGTCGAGGTGCAGAAAGCCTCGTTTTCGTTTCATTTGCTACTGCTCGAAGGTCGCACGTTTTACGATGCACTTCGGAAAAAACTGCACTGGCAGGGAGTCTAGCCGCAAGCGGTCATGCCCGGCTCATCCGGTGGCCACGCCCAATCCGTGGATGAGCCTCTCCCGCAGAGGCGCCGCCTTCAGTGCCAGCCGCCGCTGTTCGCCCTCATACACCCGCCGACCCTCCGGCGTCTCGATCCGCACCGGCTCTCTCCCCCAAGCGGACAAATCGTACGGACTCGCCCGCATGTCCAGATCCCGCAGCTCGGTGGCCAACTCGAAGCAATCCAACAAGAGCTCAGAACCGACCCACGGCATGGCCTTTGCAGCCCATTTGTAGAGATCCATGTTTGCGTGGATGCAGCCCGGTTGTTCGAGTTCCACCCGGCGCTCGAGTGTCGGCTGAATCCGGTTCATCGGGCGGGCCTCTTGGGCGAAAAAGCGAAAGGCATCGTGATGCGAGCAGCAAATTGCGCGGGACTCCACCAGTGCATCGATCTCCGCTTGGGGCAGGCGCAATGGGGTGGTCTTCTCATGCCGCACCTCCTTGCCACGGTACACCATCGCCCATTCGTGCAGGCCGTGGCAGGCGAAGTTGGGCGCCCGATCCCGCGTGGCCACGAGCAAGTCATGAATCCACGTCAACCGATCGCGTTCCTTGGGTGCGAGCCGCGAGGGATCGAGAAACAGGCGGCCGGCATCGATCGCATAATGCCGATCCGTAAATCGTTCAGGCAGGGCAGGGGAGTCGGACCACTCCAAGGCCACGCCGCAGCCAGGATGCCAATTTTCTAACAAAGTAAATGAATAGGGATAGTACTGGAATAAAAAGTCCTCGACGGGATGAGGTTCCCCATGATCTCGCCGTCTGCGTGTAGGCGCAGTGTGGTGGGTGGCCCGCGCGAAGTGTCGAGCCGCAAGCTCCCTCCATGCAGTCATGGAGAGGAACAATCGTGGTGGCTCGGGAATCATGGCGGCACCAGAAAAGCATGAACTTCGGCCGCTGGCAAAATTTCCCTTGCATCTTCAAGCCTCCACCCGTAATCATTCACCCCCACGCCGAAAGGCGCATGGTCAAAATCGCGGGATGGAGCAGCCAGGTAGCTCGTCAGGCTCATAACCTGAAGGTCAGAGGTTCAAATCCTCTTCCCGCAACCAATGAAAGCCGCTGAATTCTCAGGAATTCAGCGGCTTTCGCCTTTTCAGGCCTTGAGCGATTTGACCCATGGTGCGAGCACATCAACCCTCGCAAATCGCTCCGTCATTGCAGCAAATCGCTCCGTCATCGCGCCAATTTGGCGCATTCACGGAGCTTTTTGGGGCGATCGAGAAGCAATTTGCTCCGCTTTTGCTCCAATTTGCTGCGATCTCCCAGTAAACCGATTGATGATTAGAGGATTATGGCATCGGAGCCGATCCCGGAGCACGACGGCCACCGCCTTAACGTCTGCGCGGGCGTTGGCTTCTCGGATGGCCCTACCAATTTCCTCGGAGTCGGTTGCACCCATCATGACGCGGGCGAACCACCCTGGCTTGCCGAGAATCGGCCCTTCGATGAAAATTCTGGTGATGCCGCCCTCATATCCGTTCTTGTAAGGTCGTGGGGAAATGGGAATATGCTTTTGTGCGCACGACTATTGACCTCCCAGATCCCCTGTTTCGCGAAGTGAAAGCCACCGCCGCACGGCAGGGCATGCGCCTCAAAGATTACGTCACCGAGGCGCTGCAGGACAAGTTGGCCAAGCGGCCGACTCATTCGGAGAAGCCGTGGATGAAGTTCGCGGGGATCGCTGCCAATGACCCGGAGATGGTGGTGGAACTCAGGCGCATCCAGCAAATCGTGGACGAGAACTTCGAGCAAATCGAAGAGGAGGAGTGGAAATGATCGTCGATACTAATGGACTTTCCGCCTGGTGGATCAATGAGCCATCCTTCATTCGGCAGATCGAGCAGGCAGACTGCCTGTGTGTGCCAGTTCCAGCGCTGGCGGAATTCCGCTTCGGTATTCTGAAATCCCGGTTCTGCGAGAAGATGACCACATGGCTGGATGACGCGCTCACCACTACGACAGTCTTGGCGGCCGACGACGGTACGACCCGCTACTATGCGGAGATACGGCTTCAACTCACGTCCGCAGGCACGCCCATTCCGATGAACGATTTGTGGATTGCTGCCATCGCCCGCCAACACAAACTGCCTGTCATCAGCCGCGATGCTCATTTCGACTATGTCGACGGTCTAACCCGAATCGGGTGGTGAACGGTCATCGGTCATTTCAAGGGTCCATCAATTCATCATCCCAATTCATTATCCCAGACAAATTGAAAAGCACATCGAGCCGATGAGGAAATTTCGATGTGAGGGGGGATTCGGGGGGAGTCTTAAACCAGAGCTGAACCTCGTCATCAAGGCGCTGTGAAAACGCGGCGGCCTTGTCCAAATCGCCCCGCGATGACGGCACCGCCATGGATGCGGCAAGGGCCCCCCATCCGACACGCGAGGGCGCGTGTGCTCCCCTGATGGAAGACCGGTTTGTGCTCGTTCGGTGAGGCAACGGCATTGGCAAGCTCCGGTGCGCCTGCTCCGGTGCCGCCCGGCGGATCGATGTTTGGCATGATCGCCTTGACGTCTGCGCCGGCGTTGGCTTCTCGGATGGCCCTACAATTCCGATTTCCCAGACAAAATGAAAATGAATCTCCACCGATGATCCTCTAATCCGCCGTGAAGATTGATGCCGGGGAACGCCATCGCATTTTGTCTGGGAGTTAGAATCACGCGATCGCGGGGTTCACTGCATCCGGTTTTTTAGGCATTATGGCCCTCACTTTTCTTCGAGAATCTTTGTCTTCTGCGTCTGATACTCTGCCTCTGTGATGGCTCCGGTATGCTTGGCCTTCTGCAGATCGACCAACCGCTCTCCAACTGTGGCCTTTGCTGGTGCGTAATTTGTGAGGATACAGCCAGTCAAGAGTGTCATAGTTGTAAGGCTGAACAATATTGGAGCGATTAGTTTTTTCATGCGATTCTGTTTTTCTGTTTTGTTTTTGTTGGTTTACTGAAATGCGATGATGCTCAACGTTAGATGTGGTGGCACCGAGAGAAAATGGATCCGCCGCATTTGGACGAATTCTGATCGATCGAGGTAGATTGTGGGAGGATGCATGACGTATGGAACGAACCAACAGGGAGGCTGGGACGAAAGGAAATGGAAGGTGTCAGATAGCTGACGGCAGGGAGGTAATGATTCTGCGGATTTTTGTCAAAACAAAATCAGTCAATCATTGACAACTCATCCTCCCAGACAAATCGAAAAGAACATCGAGCTTATGAGGAAATTTCGATGCGAGGGGTGATTCGGGGAGTATCCTGAACCAGATCCGAGCCGAGTCATCAACTCATCATCCCAGACAAATTGAAAAGAACATCGAGCCGATGAGGAAATTTCGATACGAGGGGGGATTCGGGGAGTATCCTGAACCAGAGCCGAGCCTAGTCATCGAGGGGCTGTGAAAACGCGGCGGCCCTGTCCACTCGTCCCGCAATGACGGCACCGCCATGGATGCGGCGAGGGCGCCCCATCCGACACGCGAGGGCGCGTGTGCTCCCCTGATGCAAGACCTCCTGACTGCGAGATATGATTTATCCCAGCAGTTGGTCGGATCAGTCGTCCTCGTCTTTCGCGCCTTTGACGCGGACTTTTCCGCGGAGTTTCGCTTCGATGAAGGCGTCGATGTCGCCGTCCATGACGGCTTGGATGTTGTTCGTTTCCTCGCCGGTTCGGAGGTCGAGGACCTTTTGGTAGGGCTGGAAAACGTAGGAGCGGATTTGGTTGCCCCATGAGACGTCGCCTTTTTCGCCGTAGGCGCGATCGGCCTCGGCCTTTTGCTTGTCTTCCTCGATGGTGTAGAGCTTGGCCTTGAGGATGTCGAACGCGAGTTCGCGGTTGGCGCCTTGGGTTCTTGCGGCGGTCGAGCGGATGAGAATGCCGGTGGGAAGGTGGCGCAGGATCACTGCGGTTTCCACCTTGTTGACGTTTTGGCCGCCCTTGCCGCCGGAGCGGGTCGTGGTGATCTCGATGTCTTTCTCGTTGATCTCGATTTTGATCTCCTTGGAAACTTCTGGGGTGGCATCGATCGATGCGAATGAGGTGTGGCGTTTTGCGGCCGAATCAAACGGTGAAATGCGCACCAAACGGTGGACGCCGCGTTCGTTTTTGAGGAATCCGTATGCGTAGTCGCCGGTGATCTTGAGGGTCGCGGTGCGGAGGCCGGCTTCATCGCCATCCTGCCAGTCCAAGGTTTCCACCGTGTAGCCCTTGCGCTCGGCCCAGCGCGTGTACATCCGGTGAAGCATTTGCGCCCAGTCGCAGGCTTCGGTGCCGCCGGCTCCTGCGGAAATCACGAGGAAGCAGGGCGAAATGTCGCTCGGTTGGTCGAGCAAGGTGAGCAATTCGTACGAGCGGATGTCATTTTCGAGGCCTTTTGCATTGGCAAGGGCCTCGGTGGCGAGGTCGGCATCGTCGAATTCCTTGGCGAGTGAGACGCCTTCTTCGATGTCGGCGACGCGTCCTTCCAATTTCAGGAACGACTCGAGTTTTTTCTTCAGGCCGGCGGCTTTTGAGCTGATCGACTTCGCCTTGTCCGCATCGTTCCAGAACTCGGGAGCACCCATGGCTTCCTCGAGCGTGTTGATTTCATTTTCGAGATTCGGGACGTCAAAGGTACCTCCTGAGTTTCGACAAGCGGCTTTTCAGGCCGGAGGTGTCGAGCGCCAGGAGGTCAGCGGTAGGAAGTGAAGACATGCGGGCGAATGAAACGCCATGGCAGGAAATGAAGCAAGCCGGAACCCTCGAGGCGGGATCAATCGCGGGCTTTCAGGACGCCGACCATGTCGAGTTTTCCAAGCATCCGGCTGACGAGCGTGAACGAAAGGGTCGATGCGGCAAGCACCACTAGGATGGCGATCGCGTAGGTCGAGCGGTTGATCAAAATTGGCAGGCGCACGGTTTCGGTGCTGAATGACGACATGATGAACAAGGCGAGGCCACGGCCAAACAGCAGTCCGAATGGCAGTGAGGCGAGGACGAGGATGGCCAACTCACTGACCAGTACGCCGCGCACTTCGGAGAGGCGAAAGCCGACCACGCGGAGGGTTGCGAGTTCACGGCTGCGCTCCGAGAGAGCAATGCGTGCGCTGTTGTAGACCACTCCGAAGGCGACGATGGTCGCGAGCACGAAATAAAGTGTGCGGATGATGCCGATGCTTTTGCCCGTGGTTTCGCGGAAGGCCGCGAGTTGGTCGCGCTTCACCATGACCACTGCCGCGCGCGGGGTGTCCTTGAGCGAGCGCATGAACTCGTCCCAGCGCCCGTGATCCAGCGCGAGATGGGCCCCATTCACGGTATCGCCCTCTTTCATCAATCTCCGCAATGCGCCGAGGTTCATGTACGCCGCGAGGCCCGCGTAGTCGGTGACGAGACCTCGGATGGGCACGCTCAACACGGGCCGCCTGCCCTCAAGCACCTCCACCGTGACCTCGTCGCCGATGCGAGCGCCGAGCACTTTTGCAAGTGCCTCAGACATCAACAGCCCTTCTTCGGGCATGACGAGTGCTTGGCCTTTTGAGTCTAACAGACGATTTAAATTTGCGCCTTGTTCGATTCCAGTGACCGAGAGCTTGCGGTGGCGGTGGCCGAACTTCAGGCGAGCGGCGACACTGCGGATCGGTTCGGCACGGATCACGCCGGGCAGGTGTTCGAGGTCGTAGAGGCCACTTGCTGAGGTGGGTTCTGTTAGGAAAACGGTGACATCTTGGCGCTGCTGTTTGTTCCATTGGAAGGTAAGCAAGTAATCGATGCTGTCGCTCATGGCGCCGGGTAGGACCATCAGGCCAGTCGCGAGTGCGAGACCTGCGGCGGTAAAGATCGCCTGCCATGGCCGCCGCTCGATGTTGCGAAGGGCCATGCGAAACGTGGGGCTAAACCAGCGGGTGAGGCCGATGCGCTCGAACAGCGACGGTTTGAAATCGGCGGGAGGTTCTGGGCGCATCGCCTCGGCGGGGGCAAGTTTCACCGCTTGCCAGACGACGGTGAGGACTCCGAGAGTTGAAGCGCCGAGGCTAATGAAAAGTGCCAGTCCGAGCGCGCTGTAGTCCATCGTGAACACGAGTGACGGGAAGCGAAAAAACATCGTGTAAAGACTCACGAGGCCTCCACCAAGCCAGCGACCGCCGATGCCACCCATGAACGTGCCGAGTGCGCCGATGACCATGACGAACTTGAGGTAATGCACGCCGACTTGCCGTGACGAGTAGCCGAGCGCTTTCATTTGGGCGATTTGTTCGCGCTGAAGGCGGACGATTCTAGCGAGCACGGCGTTCACCATGAACGCCGCTACGCTGAGGAAAACTAACGGATACGCCACCGACAGAGAGTGCAGCACTCGGAGCTCATCGTCCAACCGCTGAGCGGATGCCTGTTCCTTACGGGTGAGCGCGCCGCCGGCTCCATAGGGTGCGAGGATGCGATCCATTTCCTCGATTACGGGTTCCGGTTGAGCACCGGGCGCGAGGTCGATGCAGACATCGTTGAAGGCGCCGTCGAGATTGTAGGCGACTGCTAGAGCACGGTAGTTCATCCACATCACGCTGAAGCGTTTGTGGTTCGGCAAGGTTTCTCCGGCGCGTGCTTCGAAGACAAATTCAGGCGAGAGGCCGATGCCGCAGATCCGCAAAGTTTCTCGGCGGCCGTTGATGACCGCCACGAGCGAATCGCCCGGGTGCAGGCCGTTTTCGATGGCAAAGGACTCGCCAAGCACCACCTCGCGGCGTTCGTCCGGGAGCGGGAAACGACCAGAGCGGAGGGAGACGCGGTTGAGCACCTGCGGTCCGCCGTCGTCGGGGAGCGAAATGATATGGCCGGTGGCAGGCTCGGTGATTCCAGGCAGATCCAGCGTGACATTGACCGCTACGCGGGTTTCCACGCTAGCCACACCGGGGAGCGTGCTGAGCGCATCTGCGACCGACAAGGGTGCCCGTTTGAGCGTCGCGAAAATATCGGCCATGGCATGGCTTTGGTAGTAGCTCGCGCGAGCCGACTCCAAGGTCAAGATGAGGCTGCGCGTCATGATCATCATGGCCAACCCGCACGCCATCACGAGACTCACCGCAAAGATCTGGCCCTTCATCTTGGCGAGATCACGCAGCAGTTTGCGATCGAGTGGGCTGAGCATGCGGGTTAGATATTGTTAGACTCGGGATTGTCCGCTTACCACTTCAGCTGTGCAGCGGGAAGTCGGGTTGCGTTGCGATGCGAGCTGATGATTTTTCCATCGGACAAATGCAGGACACGGTCGGCCATTTCCGACATGATCGCGTTGTGAGTGATGATGACCGTGAGCGTCCCGAGTTCGCGGTTGATGCGTTCGACCGCTTCTAACACCACGATGCCCGTGGTGACGTCGAGCGCGCCGGTGGGTTCGTCACAGAGCAGCACCTCGGGACGTTTCGCGATCGCGCGAGCGATGGCGACGCGTTGTTGTTCGCCGCCGGAGAGTTGGGATGGAAAATGATCCATGCGTTCGCTCAGGCCGACCATTTCGAGTGCCTCCTCGGGTGTCATTGGATCGCGAGAAATCGAGGTGATGAGTGCGACGTTTTCGCGGGCGGTGAGGCTGGGGATCAAGTTGTAAAACTGGAAGACGAAGCCCACGCAGTTCCGGCGGAAAAGTGTTAGCGTGTTCTCGTCCGAGCCGTCGAGTGGCCAGCCTTTGTAGAACAAACTGCCGGAGGTGGGTGTATCGAGTCCGCCGAGGATGTTGAGCAAGGTTGATTTTCCACTGCCAGAGGCACCGAGCAGGCAGACGAGTTCGCCAGCGTTCAGCGTGAGGTCGACACCGCCCAGAGCGACCACATCGACCTCGCCGGTCTGATAGATTTTCCGCAAGGCACGTGCATCGAAGACCGCGTCGGAATCGTCTGAGGTTGGGAGCTTATTCATTTTTGGAATTGGAGCTGGCGGGTGTTAGAAATCCTTGGGGATCGAGAAAGCAACCTGCGGGGAGGGCGATGCCGTCTGGCGGTGCTGCGGGGCCGTGAGCCCAGAGCCTGCCGTCGGCGGATGGTTGGAGGCACCAGCCAGGAAGGAGTTTCCCCCACGTGCCAGTCTTACTGCCGAGTTGGGGTGAGGCGTCGGTCGCGGCTTTGGGTGGGTCGGGCATCGACATCGAGATCACCATGCCAGCGATGGCGAGGCAGGGGCAGTGGATGAGCCCGGGCGGGGCGATGGACTCCAAGGCGCGGCTGCCGAAGTCATAAAACACCGTGCCCTCCGCCGATTTGCAATGGGTGAGCGCCTCACGCAAGCGGTCTCCGCCGACCCATGACGCTGACGGTTGGGAATCGACGACGTCACGCGTGACGACCGTGGCGGCGAACAACTCGGGGAATGCAAAGCGCAGGCCTAGCAGTTCTAACGGGGTTGGGTCATTGGTTAGAACGCAAAAAGGTTGGCGGCGCTGCAGGGCATTCACCTGGCCGATCTGATAGCCATTCACCCAGATTCTGCGGCCGGCCGAGGCGTCTGGGCGGATCGTGCCCATCTGGCGCGGAGTGCGCTTTTCCCAGCAGGATGGTTCAAATCGCTTGGCGATCGCGCTCGCTGAGGCTTCTAACATCCCGTTGCGCAGCGTCTCAAGGTTCACTTCATCTGGGCTGACGGCAGGTGCGATCGATACGAAGATTTTCCTCGGTTTTCCGTAAGGGCGTTTGTGAAAAAATCGGCCGCGCTCGAACGAAAAAATCGAGCCCCAGACGCCATCACACCAGAGCGGGATGACCGGGTGGCCGGCTTTTTTTGCGATCAATTCACCGCCGCGTTGCAGTTCGCTTAGCGTTCCGGTGCGGGTCAGTTGGCCCTCGGGGAAAAGGCATACTAGATCGCCGCCTTTCAGCGCGTTGATGGCGATGCGGATGGCTTCCCGAGGCTGGCCGATGCGAATGGTGACTGTTTCGAAAATTTGGATGAAAAGCCGGACGGCAGGGGACGCGGCGTACGTCTCATCCATCACAAAGCGGACCGGCACGCGGCAGGCGGCGGAGAGGAAAAATCCGTCGGCAAAGCTCACGTGATTTGGTAGCAGCAAGGCAGCCCCTTTGGCGGGCAGGCGTTCTGGGTGAACGACTTGGATTTGATAGATCCAGCGGATGACCATGCCTCCGCTGCAGCGAATGAAGTCGCCCAGAAGTCTGCGGATCGTGGCCATCATCATGCTCCGCAAATCCTACACTGCAGGCGGCAAAGTGACACCCGAATTCTGCGATTTGAGCAAATCGTAGCCGAGAAAAGAGCCGTAGCTGATGGAGATATCTTCCCACGCAAGGTGGAGCACTTGCGGCGGCTCAGTTCGTCACGCGCATCGGCATGAGCACGTAGAGGAATGAGCCCTCAATGCGCAACACGCCTGGGCTCATTTCGTCGATCAGATCGAGGTAGATATCGTCCGTGTCCAGCGCGCGGAGTGGTGCTTGGAGGAACTCTGGGTTGAATGCGATCTGCATCGGCGGACCTTGGTAGATCACATCCATTGATTCTTGTGCCTCGCCGACGTCTGGCGAGTTTGCGGTGACCTCGATGTGGTTTTCGCTGAAGACCAGTTTGACCGAGTTCGACTTGTCGGAAGAAAGCAACGAAACGCGGCGGACGGTTTCTAGCAGCGCCTCGCGGCCGATGACCACGCGCTCATTGCTGTCGCCGGGGATGACTTGGCGGTAGTTCGGGTAGTTGCCCTCGATGAGCTTGCTGGCGAGCAGGCTTTCGCCGATGGTGAACGAAATCTGGCTGTCGCTGAGTTTCACGATCACCTCGCCGGTGTCACCGAGGAGGCGTTGGAGTTCCTGCACGGCCTTGGTCGGGATGATCACGTCCGTTTCGTGGGAGGCCGGGAATTCCAAATCGGCATCGACCATCGCGAGGCGGCGACCGTCGGTGGCGACGAGTGTCAATTTCCCCTCACGGAACGAGGCGAAAATGCCGTTGAGCACGTAGCGTGTCTCGTCGGTGGAGATCGCGTAGGACGTCTTTTTCAGGCCGTCGCGGAGCGTTTGTTGGGGGATTTTGAAGAGCTTGGCGCCCTCGAAGTCGGGGAGCGGAGGGAATTCCGTCTCGCTGAGTCCGATGATTTTGAAGAACGATGGGCCGCAGCGGATCGATGCGTGGTTTTTCGCGTCCACGGAGACCTCGACCTCGCTGGCTGGGAGCTCACGGATGATGCTGACCAAGCGTTTCGCGGGCAGGGTGGTGGCGCCTTCCTTGTCGATTTGAGCTTCCACGGAGCCGGTGATGCCGACGTCCAGATCCGTTGTGGTGAACTGGATTCGTCCATCCTTCGCGACGAGCAGCACGTTGGAGAGGATCGGCAAGGTTGTGCGCGAGCTGACCACGTGTTGGACTTTTTGCAGGCCGTCGAGAAAGGCTTCTTTGGAAATGCGGAATTTCATAGTTCGAAAACGAGGAAGTTGTTGGGAGTTAGTTTCTGCTTTCATCGCCCCTTGGCAAGCCTTCTGTGAAGATTCGCAAATCGGATGGGGTGACTGCCAACGGGTGGCAGTCCAGCGGGTTCGTGAAACGGCGCTGAGAAACCGCGCTGGGGCGGATCGAAGTGGGCGGATTTGTTTTCGGAATCGACGGCAAGCCAGAATGCCCCAGCCCATGGGGTTTTGGGGAGCGGTTCACGAGCCACCCTTGGCGGCGGCGAGCTTTTTGGAAATGCGTGCGAAGTCCACTGGGCACGGCTGTGGGTTGTCCTTTTTTCGCTTCAGGCAGTCGAGTGCGGCTTGGTAGTGGCCGCCCATCTCGAGCACGAGCGCCTTGTCGTGATTGAACTGAGACCAGTGAATCGGATTGGTTTCGGGATCGATCCGCAGGGCGTGCATGTAGTTTTCCAGGCCGGCCATGACCTGCAGTCCTTCGGCGGGACTTTTTGCGTGGGCCACGGCGATGGCAAGGCAGCCGGTGCAACCCACCTCGGCGAGCGAAAAATGGCCGCTTGGCAGTTCGCGGGCGGGTGCGAGCGTGGAGAGGCTCGCGATGAATTTCTGGCGCACCTTGGGCCAATCGCGCCTTTGACGGTCGATCACAGCCTGCCATTTCTCCGCATCCATGTCGTGGAGGTGCAGCGTCCAAATCGCGCGGCCTTGCGCTGGGTATTGCTTGAGCACGTTTGCCATGAGGCGGTTCAGATCGTGCCAGGCAAACGACCGCTGGGCAGCGAGCGATGCGAAGATTGCCAGCAGGCAAGCGGCAAATGGTGCGGGCCTCGTGGATGGAAGCAGCCGTTGCCAAATGGAAGTTAGAAAAATCGACGTGCCAAGGCAGAACCATGGCAGGCCAGGATAGATCCGGTATTCAGGCATGAACTCAGGGATCATGAAGAGGACGCGGAACAGGATCGTTGCCACATAAAGTGCCAGACAGATGCCGAGCAGACGCGTCGATTTTCGCGATGCGAGGAGCCAGCTCAACGCGGTGAGGCCGAGAAATCCCATGGCTGCTAGAATTGCGACGTGGTCTGGGATGCTCCAGAAGGGTGTGCCGTGGGGCACCAGGGTTTCCGCGATCTGATGGTCTGAGCAGAGCGCCAAGGGGATCACACTTCGCCAAGCGAATTCCCAGAAGACCCGGGACAGGGTGTAGGCATGGCCGATGAAGCGTGGGTTCGACCATTGCTCATGGATGCCGAGGCCGCGCTTGAGCATGCCGAGTGCCCACGCCGTTGCGATGATTCCCACAAGCGCTGCTAGAACCAGCCATGGGCTTCGCCGCAAGCGATTTCCCAGTTCCTGCGGCATGAAGGCGAGGCCGATCGCGGAAACCGCCATGAGCGCGTGAAAAAGCCCGGGACCTTTTGAAAAGGTCGCGCCCACCACGGATAGCGCGCAAGCCGCCAACCACCGCCAGCGATGCCAAGATTTCCGCAAGGCGGGGATCTCGCCATCCGTGGCTTGGGGCACCCATTTCCAATCGCTGTCGCGCAGGAACGTCAGCATCGACCAAGCTGCAAGGATGGAAAAAAGAGTCACCCATGCGAGATCTTGAGTCCGTGCGTAGTTGGGAATTTCACTTGCCAGCGGGTGCACGGCAAACAACAGCGCCCCGAACCACGCAACGCCAGCCGGCCATTGCCCCCTGATGAAATCCCGGGCAAACGCGAACAGCGCGCAAGCAACCGAGGTGTGCAGGATCCAGTTGCCCGCATGGAATGCTACCGGCGACATTCCGAACAACCGGTACTGGATGACATACCAGAGGGTGGTCCATGAATTGAGTGTCTCTTGGGTGAAATTTCCTGTGCGGACGGCTTCGCAGTCACGGATTTGCTGCATGTCATCCATGTAGAACTGCGACCCAAGACACCAGAGATGTGCCAGTGCGCTCGCCGCGATGATGCAGGCAAACGGCAGCCATGGCCGCGTGAGAATTTCTGAAATCCATCTTCGACTCGCTTGCTTCACGGGATAAATTCTGTGAGATTTTCAGATCGCCCCGCCGAGTTGAGACCATCCGCAACGTGCTTAGCGCCGGAGTTGGGACTCGATGCGTGCGATGCTTTCCTTCAGTCCGGGTTCGGCGGTGACCAATTCGGTGACCTTCTTGCAGGCATGAATCACGGTTCCATGGTCGCGCCCGCCGAAGGCCTCACCGATCTCCATGAGCGATCCCTTGGTGAGTGAACGGCTCAAATACATGGCCACTTGCCGGGGGAATGCGATGCTTGCAGGGCGGCGGCGGCTCGTCATGTCGGCGAGGCGGACATCGAAATGTTCGGCCACCGCTTTTTGGATCGCATCGATGGTGATTTGGCGGCTGGCCTCCTCACGGATGAGGTCGCGGAGCAGGTGCTCGACTTTTTCGATGGTCACGCTTTCTCCCGCGAGAGAGGCGTAGGTGGCCACCCGCATGAGCGCTCCCTCAAGGCGGCGAACATTGGTGCGGATTTTTTCAGCGAGAAATTGCAGGACGGACTCATCGATGCGGACCTTCCAGTCGATCGATTTCTTTTTGAGGATCGCCATCCGAGTTTCCATCTGCGGCGGCTGCATTTCCACGGTTAGGCCGCACTCGAAGCGGGAAATGAGTCGTGGCTCGAGGCTCTTGATCTCGCAGGCGGGGCGGTCGCAGGTCAAGACCACTTGGTTGCGGCCGTCGAGCAGCGTGTTGAACGTGTGGAAAAACTCCTCTTGTGAGCGCTCCTTGCCCGCAAGGAATTGCACGTCGTCGATGAGCAGGACGTCTGAGCTGCGGTAACGACGGCGGAATTTTTCGATGTCACCTCGGCGGATCGCGTCGATGAACTCGTTGGTGAATTTTTCGCAGGTTAGGTAAATGACCCGTGAGCTGGGGCTGCGGCGGAGGATCTCGTGGCCGATCGCCTGCATGAGGTGCGTCTTCCCGAGGCCCGGGCCGCCGTAAATGAAGAGCGGGTTGTATCCGACTGCGGATTTTTTCGCGACGGCCTCACAGGCGGCATGGGCGAACTGGCTGTTGTCGCCGACCACGAAGCTGGCGAACGTGTTCGCGGAGTTCAGGCCGGCGCTTTTGATCCGCTTGTCCAGCGCTTCCCCTTCCAGATTTTTCGGCTTGGCGGGGATGAAATATGACGGAGCAGAAGCGTCTGGAGCATCGGATCCTGCGAGTTCCACTTGGATCATCACGCGGACTTCGCGGACATCGCTGAAGACACCCGTCACGGCCATGGTCAGCTCTGGCAGGTAGTTGGTTTCGATCCAGACCTGGTGGATTTCACCGGGCACTGCCAGGGACGCGATTCCGTCCGATACGCCCAGCCAACGTGCGGAGCGGAACCAGCGCTGGAAGGCATCCGGACTGACCATCACGCTCAGCGCAGAACAAACCCTGTCCCATCCGCCAGACTCCTCTGGGGTGTGGGCGGGATCGGTGCTGACCCCTTGGGTTTTCAATTTATCTGGCTCCATGGCGGCTTGGTTTTTTTAAAATCTGAGGTCATCGGCAGACCGAGGATTTTTCAATCTCTCGAATGTCGCGGTGGGCGGATCTTGTGATGCGAAAACGGGCGAAGGAAATTTTTTTATGTTACTCTAACAGGAGTTTTGCGCGTCCACCCTATTCCACAAGCGTTCCACATCGAAATTTTTTTAAAACTTGACCTGGATATTATTTCGCTCTCCCGAACTATCCAGCGTTGAGTGCTCGCTGCGAAAGCAAAGTGCCACGGCGATGGTTACCCAAGTGCCTGCCATGATGCGCCATGGGAATTCGATCACGGGCATCCATGGGAAGTTCGTGTAGAGCGGTTGTTGGGTTGCCATTTTCCAGAGGTCATTGGGCAGGTTGCTGAGGATGGCGACCACGATGATGCCAGCCGCCATGGCGATCGGGTTGCCCACATCGCTGCCGCGTGAGCGAGTGAAAAGGGCGACGATGAAAATGCCGAGTAAGGATCCGTAAGTGTAGCCGAAGCTGCCGAGGATGATACCGATGATGCTGAGGCTGGGGTTTTGGGCTTTGACGAAGGCGGTTGCTAGCCCGATGAAGATGAGCACAAGGGCAAAGGCGATGGTGCTGAGTTTGATGACTCGGACGCGTGCTTGGTCGTCGGTGGGAGTTTGAAACCAGCGGAAATGGAAATCTCGCGAGTAGCTGGTGGCCAATGAGTTCATGGCGGTTCCAAGGGAGCCCATGGTGGTGGCGAGTACTCCCGCGACGACGAGCCCGCGCAGGCCCCCAGGCATCACATCGATGACGAAATACGGGAAAATCCGCGCGTGGTCCGGCTTGCCTGCGGCCATCGGCAATGACGGGTCATGGATGACGTGTCCGTAGTAAACCGAGAGCAGGATACCGATCGTTAGAACCGCGAACGTGACGGGAATATCGGCGATGCCCGAGAGGATGGTGGCCACCGCGCTTTGGTGTTTATTTTTTGCGGTGAGCATGCGCTGCACCATGTCTTGATCGGTTCCGTGGGTCGCCAAGGTGACAAATAGCGAGCCGAACAGAGCGGCCCAGACGGTGAATTCGCTTTCCAGCACGCTCTTGATCGCAGACCAGTTGCTTCCGTAGGAGGCGATGAATCTTGGATCGGCAGGAGCATCGCCCTTCCATTGCCAGAGGATGAGGTCGTGTGGGCCGGTGAGGTGGAATTTCGCGCCAGACCACCCATGGGGAATGTGGCCAAGGAGGTACCAGACTGAGAACCCGAGCGCACCGAAAAGCACGGCGATTTGAAGCACGTCGGTCCAGATGACCGCCTTGATTCCGCCCACGGCCGTGTAGGCTGCGGTGAGTAGGCTGATGATCACGAGAGCGGCGCCGGTCACCCAGAATTGTTCCCAGTTTCCGAGTGGGCGGCCGGGGTTCATTTGGTTCCAGATCACCACGACTAACAGCGTGGGCACCCAGAGTCGGGAGCCGCTGGCGAGTGAACGCGTGAGCAGGAAGATCACGCTTGCCACGCTGCGAGTGCGAGGGCCAAAACGGATTTCAAGAAACTCGTAGATGCTCACCACGTTGTGTTTGTAAAACGCAGGGATGAACACCGCGCTCACCACCAAGCGCGCCAACAAGTACCCCACCATCAGTTGCGCGTAGGTATAATTTTTTAGCCGAAAACCTTCACCCGGCGTGCCAAAAAACGTGCCGGCGCTGATCTCGGAGGCGAGGATCGAAGCGAGCACCGCCCACCAAGGGATCGTCCGCCCACCGAGCGCAAAATCGGCCACCCCGTGGTTCTGGCGGCTGAAGTACGCACCGATTCCGACGATGATGGAGAAATAAATTCCAACGATGAGCAGATCAAAACCCAAAGGCGACATGCCACGGATCCTATGCGGCCGGGGAGACGATCCAAGCGCCAAGTTGCTCGGAAATGGGCCGGGGTGGATCTCCTCTTGCGGACGACCGGAAATGGGGCGATAGTCGAGGGTCAAATTCATCCCCCCACCTCATGGAAAAGCTCATCATCATCGCCGATCGCGGACGGGTCAGACCCGTGAAAGTCCAGCCCGCTGGGGACGACCCACAGCAGAAACCGCATTTGGTTGAAGAAGCCGGCAGCACGGTCGAGATGCGGCCGCTGTCGGTGCACCAAGCGGTCACCGACCACGCGGGTCGTTTCTCGCAAGGAGGAGCGGTCGATCAGCGCACGAGGATGTCCTACGGCGAGGAGCATCACATGGAGGAAGAACTCGAGACTCAAGCGCTCAAGCGGGTCGCGGGGAAGATTGGAGAAATCGTCGCGTCGGCAGGCTACCCGGCTTGGCGGCTGGTGGTTCCTCAGGAAATCCTTGCGGCATTGATCGTGGCCCTTCCCCGTGCGGCCCATCGGGTGCTTACCGATCCCGTGGCGGGTGACTGGACGAAGTTGCCCCTCGCGGAGTTGGAGCAGCGATTGTTGTTCCCGCCCAAAGGTGGCTGGAAGCATTGAGCCATCAAACCCGAAGCCCCTGCCCCCATGGAAAACCAACCCCCTCTCAATGACCCGTGGCTCATCGCTGCATGGCCGGGAATGGGCGCTGTCGCGAGCAGTTCCTGCTATTACCTCATCGCCAAACTTGGCATGCGCCTGTTAGAAGAATTTCCGGCCCGCGAGTTTTTCGACCTAGAAAGCATCGAGGTGAAGGACGGTCTGATCCTCACCGGCCCGCTCCCGCGCAGTCGATTTTTCGTTTGGCAGGACCCTCACAAGACCCATGACCTCGTCGTGTTTATTGGTGAGGCGCAACCTCCCTCCAAGGGGGCCGCCTTCTGCGGGAAATTGATCGAATACGCACGCCAACTTGGGGTGCGCAAGGTTTTCACCTTTGCCGCCATGGGCACCCAGATGCGGCCCAAGAATGCCTCGCGGGTGTTTGGTGCTGCCATCGACCCGGGGACGCTCGAGCATTTCAAGCGTTGTGACGTTCATGTGTTAGAAAAAGGTCAGATCAGCGGGTTGAACGGAGTGTTGTTAGGAGTCGCCGCCGATTATGGCATGAAAGGAGGCTGCTTGCTTGGCGAGATGCCCCAGGTTTTTTCTCAATTTCCATTTCCTAAAGCCTCGCTCGCGGTGCTCAAGGGGTTCAAGCGACTGGCGGAGATCACGATCGACTTCAAGGAGTTGCAGGCACAGGCGCAAGAAGTCGAGAATGGGCTTGAGGAGTTTCTCAACCGGCTGGAGAGCTCGGTGGGCAACCCGAGCGGAGCTGCGTCCGTGGTCGATGAGGTCGAATCCGACTCCCTACCGCCCAGCATCAACAAGACCGAGATGCAGAAAATTAGCCGCCTCTTTTCGGTGGCCCGCGCCGACCGCTCGCGAGCCTATGAGCTCAAGCAAGAACTCGACCGACTTCACGTGTTTCACCAGTACGAAGACCAGTTTCTCGACCTCTTCAAAGAACCCGATTGAGCGAGTGCTTCACCTGAGTGGCGAGGCGGGTCGTTAGCTGCTCGCCTCGAGCGCGTGGTAAACTTGCAACGCAGCGTAAGCGTCATTGGCGGCATACAGCAGTTGGCGATCCGACAGCTCGCGTTGGGCCCAGTTCGAAGTCGTGACCGACTTGGACTTGGTGAGCTTGCGGTTGAATAGCATCGCAATGGCAGTTTTCGCACCGATCGAGTTTCGGTAGCCAAGTTGCCGAAACGAGCGGTCAAGATCCACGATGGAATTGGGCCGGATGCCAAAGCGGTCGGAAATTTGGCTGAGATCGCCGCCGAGGCCGAAGCCGATCTTGGTGATGGCAGTAGATTTGAGCAATTCCATGATCACCGGATGGCTCTCGGTGACATGCGCTTGAAAAATGAAGGCCTTCTCGCTGGTGGCAAATTGCAGCACATGGGGACCTTCCGATTTCTGGCCTTTGGCGAAGGTTGGCTTGGACTCGGTGTCGAAACCCACGAGCTTGACTTGGGTCAGCTCAGCGATGGCGAGGTTGGCCTGGCGCTCGTTGGTCACGACAAAGACTTGCTCCAACTCAAGCCCCGCATAGGCCTCCAGTTCGGCGATCTGGGTTTTGTCGGGTGGTGACTTGTGCTGGCTCATGGAAATTTGTCGGTCATAATGCCCCCTCGTGGCAACTTCCCATGATTCCTTCGATTAAGAATGGAATCAAGCACATGCTGGCAATTTTCACGTTGGCCCACCGCGCCAGATCGGAGCGTGCGCATGGGGATTCGAAGGTTCTCGGTGAATTTCGCTTTTCCCGATCCGGAAAATCCTGCATCGTTGGGTGCAATGATGGATAGCCCCCAACTCGTAATTGATGACCCATGGCTGGAACCTCACCAAGGGGTGATCGAACGCCGAATGAGGCAGTTTTCCGATACGCTGGCGGCCATCGAAGCACGCTCGGGTTCGCTCGCTGAGTACGCGAGGTACCACGAAGATGTGGGGGTTCACTATCGTCACGATCTCCAGCGCTGGACGGTACGCGAGTGGGCTCCTGGGGCACAGGCGGTGTCGGTGTTCGGAGATTTTAATGAGTGGAATCGCTCGAGCCATCCGCTTGCCCCGTCGGAAAGCGGCATTTGGTCGTTAGATTTGCCACAGGGTACGATGGCCCACGGGCAAGGGATCAAGCTTCACGTCGTCGGGGCGGACGGCACGCAGCGCGACCGCATCCCTGCCAGCATTCGCCGCGCGGTGCAGGATCCAACAACTCATGATTTCGCGGGACAAGTTTGGAATCCGCCTCAGCCATACGAGTGGAAAAACCCCTTCGACCCGGCATCGATCACCGCGCCGTTGATCTATGAATCCCACGTCGGCATGGCGGGTGAAGAGCCACGCGTCCACAGCTATCGCGAATTTGCGGACTCCGTTTTGCCTCGGATCGTCGCCCTTGGCTACAACACCGTGCAGCTGATGGCGGTCCAAGAGCACCCGTACTACGGATCCTTTGGCTATCATGTCTCATCGTTCTTCGCTCCCTGCTCGCGCTTCGGCACGCCGGAGGATTTGAAGTATCTCATCGATGTCGCCCACGGACATGGTTTGGCGGTTTTGTTAGATGTCGTCCACTCGCATGCGGTGAAAAACATCGCGGAGGGTCTCAACGACTTCGACGGCACCGGGCACCAGTATTTTCACAATGGGCCGCTGGGGAATCACCCGGCTTGGGACTCGAAATGCTTCGACTACGGTCGTCCGCAAGTCCGGCAGTTCCTGCTGTCGAATGTCCGCTACTGGTTAGAAGAATTTCACTTTGATGGATTTCGTTTCGATGGGGTGACTTCGATGCTCTATCATTCGCGGGGCAACAAGGCGTTTGGGAGTTATGACGATTATTTCGGCAGTGATGCCGATGACGCTGCGATTCTCTATCTGAAATTGGCGTCCAAGCTGATTCAAGAGATCAAGCCTGGAGCGATTGCGATTGCGGAAGACATGTCCGGGATGCCCGGTCTGTGCCGACCGATCGAAGAGGGTGGCATTGGGTTTTCCTATCGGCTTGCGATGGGGATCCCAGATTACTGGATCAAGCTGCTCAAGCACCGCCGCGACGAGGACTGGGACATCGGCGAACTCTGGGGGATGCTGGCGAATCGGCGTCGTGGAGAGGCAACCATCGCGTATGCGGAAAGCCATGACCAAGCGCTCGTCGGAGATAAGACGCTGGCGTTCTGGCTGATGGATCAGGAAATGTATTGGCACATGGATCAAGCGGATCCGCATCCCGTGATCGAGCGGGGGATTGCGTTGCATAAGCTCATCCGGCTGGTGACGCTGGTGCTGGGTGGTGAGGGGTGGCTCAATTTCATGGGCAATGAGTTTGGCCATCCGGAGTGGTTGGATTTTCCACGCGAGGGGAATGATTGGTCGTTCCACTACTGCCGCCGCCAGTGGTCACTCGTCGACCACCCCGATTTGAAATATCGTTGGCTTGCGGAGTTCGATCGGCAGATGATGGGTTTTGTTAGAAAATCCGCTTTGCTCTCCACGCCTCCGGCGCAATGCCTTCACATGGATCATGGTGCGAAGATTCTCATCGCGGAGCGAGCGAACCGGATTTTTGTGTTCAACTTTTCCGTCGCGCAATCGTTGTTTGACTACCCGGTTCATGTCCCTGGGGTTGAGACTCGCCATTTGGTATTGGACACCGACCGTTCGGACACGGGCGGTCATGGTCGGGTGGACTCGACGTGCCAATACCCCGTGAACGGTGATGGAGTGATGAAAATTTATTGCCCATCGAGATCGGGATTGGTTTTTGAGAAAGCTTAACCCCTACGATCCAATTTTTATGCAAACTCACACGGTATTCGAGGCGCTTCAGTTGGCAGTGAGTCCGGCGATTCTCATTTCCGCCTGCGGGTTGCTTCTGATGAGCATGACCAATCGGTTAGGCCGTGCGATTGATCGCGCACGAAATCTTTTTCAAGAATCGAGGGCCAGCAGTGAATCGCAAATTCACATTTTGGTGCGGCGCGCCCGCTGGATACGATCTGCGATTTTGTATAACGTCATTTCGATGTTTTTGACGGCGCTGCTCATTCCTGTGTTATTCATCTCCATTTTCATCAACATCGATGTCGCATTTTTCATCTCGTTTTTATTGATTGCGAGCATGATGTGCCTCGGCATTTCATTGGTTTATTTCACCGTTGATATTTTCAGTTCGCTCCGAGCCATGGAGGAGGGTCTGGTTGACCGCGAGGTGAGCGAGTCGCGCGGGTGATTTCCGAGCTTGGCTTGGCCTGGGTTAGGCGAGGCGCTTCATCACCGCTGAGGAGAGCAGTTTACCATCGGCCCGGCCGTCGGAAAGGTCTTGGGCTCGTTTCATGACCTTGCCCATGTCAGCCTTGCCGGTCGCGCCCGTTTCGGTGACTGCTTGTTCGATGATGGCAAGCATTTCGGCCTCGCCAAGTGCGGCGGGCAGGTAGCGGGAGAGGATCTCGATCTCAGTTTTCTCGGTGGCGGCCAGCTCGGGGCGGCCAGCCTTTTCAAATTGCTCGCAGGAGTCGAGGCGCTGTTTGATTTGTTTGCGAACGGCTGCCAGCACTTCCGACTCTTCAAGCGCGGTGCCAAGGCCGCCTTTTTCGATCGCCGCGTTGGTCAGGGCGCTTTTCAACGCACGCAGCGCATTCAGGGCGAGGGTGTCCTTGGCTTTCATCGCCGTTTTGATATCTTCGGAAATCTGCGTGGTGGTGTTGCTCATGCGTGTTTTTATCACGCCGACTCATTCCGCCAAGGAAAACTAGGATGGTGTCAGCGCGGGGCTGGCGACGAAGGGTCAGATGATTTCACGCGAGTTTAGGCTTTCCATGCACCCGTGGAGCCATTTTGCTCATCCATGCCGTCGAAGCACGACTGGAAATACATTTCCCATACGACTTACCGCGCCTTCAAGGCTCTGCCGGTGTGGTTTTGGGCGGCGTTTCTCGTGTTTCTTGGGGTGTCCGTGGCCGTTTTGTTGCCGAGGGAATGGATGATTTTGGAATTTGTCCGTCGTTACAGCCCGAGTTGGTCGGCACCAGGGCTCAAGTTTCTTTCGACGGTCGGTGAGTTTCATTACCTCAATCTCATTGGTACCGTACTGCTGTTAGTCTGGGGGTATTTGGCGAAGAGTCAGCGGATTCAGCGGATCGGGTTGAGCTTTTTGCTGGCAGGGATTTTGGCTGGGGTGACGGTTCAGGTGGTCAAGCCACTGGTGGGGCGGCCAAGGCCATCGCATTGCATGAGCAGCCACCTCGGACCGCTGGATTTTGCGGGGCCCACGCTCAATCGTCGTTTTTACAGTTACCCGTCGGGGCACACTGCGACCACGGTGGCTGCGTGTACTGTGGTTGCGATTGGTTTCCCACGGTTGATTGTTCCGTGCATTCTTTTGAGTTTGGGAATGGCTTGGTCGCGGATGTTTCAGAACGCGCATTTTCCGATCGATACCGTTCACGGCGCCGGCCTTGGGTTGATTTTTGGCTATGTGAGCATGGGCTGGACCCGCCAGATTTGCTCAGTTGAGGCGCTGGGAGTGGGGGCAAATTCCTCGGAGTCGGCGGTTGATCTGCCAGAAATCGTCGAGGGCTAAATCAATTTTTCCGCTTTCGCACGAATGCGAGTTCCAGCCAGCTATTCGTTCCCGGATTCCACCCTTGCACGTACTCTGGGGCACCGGCATCGCTTGGTAATTTCTTCAAGGCCTCCACCGTGTGGTCATCGACCGGAGTGAGTGCCTCGCGGTGGATCAAGGCACGCAGGCACTGGTCATCGAGCCGCCAGCGTCGAGTGCACACCACCGTCAGCGCGGCATCATCGTCGGTGGTGAGAAAATTCCAGGGCCGCTGGAAATACCAGACTAGGCTGGGTTCCGCAAAGCCGTGGGCGTTGAGTGGGCCAGGCTCAGGTTCGCCCACTGCGGCGCGAAGCCGGACCGTCAAATGGGCATCCCGAGCCGCTTGAAAGGTTGGCCATAAAACCACGCAGCCGATGGTTGCTAGAAAAATCCCTAACAGCTGACGGCCTCGCGAGATTTGTAAACTTGCAGTACCGAGTAGCAGAAACATCACGCCTAGTCCGACTGCGGCGGTGGGTAGTGCATGGTCGCCGACGCGATTCAATCCAAGCAATCCAATGCCGAATGCCGCAATGCTGCACAACCATGGGACGCCCACCGCGATGCTGCACCAGACTTTGCCAGTCCACTTGAGCGGGTTGCTTGCCTTGGCGGGGAGCAATGCGATGAGCACCATGAGGCCCGGATAGCCTGGCAGGATGTAGTGCGGCAGTTGCGTCGCGTAGAAACTGAAAATCGCAAAGGGCGCGGCGAACCAGCCAAGCATCAGTGCGCGTTGCCAGTCGAGCGCCCGCCAAGTGTCGCGGAGTGCTCTGGGCATGACCGATGTCCAAGGCAGAAGGAATGGGATCATCACGAGCAAGTAATACAGCCCTGGAAGAGAGGTTCGTTTGTTGAATGCGACCGTCCCTCGTTCCACCACGTGCTTGCCGATTCCGATATTAAAATAGGCCCCCTTCGTTTCTAACAACGCGGGGATCCCCCACAAGGCGACCAGGGCCAGGGCTGGAATGATGGCAACCCCAAAATGCAATGCGATTCCCGCCAGCGGCCCAGCCGATCGTTTGGTTTTCCAAAGTGCCAATCCGCCGAGCGCAAGTGCCAAGCCCGGGATGAGAAATGCCAGAGGCCCTTTGGCAAGGAAGCCCAGGGCCAAGCTCCCCACGAGTCCGCAAAACCAGCGGTCAAATTTCAAGCGTTGCGATCCGGCACGTCCGCCGATCTTCAGCAGGCAGAGCATTGCGGCGGCAATCCATAACACCAGCAACACGTCCGCCACGGCCAAGCGCCCATGTTGCATGACTTGGAGGCAGGTCAACCATGCAGCCCCTGCGACGAAGCCACGCAAATTCGAGGCTCCAAGCAAAACGGCGATCTCAAACAAGATCAACGCGATCAACCAGGACGACACCACCGAATGAAGGCGCGCGGCCATTTCGGTTTCTCCGAACAAAGCGAGGCCTGGCTCCATGCTCCAATAGGTGAGTGGCGGTTTGTCGAAGCGGTATTCGCCATTGAAATAGGGAACCGCCCAACTCCCGCGTTCGTTCATTTCCACCGTGGCGTGCGAGAACCTTGGTTCGTCGCGATCCATGAGGGGCAGTAGCCACGTCCCAGGAACAAGACAGAGGATCGCCAATGCGGTGAGAGCACGACGTGGAAATTTGGCGATCAGCTCGCTCATGATGACATGTCGTCGCGGTCGGTCGAACCCGCGATGCCGTTCCTACGGCTATTGCGGATGTCCAAGGTGAGATTGTAAATCGCCACGCAGGTCGGAAATAGATTGGACAGAATACCCACTGAATCATTCTTGCCGAAGGTGAAATAGCTGAGCAAACAAATGCTGCCACCCACCGACATCACCCAAAAAATCCGTGGCACCCGGACCATTTTTGCCTTACGAGTTGCAATCAACTGGGGCAACCACCGCCCGCCAAAGAGACTCGCACCGACGTAGCCGATCAACTTCCACGCCGTGATGATTACTTGGTGATGAAAGAGATCCATCACGAGGATCGGGCGGTTCATGAGCGAGCCGTCGACCGTTGCTAGCCAGTTTGCGCAGTGCATGTCCATGGGCGATTTGTTGAGTGATTAGATTCCTTCCTTGGTATCCCACTGCACCTTGCGGCGAAGTAGCCACTGGACGCCGATGAGGTCATAGATCCCACGCAGCGCTCGTTCCCAGTTGGTGTACTTGGATTGCCCCGCCATGCGACCACGGTGGTTGACTGGGATTTCTCCAATCTTCAATCCAGCTTGGAGGAAAATCGCAGGCAGGTAGCGGTGCATGCCGTTGAACGGTACCAAATGGTCGACCGCTTGCTGGCGGAACACCTTCACGGAGCAGCCGGTGTCACGAACGCCATCGTGGAGAAATTTCCGGCGGATCGAGTTGGCGAATTTTGACGCGTAGCGTCGGCTCGCGGTGTCCACGCGGTTGGCGCGGTAGCCGCAAATCACATCATTTCCGCCGAGTTGCAGGGCTTCGACCAGCTTCGGGATGTCTGCAGGGTCGTTTTGGCCATCGCCATCCATGAGCGCGCAGATCGGACGAGTCGCGGCCTTAAGTCCGGCAAACATGGCTGCGGATTGGCCACGATTTTTGGCGAAATGAAGCGCTCGCACCCCCGGGATGCCGTTTAGAACTGCGGCTGTGCCATCGCTGCTTCCGTCATTCACCGCGATCACTTCGGCACCAGGGTTGGTTTTTAGGATCTCGGACAAGACTTCAGCAATCGTTTCCTCTTCGTTGAAAAACGGGACAATGATTGAGACCTGCGTGTTCGGCATGGCTCAGACTATTTCAGAAGTTCTGAATATCGACCAAAAACCTCTCCCAGGGGGAAATTCGTCGGGCCTAGTGGGCTGCGGGCCCGTACCCATCCGCCGGCTTCCCGTCGTCGCCGAGCTTGTGGCATGTCCAAAGCAGGCCGCGGGTGACGAGGTCGAGGTAGCGGGCATCTGCAACCGTTTCGTTGTTGTGGCCGAGGGTGGTGGAGAAAATCCGGGTCTTTTTTTCACCGTACTCGTTGGTCCAGACCACGGTGTTTTCCGCATCCCCCTGACGGCCCTTGGCGAGAGTTTTGGCTCCTTCGTGAACCGCGACGTTGTTGTAGAGCTCCTCTTTGATCGTCGTCCAGTTTTCGAAACCTCGGGTGATGGGATGGCTGGCGTCGGTGTAGGTGATCGCGATGGGGAGCTGTGGACCGTGCCCGGTGGATTGGAGTCCGAGGTAATCAAACCAAATCGCCCCGTCGGTTCCGGCCGCGAGCGGCTTGCGGAAGTCGGGGGAAACTCGGTAGGAGTGGTTCGCGCAGTGGAGGTTCACGCCGGGCACGCCTTGGCGGTGTGCTTTCAGGATGCGGTTGACAATGATGGGGTCAGTGATGCCTGCGGCGCACTCGTCGTGGATGATGACGTCATAGCCGTCGGCCCAGCTTTCGTTTTCGTAACAAGGGAAGGGCGGCTTCGTGCCCTTGTCGCTTGAGTAGCAAACATCAATTTGGATGTTGGTGCGCGCCTCAATCCCGGATTCTAACAGATCTTTTTGAGCGGCGTAGTCATGACAGCACCCGCCGATCACGAGAAGGGCTTTGAGTGGTTTGGTTGCTGGAGCGGCAGATGCCGTTAGAGCAAAGGTGAACGCCAAGGCTGGTGACAAAAAGGCTAGGATCGGTTTCATGGGTGGTGTGTTTGAATTGGGGTGCGCGATTAGATGTCGCTGGTGGTGAGAGCACAAGGAAAATGGGTGGGGCTACGGGACCTTGGCGCTGGTGAGTGGAATTTCGACCGGTTCGAGATCCCCAGAGGTCACGCGGAGCCTGATGCTGCCCGCATTGCCTTTGGTAGTCCGGACGATGCCAAGGCAAAGCCCGTTGAATGCCTGACGTTCTTTCGCTTGGAAGGAAACGTGGCTGGTGGCATCGCCATTGTCGGTTGCAATGATCTCTGCGGGACCGGTGACCTCGAATTTCACGAGATTCATCGCACACGGAACGAGCAGGCCATCTTTGTCGGCGATCGTGACGGTGATGAACGAGAGGTCTTTGCCATCGGCGAGGAGTTTGGAGCGGTCTGCCTTGACCACGAGTTTTGTTGCGGGCCCAGTGGTTTTGACGGTGTCCGTGGCCCATGGCTTGCCATTTTTGGTAACGACCACCTTGAGGGTGCCAGGCTCATATTTGACCTCATCCCAGCGGAGACGGTATTCAAATGGCCCTTTGGTCTTCTTTCCAAGTGAACGGCCATTGAGGAAAAGTTCCGCTTCGGTTCCTGAGGTGTAAACGTGGACAGGGGTGACTTCGCCCTCACGGCCTTGCCAATTCCAGTGAGGCAGAAGGTGCGCCATCGGCTGATCCGGAAGCCAATGAGATTGATAGAGATAGAAGCGGTCTTTTTTGAATCCTGCTAGATCGACGATGCCGAAATACGAACTCCGCGACGGGACTTGAATTTTCCCAAGGGCGGCGAGTTCCTTCTCCGCGCGAGCTCTTTCCTCCGGATTCGAATAGTTTAGCAGGTTGGTCTCGTCCTTGTTGTAAGGCGTCGGTTCACCGAGGTAGTCGAATCCAGTCCACACAAATTCGCCAGCGACAAATGAGTTCTGGTCTTGCGCTTTGAATTCGGTATCTGGCGCGGTGGCCCAATTTGGCATAGAGAGGTCATACGAACTCACTTGGAAATTCGACTTGCCTTGGTCGGGTGCAGCGCTGAATGGAAAAACATAGGTGCCGCGAGAGCTGATGGTGGATGATGTCTCGCTGCCGATGAGCGGCTGACTTGGGTTTGCGGCGTGAAACTTCGCATACTCCTGCGGTTTGTAGTTATATCCAAAGACATCCACGCCCTTTTGGAAACCGTTGTAGCCTGCTTGAAGCAGGTTGGCTCCTGCAATGGTTAGACGGGTCTTGTCCTCCATGGCGACATAGCCGGACAATCGCTTCGCAACCTCAGGGCCATCCTTCGTCGATTGTTCTTTGATCTCGTTGCCGATGCTCCACAGGATGACGCACGGATGGTTCCGGTCGCGGCGGATCAAAGCGCGGAGGTCTTTCTCCGACCACTCGCTGAAGAGCGTGTGATAGTCATGACTGGTTTTCCCTGACTTCCAGCAATCGACGAACTCATCCATCACCAGCATGCCCATTCGGTCACAAAGTTCTAACAGCTCAGGCGCGGGTGGATTGTGGCTCGTGCGGATGGCGTTCGTACCCATCTCTTTGAGGATCTCGATTTGGCGCTCAAGCGCACGTCGATTGATGGCGGAGCCAAGTGCGCCAAGGTCGTGATGCATGCAGACCCCTTGGATCGGGACTCGCTTGCCGTTGAGCAGAAAACCCTTGTCAGCATTGAACTCGATGCTGCGGATTCCAAAGGTGATCTCTTCCTGGTCTACGACGACTGAGCCTAACTGCGCCGCCGTGACAGCGATGTAAAGTTGCGGGTTTTCAGTGCTCCAGAGTCGTGGATTCTTGAGCTCGAGCGTGGCATTCTGCGTGCCTGCTGGGTCGGCCCATAGGCGGTCTGGAAAACGCAAGGTGGCGATCGGCTTGCCGGCCTTTTTTCCATCGGGCCCGGCCTGATAGATGCTGGCGCTGAGCGTTACACCTTCTTCCATGGGATTGACCAAGTGGGTGGCGATGCAGATTTTTGCCGATGAAGCGCTGACCTCTGGGGTGGTGATTTGGGTGCCCCAGTGCGCGAAGTGGATGGGATGGGTTTTGAGGAGCCAGACGTTCCGATAGATTCCGCCGCCGGGATACCAACGTGATGAGTCTGCTGGGTTGTTGAGGCGGATTGCGAGCGTGTTTTTGCCCTTGGTGAGATAAGGTGTTAGGTCGAGTTGGTAGGACGCATAGCCGTATGGCCAGCCGCCCACCCATTTGCCATTGAGCCAGACGATCGAGTGGGACATGGCCCCATCAATTTGGAGAAAGGTGTTTCCCGTGAGGTCGGAGGCGGATGCCTCGAACGAGTTGCGGTACCAACCGATGCCAGCCCACGGCAGTTTGCCCGTCTCACCGGGCAGGCTTTGCTGGAATGGCCCCTCGATGCCCCAGTCATGCGGTAAATCCAACAGTCGCCACGTCGAGTCATCATACGCTTGTGCGGCATACGGCCCACCAGAAATCGGCGCATTTTGAAGAGGTCCATGGGTTTCACCGCTCGCTGTTAGAAATCCCGAGGAGGATTTACTCAATGCCTCATGGATCTGTGGAGATTCCAGCGAGTCACCGATTTCAGCAGGATCTTCCTTGGTGAATCGCCAACCGACGTTGAGTGAAATGCGCTGCCGCGGCGACTCTGCGTGAATGCAGGAGGAAATTACCGGAAGGATGAGGATGGCAAGTGATGTTGAACGCATGAGATGGAGGTTTTTGTAGAGAATTCTAAAGATGGATCATATAAGATTCGATGACATGAATTTATGGATTCAAATTTGAATCTCGTGTACACCGCACCTTGTGTCAATTGCCATGAATAGGATATCGAAGAGCCCTGCCATACAAATTGGATTCATGAAAAAATGTTAGATTATAGTGACTCGATCTGAGTGAGTGTCTGGTTGGCCTGGATGCGCAATGCCGTAAGCGTCTCTTCATTCATTTTGTCCAAGGTACGGTACACCATGGATAATCGAAAATTGGTAGAAAGCTTCGTGCGGTGCCGATCGAAGAAATCCCAATACAAGGCGTTGAATGGACAGGCTCGCTCGCCGTTGCGTTTCTTTTTGTCATAGTGGCAACCTTTGCAGTAGTCGCCCATGCGATCAATGTACGCGGCGCTCGAAACATAGGGTTTGGTCGCCAACGCGCCTCCATCTGCAAACTGGCTCATCCCGAGGGTGTTGGGCAGTTCAACCCATTCAAAGGCATCAATGTAGACACCCAAGTACCAGTGATGAACTTCGGTTGGATGAATGCCGGCCAATAGGGCGAAATTACCAATGACCATCAACCGTTGAATGTGATGCGCGTAGGCGTGCTCGAGTGACTGGCCGATCGAGTGACTGAGGCAACGCATCTTGGTTTGCCCCGTCCAAAACCAAGATGGCAGCGGTGTGTCGTGACCGAAATGGTTTTGCACGACATAGTCCGGCATTTTCGCCCAGTACACGCCGCGGACGTATTCACGCCAACCTAAAATCTGTCGAATGAATCCTTCCGCCGTCGCGATATTAATCTGCTGATTCTGCCACGCGGTTTGCGCCCGCTGGACGACCTCGCGTGGGTTGAGCATTTTCGTATTCAAGGCAAACGACAAGAGCGAGTGGAATAGCCGCCAGCCTTTGGTGCTAAGAGCGTCTTGAAAATCACCGAAGTGCGGCAACGCGTCGGCGATGAAATGATCGAGGCATACGAGTGCCTCAGCGCGATTGAGCGGCCAAGCGAATTGCTCGGCGTTCGGCTCGCCAAACGTCTTGATGCCCGCCGATTGAATGGTTTGCCATAGATCCGAATGATCGTGCGTCACTCGCGGGTCACTGGGTTCTGCGGGGCTTCCTGGCCATGATTTCCGGTTGTCATGGTCGAAGTTCCATTTGCCTTCGACAGGGTGCTTTGCATCGGCCATTAAAATTTGATGCTTGGTGCGTATGCGCCGGTAAAAGCGCTCCATCAGCCATGATTTCTGGCCTGAAAAAAGGTCAGCGACTTCTGTGCGTGTCGTGTAAAAATGTTCGCTCGAAACAGCGGAACAGGCAATCTTGCTTGCCGCCGCATAGTGCTTCAATTGTTGATCCAGTCGCCATTCATCCGGCTCTTGATATTCAAAGACGGTGCATCCGTATCGCTCGATCAAAGCGTCCAGATTTCCCGTGAGCGTTTGACGATTTTCGGCATCGTCGATGGCCAGGTAATGCACGCGCTGCCCGCCCGCCTGCAGCAGATTGGCGAAGTCTCGCATGCCCGCAAAAATCCCAATGACTTTCTGTGCGTGGTGCAATACATAATCGGTCTCTTGGCGCATTTCCATGAAGGCAAACACCACATGATGGTCGATTGCTGCAAACCATGAATGTCCTGGGTTAAGTTGATCTCCAAGAA
Organism: Akkermansiaceae bacterium; assembly: GCA_026461385.1. Taxonomy (GTDB): domain Bacteria; phylum Verrucomicrobiota; class Verrucomicrobiia; order Verrucomicrobiales; family Akkermansiaceae; genus Luteolibacter. Next base: position 43,113 of record JAPJNB010000249.1, read on the forward strand.
TGAGTTTTAATGTCGTCACAGGGTGTCCCATTTTTTTCGGTAAGTTTCGGATGGATCGTGTTCAATCGCCTGTTTTTCAGGCCGCATGGCTCGGCCTCCGCGAGGATCAGTGCCACATCCCGCAAGATAAAGCCAATTTCCTTGGTTGCTGTAAACATCGTAGTCGATCAACTGCGATTCAAACCACGCCGCTCCTGCTCGCCAGTCCAGCCCAAGTGCATAGACCAAATAGCTGGCGGTCACTTGTCGCATGCGGTTTGAGAGATAGCCGGTTTGTCTCAACTCGCGCATCCCGGCGTCGACGAATGCCTCGCCGCTGTTGCCTTGGCACCAGCGCTCAAATTTTTCGAATTGCTCGGAGGTATTGATGACGGCACCGCCAGGTGGTGCCTGACCGGTGCCACGCAGGCCTGAGCGACGGTACAACTGGGTGCCAAATCGATGGTGTAAAAATCGAAAGTAGTCCCGCCAAAGCAATTCAAACCAGATCCAATAGCTGCCCTCGTTCGCGCCGTGATCGTGCTCGAATTTCTGTAGTTTCTCGAAGATCATTCTGGCAGAGACCGCGCCTGATGCTAGCCAAACTGAAAACTTGGTAGAGTAGTCGATACCCGTCAATTGATTGCGGGTGCTCTTGTAGTCATGAGCAAGCTTGCGGTCGAAGTATTGTTGGATGTGCTTCAGCCCGAATGCTGTTCCTGCGAATTCGGGTTCTTGAAAATAGGGGATCGATGTTCGCGTGTCCCATGAGTCGAGCGGCCTCCACTCGGCCATTTCCGGTTGAGTGTGCGTGACCTCAGCAGGTAGGGGAGTTGTATAGGTAACAAAATTTTCGGGGCTTCTTACTTTCACCTTCGCGTTCTCGACGGCTTTCCGGAAATCTGTAAAAACCAATGGAAGATGGTTTATCTCAAACGGAAGATCCTCGATGTTTAACAGACTTGATTGCCATGTGGTGACGACCGTGAGTCCCGCGTGCCTGAGTCGTTCAATTTGGTGTTGTTCCTCGGGTGCTGTGATCTCTTCACAAAAAATGGTTTGGATATGCCAAGCGTGCGCGAGCCTGATGAGTGTGTCACAGGGGTCGCCGCTGTATTCGAAGAGGTCGCTTCCACTTTCGATCAACTGCCGCTTGAGCGCGAGCACCGCCGAGCACCGCGCGTGCTTTCGATGCGGTCCAATTCGCGCGAATCCCCATGCCGTGGGGGAATCGACCGGATGGATGAATACGGGTGCAACCGCATCCGCAAGCGCGCAGGCGCGATTGAGCGAAGGTTGATCGATCAACCGCAGGTCGTTGCGAAACCAGTAAATCGCGTTCATGGTTTTGGCTCCGTGTGGGTGCGCCGACACCGCTCCGAGCAATATTTGACGTTCTCCCAGTCACGTTCCCATTTTTTCCGCCACGAAAAGGGGCGCATGCAAGTCACGCAGACTTTGCTTGGCAGGTTCTGTTTGCTTACATTTCGCATGTGAGATTCGCGGGCTATTAGAAGTCTAGTAGGTCTTGTTGAGGAGGCTGGGCGATGGGTGCCTGTTTTCTGGTAGTGCGGAGGCCCTTGCGTGATCCATGCTTACGAACGATCGCGCTTTTCCCGGCACGCACCTGTTTTTGGGCCCTTAGCTCGAAGAGTTTTTGCTTCGCTACACGCGTGGCAGTCGCGAGGTCGACGACCGGCTGTCCCAGATCCTTGCCGACATCGACACCGTGTTGCTGCTGAAGGGAAATGGGCATCTTCCATGGCTCGAATAACCACGAATTTGGGACGCGCTGCATCGCTGGAATCCAACGTCTCACAAAGATTCCGTTGGGGTCGTGGTCTTGTGCCTGTTTGAGTGGATTGTAAATTCGCGGCACATTGATGCCCGTGGTGCCCGATTGCATTTGCAGTTGGCTCCAGTGGATGCCTGGTTCGTAATCTAAAAATTGGCGGGCAAGCCATTGTCCGACAGGGCGCCAGTCCAGCCACAGCGGATAGGCTGCGGTCGACACGAGCATCGCGCGCATCCTGAAATTCAACCAGCCCGTTTCACGCAGCATTGCGACACAGGCATCGACAAGTGGCCATCCTGTTTTGCCGGCGACGAGTGCGTCGAAATGTGCTGGATTCCAATCGTTTTCCCGCAGGCCGTCGTATCCTCGGTGCATGTTTTGAAATTCGATCTCCGGCTCGCTTTCGAGTTTTTGGATGAAGTGGCAATGCCAATGGAGCCGACTGATGAATGCTGCTAGACCTTTCTTGTGCCATGCGTCGCCCGACTTGAGTTCTTGCATTTTTTGAGTGGTCGCCTGCATAACCTCGCGAAGGCTCAGGCAACCATAGGCAAGATAGGCCGAGATGCGTGAGCAGGCGGTCGGGGCGGATAGAGGTGATGAAATGCCACCGCGGTATTTGGTGCTTCGGTCATTGAGAAAACTTTCTAACACCGCCAGTGCGAGGTGTCTGCCGCCCTTCTGCCGAAGCGGAGGATCGTGTGGGTCAAGCCCCATCGCGGCCGCGTTTGGTGGCGGAGGCTCGTGCCATGGCAAGGGCGTGCCTTGGATGGCGATTGGTGCGGGAATGCAGGGTTGCTTCATATGCTGGTCCCAGAATTTTTTCCAGTGGTCACGATCTTTAAGCCCGCGCGTGACGCCGAACTGCTGGCTTTGAGACCACGCGATGGAGCGCTGTCTGCACCAGCGTGCGACCGCGCGATCCCGCTCGTAGGAGACCGCATCCCCGGTTTCCTCGTGAGAGCACAGAAGGTGAAACGGCGCGAGATGGTAAAGACGGTCGAATACGTCGACGGCCTCTCCAGTGACAACATGCAACACGCTGCCACGGTGTTTGATCTCCCTGTAAAGGTCTCGAAGACTTTCTAAAAGAAATTGATAGTGCTGTGTCGCGACGCACGCGGTGGACCACAAGGTCGGCTCGATCAGATAGAGGCACAGCGTCGGGCCATTTTTGAGCGCCTCATGAAGGGCCGCGTGATCATGGACCCGCAGATCACGCTTAAACCAAACAACGCTGTAGCTCATGGATTCTGGTGCGGTTGTTCGGATTTGGAATGGCCGATCGACGGTGACAGGGCCTAAGAGATGGGTAAACGAGCACTGGCTGCGAATCAAGGATGAAGCGGCGTTGTCAGAATCGCAGGGATTACCAACCGTAAACCCAAGCGTAGGTGGTATAATTGGTTTTCGGCGGTGCTGCGTATGCGACAGGACCCTTGGCGGTGCCGTGTTCAGTCTCGCCGTTTCGGCAGGTCAATCGAATCCCATCACTAAAGAACAGTGGGTCATCGTCGTGGAATCGATAGGCTGAGAAGCACCGATTCTTTTTATCCAAGTGGGTTAAGCCGGAAATGTCCGCATGAAACTTGCCGGTGTCGAAATAGTAGGTACCAAGGAAGTAGTCCTCCAGACCGGAGGAAAGCATGATGGGTTCCTTTCCCTCGCCGGTGTAGGCGCGCATGCAGCCTTCCAGATAACTCATGCCGCCGTTAGATAGTGCCTGTGCCGCAATGGTAACCTGATAGACCGCGCCATGCCCCTTCACGTCGCAGAGGTTGAATTCTTCCATCGGCTCGGCGGTGTGGTTTTCCAGTCGATGCAGTTTGAGTCTGGCCGTTTCAGGCAGTTCCATGCCGCCAAGCGTGACGCGGCCATTCTCAACGCCGCGGATGATCCACCAACTCATCGGGTTGCCCTTTGCGCCTAATGGCCTCTGGGCGGTGACGCGGATGCTCTTTCCGAAGGGGATTCGGTAGTTGTTGAAAATGCCGTTGTTCTTGCCGATCTTGCCGACGTGTTTCGTCGCCCATGGGGCATCGTTGTCACGGAAGCCAATCCCGTGTCCCAGGTAGAGGGCCATGTCGATGGAGGGAGTCGTTTCGCCATCGATGTAGTAGCGAATCCGAGTATCCTCAACCCCTTCGAAATTTCCGCCAAACCAGAAGTGCGTAAGGCAGCCCTTGCCTTGATGCTCGTAGAGTATTGCCTCAGTATCCTCCTTGAGAACTTGTTCGCCTTTACCAATGCCGCCAATCGGCCGGAGATCCACCGTGTGCTCAGTGATGGCTTGGGAGATACCGATGCCCATGCCTAAAGCGGTGATCGTTAGTGCCGTGAATAGATGAAGGATTGTCTTTTGCATATCGGAATTTTTCTAATGGTAGACTCATGATGAACGGTGCTGCCAACCAAATGAATGCATCGATTTAAGAACAAAGGTGATGATATCAATGGGCACGGGACGAGTTCATGAGGAATTTTCATCTACGAATGATTTGATTCCTTGCCTCATCCACCACATACTCCGCCTGTGACAAGTGCAGGCCTAAGTGAAATGCAAACATGCAGTTCCACTTATGCGCATCAAACTTTCCAAAGATGGGGTGGGGTGAAGTTCCAGTGTGTCGAAGCTGCTTTAAGTTCTTAACGGCTTCAAGATGGTTGGTAACGGATTCGGCAAAGCTCGCGATTTGTGCCTCGCCTGCTAACGAAGTTGGCATGACATCTTTCTTTGGATCAAGCGCGGCGGCTCCACTTAACGCCTCGCCTCTCGCAAGTTGAACGACGCTAGCGGTGATGCTCCGATTCACGATGGCATTGTGTTCTAAAATCATGAAAAATGACCATCGTCGCATATCTTCATCCACTCCCCGCATTGGTGGGACTTCAACGCCAAGCTGGCCAACTTCATTCGTTATGCCCTCGGCGAGCTTTAGGTATTGGCGCAAGATCACTTCGCTCTCTGCCAGCGCTTTTTCGCGACTTGTGAAAGTGAAAAGCGTACGGATTGCGGTTTTGATCAGTAGATTGCTCATTTTATTGATGCCGATTTTATCCATGCGATCGCAGGGCGGTAAGGTGGGATTGGGCTGGATCGTCGAGTGGCTTAAAACTTTCGGAAAGAGTGATGGGTTAGGCATTCAGGGACAAGCCAGGAATGAGGCGGCGACAGCCTGGAGGTCGAGAAAATTGATTGCGACCCCGCTGCGACGCGACGGTCGCCGTGCATGCGGGGCTGAATGTGCTCGACTTGAATCCACCGGCAATGCTTTCCCTGTTCATTCGCTAAGAATTCCATTTCCCACAATTCCATTTCCCAGACAAGTTGAAGAAAGCATCGAGCCGATAAGGAAATTCCGATTCGAGGGAGGATTCGGGTGGTATCCCAAACAATTGCCGAACCGAGTCATCAAGGTCCGGCTCGAGGCCAACCCTTCGCAACGGCGGCCTACCCACCGGATGTGTAAATTTATGAAACATCAACGATTGACTGATTTTGTTTTGACGAAAAGCCGCAGAATCATTACTTCACCGCCGTCAATTATCTGACACCTTCCACTTCCCCTCGTCTGAGCCTTCAAACCGGTTCGGCCCTCATCTCATGTATCCTCCCACAATCTACTTCCACCGATCAAAATTCGTCCAAATGCGGCGAGTTCATCTGCTATTTGGCGTCCTCGCGATCACGGCGACCCTCGATGCGGGCATCAACTTCCAGATTTGCTTTAGGTCGTCTCCTTCGTGCCAAGAATTCGCATTGAATGCGACAAACACCGAAAAATCATTTGAAGATCAAATCCAAATTTTAACACCTGTTTCACAACGTTTATGAAAGATTCATTTTCTAGCAGTCATGAAGTTTCAGCTTGGTATGCGAGGTATCGGCTTTTTTTGATTTTTCTCGTTCTTGCGATTTCTGTCGGGCTGATTTCCTGGGTTCGCCTCACATCATTAGTCACCGACAAACCGACATCTTTGGTGAAACTAAATTCGCCACCGAGCACGACCTTGGTGCCAGCCACCAACCCCGAGACATCGGCTGAGAAGCCTGGCTCAATCAGCAGGGATTCATCGAGTAGCACTTCCATTCCTCTAGCAGGGACACGGGCCAATCTGAAAAGCAAACGGCAGACCATCAGTCTCACCAGTGACGATGGGATTTTTGACCGCGTGATGATTGACGAATCGCAGCCAGTCCAGATCGGCATCACTCTCAATCAACTGAGACCCGGCGAGAAGGTTTTCA
>JAPJNB010000250.1 GCA_026461385.1 Akkermansiaceae bacterium
ACGCCACACCCGTGGTTGGCATCCTCGTCCTCAAAGCCTTCTCACTCACCTTTCTCGTTGGTGGCTCGCGTTTCGCGCACGGTCGTCGGTTGCAGGATGACGAGGCGGTAGCCGAAATCATCGAGCGCAGGGCAGTTTCGACGGTGTTTTCCGGCGTTTAAAACCTCAAAAAGAGTCGATGAGTTGCGAATGGCGATATCCTTTCGGCCTCCACTTCACGTGCGAAAACTTGCATCAAAAGACTTTGTTCATTTTTGTTTGAACAAACCCCGTGTTTTCCCCTATGATGCAGTTCATGGAAGATCGATCAGTCGCAGCTCACTCCGCACTGCCGCCTATAGAGCGCCAGGTGGTTTCGTTCTTCGTGGACGCCGTGCGGGTGCTGGGGCTTCCGCGGTCGATTGGAGAAATCTACGGGCTCCTTTTCATTTCCCAAGAATCACTTTCACTCGACGACCTCGTCGAGCGTCTGCAAATCAGCAAAGGGTCTGCAAGCCAAGGGCTGCGAATGCTCAAGAACCTCGGAGCGGTCCGCGAAGTCGAAAATAGCGCAGATCGGCGCGCCTATTACCAGCCGGCCGTGGAGCTCAAGCCATTGGTCGGCGGCTTCATCCGAGAACAAATCCGCCCGCACCTCGAAAGCGGGAAATCGAAAATCGCACAACTTAACACGGCGGCATCCGATGTCGCAGACCCCGTGAAACGCCAGTTCATCGATGATCGCTTGGATCGACTCGACGCATGGATGCGGAGCGGCACCCGGGTTCTACCGATTCTCCAAAAAATTCTTGGCCAATGATCCCCCTCACCCCCACCACAACACCCCAATGGTTCTGCGTTCGCTGCCAGACCAAGCGCGAGCACATTGCCGCAGACCGTCTGCGCGAGTTTGAAGGCATCGAGGTTTTTTGCCCCCGCCTGCGGTACCGCAAGGCCACCCGCCGCGGCAAAGTCTGGTGGGTCGAGTCGATGTTCCCCGGCTACGTCCTCGCGAAATTTGACATCGCCGAAATGGAACGCGCCGTCACCTTCTGCCATGGGGTTCGTGGTCTGGTCCGCTTCGGTTCGGAGATTCCCGCAGTGCCTGATTCGTTTGTGGAAGCCATCAAAAATGAGGTCCGCAACCGTAAAGGCGGCGAGGAAGATGAACTGCTAACCCTCAGCCCGGTCATCGAAATCGGCGATGAAGTTGAGATCGCTCATGGCCCGCTTCAAGGCACCAAAGGCACCGTGATCAGCGTCCCAACTGCCACCGAACGCGTCAAAATCCTCATCGAATTCCTCGGCAATCCACAAGCCCTCAATGTGGATCTTTTCTCAATCCTCCTTCCTCGCCGCCCCATCCCATGAGCTCGAATCATCCGGACTCACATCCCAATTTGGCCACCCCTTGAGTCCGGACGCATCCACCGACTTTCTCATCATTGGCGCGGGCTTCTCAGGTCTCGTCATGGCGGAGCGCCTCTCATCCGCTGGCTGGAAGTGCGTGGTGGTGGACCGCCGCAACCATCTCGGCGGAAACGCCTACGACGGCATCAACCAAGCGGGTGTGCTCGTCCACCATTACGGCCCGCACTATTTCCGGACCAACTCGCCGCGCATCGTCGATTACCTCTCACAATTCACCGAGTGGCACGCGGTGAACTACACCATCAAGAGCCACACTCAAGACCGTCTCTGGAGCTTCCCCATCAACCTGAACACGTTCGAGGAGCTTCAGAGCAAACCGTCGACCACCGAGGAGTTCGCGGCGTGGCTCGAGGAAAAACGCAGCCGCATCGATGAACCGAAAAACTCCGAGGAAGTGATCCTGTCCCAAGTGGGTCAGGAATTCTATCAGCTTTTCTTCGAGGGATACACGCTCAAGCAATGGAAGCGCCACCCGCGGGAGCTCGACGCCTCGGTTTGCGGCCGCATCCCGGTCCGCACGAATCGCGACGATCGCTACCTTTCCGAGTCCTTTCAAGCGCTGCCCAAAGCCGGCTACACCGCGCTCTTTGAACGCATGCTCAATGCATCGCCCCGGGCCGAACTGCACCTCGGCATCGACTGCGCGGAAGCACGCGCCCGCTGGCAGCACAAGCACTTGGTTTTCACCGGTGCGATCGATGAGTTTTACGACCGCCGCTTCGGCGCGCTGCCATACCGATCGCTGCGTTTCGAACCCGAATCCTTCTCCGCCAATGACTTGCGCGCCCGCGAGCCAATATCGGGAAAACCCGGCTTCTGGCAAGCGGCGATGCAGGTGAACTACCCCGATCGCGAAATCCCCTTCACGCGGATCGTTGAGATCAAACACGCGACCGGCCAGCAGATCGATTCCACCACGATTGTCAGAGAATTCCCGAAGGACTGGACGCCGGGTGACGAGCCATTTTACCCCATCCCTGCCCCCGAATCCCACGCCATTTTCCACCAGTACTCTGCACTTGCCGCGGCCGAACAATCCACTAGTTTCATCGGGCGCCTCGCAGCATACCGCTATTACAACATGGACCAAGTGACTGGCATGGCCATCGCCCAAGCCGAAAAGCTCATCAACCGATACGGGACAAATTTATGAAAAAACTATTCATCGCCGGGCATCGCGGTATGGTCGGAGCCGCCCTCATGCGCGAGGCGGAAAAGCTCGGCGGCTTTGAGCAAATCACCGCCACTCGTGACCAGTTGGATCTCTGCAACCAACGTGCGGTGTTCGATTTCCTCGCTGCCGAAAAACCAGACATTGTGATCATCGCCGCCGCCAAGGTGGGTGGAATCCATGCAAATTCAACCTATCCTGCAGACTTCATCCACGAAAACCTCTCGATCGCGTCGAATCTCATCGAGGGAAGCCGCAAGGCCGGGGTCGAACGGGCGCTTTTCCTCGGATCATCCTGCATCTATCCAAAAATGGCTCCCCAACCGATGACCGAAGACTGCCTGCTCACCAGCCAGCTTGAAGTCACCAACGAAGCGTACGCAATCGCCAAAATTGCAGGACTGAAGCTCTGCCAGCACTACCGCGCCCAGCACGGCCTCGTGTACCACAGCGCCATGCCCACCAACCTTTACGGCCCGGGCGACAACTATCACGCCGAAAACTCCCATGTCATCCCCGCGATGATCCGCCGTTTCCATGAGGCGGCCGAACGCGGCGATGCATCGGTCACCATCTGGGGCACGGGCACCCCACGCCGCGAATTCCTGCATGTGGACGACCTTGCTGCCGCCTGCTTCCACCTGCTCGCCTTGAGCGCGCCGCCCGATTGGGTCAACGTCGGAGTTGGTGATGATGTCACCATCATGGAACTGGCACAACAGGTGGCAAAGACCACCGGCTTCAAGGGTGAAATTCTAACGGATCCCAGCAAACCCGATGGAACACCGCGCAAGCTGCTAGATATCTCAAAAATCCAAGCTTCCGGCTGGTCACCCAAAGTCGCATTCGAGGTAGGGCTTGCCGCCGCCTATCAAGATTTTAAATCCAGCCTAACCCGTGGAGAAGCTCGCCTTTGATCTTCATCCCACTGACTCCCAACACTCAAACCCCGACCACCTCACATCACTTCATGAAACGCGCACTCATCACTGGCATCACCGGGCAAGACGGATCGTATCTCGCGGAATTCTTGCTCGAAAAAGGCTACGAAGTTCACGGAATCAAGCGCCGTGCCTCCCTCTTCAACACCCAACGGGTCGACCACATCTACGAAGACCCCCAAGTCGAAAATTCACGCTTCCGCCTACACTACGGCGACCTCACCGACAGCTCGAACCTCACCCGCATCATCAGCGAGGTACGGCCAGATGAAGTTTACAACCTCGGCGCGCAGTCTCATGTCGCAGTCTCCTTCGAGGCACCAGAGTACACGGCAGATGTCGACGCCCTCGGCACGCTCCGTTTATTAGAAGCCATCCGCTTCCTCGGTCTCGAAAAAACAACCCGTTTCTATCAGGCATCGACCTCGGAACTCTACGGTCTCGTGCAGGAAATCCCGCAGAAGGAAACCACTCCATTTCATCCGCGCTCACCCTATGCCGTGGCGAAGATGTACGCTTACTGGATCACGGTAAATTACCGCGAAGCCTACGGGATGTATGCTTGCAACGGCATCCTCTTCAACCACGAGTCCCCCCGCCGCGGCGAGACGTTCGTCACCCGCAAGATCACACGCGCCATCGCAAACATCGCTCAAGGCCTCGAGTCTTGCCTCTACCTCGGCAACATGGACGCACTCCGCGACTGGGGTCATGCCAAAGACTATGTCCGCATGCAATGGATGATGCTTCAGCAGGAAACCGCTGACGATTTCGTCATCGCGACTGGCAAACAAATCTCCGTCCGTGAATTCGTGCGCATGTCCGCTCACGAAGCAGGCCTCGAGCTCGAATTCACTGGCAGTGGCTTGCACGAAGTTGGAACGGTTCGCCGCGTGCTCGATGACGTCAAAGCTCCCGCAGCGAAGGTCGGCGATGTCATGGTCCGCATCGACCCCCGCTATTTCCGCCCCGCAGAAGTCGAAACACTGCTCGGTGACCCATCCAAGGCCAAGGCCAAACTCGGCTGGGTGCCGGAAATCACCGTCGAAGAAATGTGTGCTGAAATGGTCGCATCCGACCTCGATACCGCACGCCAACACGCACTCCTCAAATCTCACGGACACCACGTCTCGGTATCGCGCGAATGATGTCACTCTGGCGGATCACGGTCGTGGCCCAAGCAAACCTACGAAGGGTTTAATGGAACTAAAATTTATTCTGTTAGAACACAGCGTTAGAATCAAACTTCCAAATTTCAGCCGGATTGACTCGTCACGATTCGTTTGAATCACAACACCTCACCCTACCACCAAAAACCCAACCTCATGAAAAAAGTCTTCGTTTCCGGTTGCTATGACATCCTTCATGCAGGTCATCTTCAATTCTTCGAGGAAGCACGTGCGGTGGGAGATTATCTCATTGTCTCGTTCGCGTCGGCAGAGGTGCTCTGGCACCACAAGCGCAGGAAACCTTCCATCCCAGACGACCACAAGAAGGCTCTCCTCCAAGGGTTGCGGATGATCGACGAGGTGATCGTCACGCAAGGGCACAAGGAGGGACTGGACTTCGAGGAGGATTTTCTCCGCATCCGACCCGACTTCCTGATTGTCACCGAGGATGACAAATACGGCCCAGTCAAACGCGCGCTGTGTGAGCAAGTCGGGGCGGAGTACACCATTCTTCCCAAGACTCCGCCGCGCTTCGAAGCGGTCTCCACCAGTTCCATTGTCCGCTGGGTTCAAGCACCGACTGAAGCCCCCTTGCGCGTCGATTTCGCGGGTGGCTGGCTGGATGTCCCGCGCTTCTCCCGCCCCGGCGAATTCATCGTCAATTGCGCCATTTCACCGCTGGTTTCCTTGCGCGAGTGGCCATACGAGCAACGTGCCGGCCTTGGGGGCAGCGGCGCGTGGGCACTCATCAATGGCAAGAACGGATTTGACTCCGAAATCGAGCTCGGCGTCGGCTGGCAAGACCCCGCAGTAATCGGAGAAACCGGCCTCTGCGTGTGGCGATCCGGAATCAAGCCTGAACTGGATTTCAAACAAAACGGCGATTTCCTCACCGGCCGCATGGCGATTCTTTGGACGGGCTCGCAGCACGACACCCCAAGCTTCGCAGACCTCCCCCGCGACTACGAACGGATCGCCCAAAGCGGTCGGATTGCGCGGGAAGGAGTGCTCACCAAGGACATTCACCAAATCGCTGCGGGCGTGAACCTCTATCATCAAACCCAGCTGGACGAAGGAATGCAGACACTCCCCGAAATCGCAGGCTCCATCGCCCATAAATACTGTGGCGGCGGCTATGGTGGCTACGGCCTGTACCTGTTCGAGAACGCCCTTCTACGCGACGCCGCGGTTTCATCCATTGCGCCATTGCGCTCGGTCGAACCATTCTGCCGCGTCTAACGTCAACCTTCATTTCATTCGTTTTGAAAGTCATCCCGATCATTGGCCTCCCCGTTGCCGCGACCACCTATGCGCAAGCGGTGGACTGGATTCTCGTTCACGCCGCCAAATGGGATCGGGCCTACGCGGTCGAGGCGGCGAACACCCACGTGGCCGCACTTGCAAGGGTCGACGAAGATTTCGGAAATGCCATGCAGCGGTTCGATCTGATCTGCCCAGATGGCATGCCTCTTGTCTGGGCGGTCAACTCCCAGCTCCCCGCTAACGAAAAGCTCACCGACCGCGTCTATGGTCCGACCTTGATGCTAGAAACCCTCAAGGCAACGGACGGGCGACAAGCCGAGTTCCGTCACTTTCTTCTCGGCGGAAAACAAAGCACCCTCGACTGCCTTACCGAAAAATTCGCGCAAGATTTTCCCGCAGTTCATCTTGCGGGGAACCACTCGCCTCCGTTCGGCACGTGGCCCGCACATGAACTGGAGCTGATCGCGGAAAAAATCAAATCGTCAGGAGCCAATCTCATCTGGGTGGGTCTCGGATGCCCAAAACAGGAACTCTGGATCGCCCAAAACAAAGATCGCTTGCCGCCAGGCGTCTATTTCGGGATCGGGGCCGCCTTCGCCTTTCACGCGGGGGAGGTAAGGCAGTCCCCCCCGGTTTTCCAGCGGCTTGGCTTAGAATGGGCCTACCGCCTCGCGATGGAACCACGCCGACTCTTCAAACGCTATTTCACCTACAATTCACTCTTTGTTTACCACCTGCTTCGGGATCGCATGACTGGCGTAAAAATGACCTAAATGGGCTGCCAAAGCCCAGTTCTAACCATCGATCCCGTTTTGATTGAAGGATTTCGGCGTTTACGGCATTCTCGAGCTTTACTCCGCCTCGCCAGTCTGCGATCTCACTTCCATTCAATTTCCCTGACTCACTTACCATGAAAATTCAATCGATCTGCTGCCTCGGTGCAGGCTATGTCGGAGGGCCCACGATGGCCATGATCGCTGCAAAATGCCCTGACATCCAAGTCACCGTGGCCGACCTGAACGAGGCGCGGATCGCTGCCTGGAACTCCGACACGCTGCCGGTGTATGAACCCGGTCTCGACGCGATCGTTGCCTCGGCCATCGGGAGAAACCTTCATTTCACCACCGACATCCGCTCCGCAATCGCTGCGGCAGACCTGATCTTTGTTTCCGTAGGGACCCCGACCAAATCCTACGGCATCGGGGCGGGCCGCGCCGCAGACCTTCGCTACATCGAGTCCGCCGCCCGCTTGATTGCCGAAGTGTCGGAAGGCCATAAAATCATCGTCGAAAAGAGCACCATCCCGGTGAAGACAGCCACCGCGATCAAGTCGATCCTGGCAGCAAACTCGCCGCATGGAGCCACCTTCCAGGTCCTCTCGAACCCCGAGTTCCTCGCGGAGGGCACCGCAGTCGAAGACCTCGAATGCCCAGACCGCATCCTCATCGGCGGCGAAACCACGCCCGGAGGCCACGCGGCCGTGGAGGCTCTGGCCTCAGTTTACGCCAGATGGATCCCCCGCGACCGTATCCTCACCACGAACCTCTGGTCGTCTGAGCTCTCGAAACTCGTGGCCAATGCCTTCCTCGCCCAGCGGATTTCATCGATCAACTCGATTTCCGCACTCTGCGAGGCCACCGGCGCAGACGTGGACGAAGTCGCCCGCGCCATCGGCATGGACTCACGAATCGGCCCGAAATTCCTCAAAGCCTCCGTCGGCTTCGGCGGCTCCTGCTTCCAAAAGGACATCTTGAACCTCGTTTACCTCTGCGAATCCTTCAACCTTCCCCACGTCTCGGAATACTGGCGCCAGGTGGTACACCTCAACGATTGGCAAAAGTCCCGCTTCGTCGAGAAAATCGTCCGAACGCTCTACAATACGGTCAATGGCAAACGCATCGCCATCCTTGGATTTGCCTTCAAAAAGGACACCAACGACACCCGCGAATCACCCGCAATCCAAGTCTGCCGCGACCTCCTCCACGAGCGCGCCCACCTGGCGATTTACGACCCTCGCGTGAGTGCGGAAAACATCCGGGAAGACCTCATGAGCGCGGGAGTACCGCCTGAGCTGATTGATTCAAATGTTGAAATTTGCGCAGATGCCTACGCCGCCGTCGAGAACGCCCACGCGATCGCAACCCTCACCGAGTGGGATGAATTCCGCGGCCTCGACCTTGCACGCATCTTCGACCTCATGCTCAAGCCTGCCTTCGTGTTTGATGGACGCGGCATCCTCTCGCTCGAGGCTCTGAGGGCCCACGGCTTCGATGCATTTGCCATCGGTAAGGGGTTCTGATTCATCCTCGCGGATTGACCGGGATTTCCGCTTCCCGCACTGCGCTTTCTGTTCTTCACTAGCCGCATGAACATCTACCCTGAATTTCACCGGTTCCTGCAGCGCGAGGACAAGGAAACCCTCCTGGACCAGCGTGGGATCGTGGTCTGGCTCTGCGGATTGTCGGGCTCAGGTAAATCCACCATCGCCAACGCCGCCGAGCGCATCCTCCACCAGCAAGGACGCTTCACCACCATCCTCGACGGTGACAACCTCCGATCCGGCCTGAATGCAAACCTCGGCTTCACGGACGATGACCGCCTGGAAAACATTCGCCGCATTTCGGAAATCTCCAAAATCTTCGTCTCTCAAGGAATCATCACGTTCGTTTCTGCCATCACCCCACGCGGGGAACTCCGCACCCTCGCTCGCGAACGACTCGGCAAAGACCTTTTCGAGGTGTACATCAAGGCGAGCTTCGAGGCCTGTGAAAAACGCGACGTGAAAGGCCTCTACGCGAAAGCCGCCCGCGGCGAAGTCCCAAATTTCACCGGCAAAGACCATTCCTTCGAGCCCCCCACGCTATCGGACCTCGTCCTCGATACCGAAACCCATTCCGTCGAGGAGTGCGCACTCAGTCTGATCGCCGCCATCCAACACCGGATCGCACCCGCGAACCCCGCAGTCGACCCTCAGGCATCTTAAGGCCCGCCCACCCGGTAAAACGAGACCCCGTTTCCCAACCCAGGAACTCGCGGAATCCGAATCATTAGTAAAAAGCCCAAGATAGTAATTTACCCTTGACGCCAACCACTTGGCCCCCTATTTCCTCCCCAAGCCGCAACGGCAATTCTTTTTTAGCACTTCACCATCACCATGCCCAACTATCACCTGAGCAACCTCGACCAGCTCGAAGCGGAAGCGATCTTCATCCTCCGGGAAACCGCCGCCCAATTTGAAAACCCCGCGCTACTCTTCTCCGGCGGTAAGGACTCGATCGTCATGGCATGGCTTGCCCGCAAGGCATTTTGGCCCGCACGCATGCCCTTCCCACTGGTCCACATCGACACCGGCCACAATTTCGAGGAAACCATGACCTACCGCGATGAATTCGTGGAGCTCATCCGCGCCTCGCTCGTCGTTGGCTCAGTCCAAGAATCGATCGACCAAGGCCGCGTGGTCGAGGAAAAAGGCCCGAACGCCTCACGCAACAAACTCCAAACGGTCACCCTGCTCGACACCATCGAGAA
The DNA here is from genome assembly GCA_026461385.1 of Akkermansiaceae bacterium. Taxonomy (GTDB): domain Bacteria; phylum Verrucomicrobiota; class Verrucomicrobiia; order Verrucomicrobiales; family Akkermansiaceae; genus Luteolibacter. The sequence continues at coordinate 9,483 of JAPJNB010000250.1, forward strand.
GAACCAATACGACGCCTGCCTCGGTGGCGGCCGCCGCGACGAGGAAAAAGCCCGCGCCAAAGAACGGTTCTTCTCACACCGCGATGACTTCGGCCAGTGGGACCCAAAAAACCAACGCCCCGAACTCTGGAACCTCTTCAACGGCCGCAAAAACCCCGGCGAACACTTCCGCGTTTTCCCGCTGTCCAATTTCACCGAAATGGACATCTGGATGTACATCCAACGCGAAAATATCCCCCTGCCCTCGATTTACTTCGCCCACTCCCGCGACGTCTTCGAACGCAACGGCTCGCTGCTCGCAGTCACCGAATTCCTCAAGCCCCAGGACCACGAACCGGTCACCCAGAAAATCGTCCGCTTCCGCACCATTGGTGACGCAACTTGCACCGGCGCCGTAGAATCCACCGCCTCAAACCTCGACGAAGTGATTGCCGAAGTCGCCGCCGCCCGCCAAACCGAACGTGGCACACGCTCCGATGACAAACGCTCAGAAACCGCCATGGAAGACCGGAAAAAGGAGGGCTACTTCTGAGGGTAAACGCTGAAAATCTGAAACGCTGAAAATCTGAAATAAGAAAATCTTAACGAAGAATCAGCCCTTCGCATCCACCTCTTCATTTCAGC
>JAPJNB010000251.1 GCA_026461385.1 Akkermansiaceae bacterium
CATAGCCGCCGCCGCCACCGCCGCCGCCGCCACTCGGACGGAAGCCACCGGGACGTGCTTCTTTCGGCTCAGAGGCGTTCACACGAAGCGCACGGCCCTGATAGTCGTAGCCATTGAGCGCCTCGATCGAGGCATTCAGTTGACTCTGATCGCCGAGTGTCACGAATGCAAATCCCTTGGATCGGCCCGTTTCACGGTCGGTGATGATTTTAACCCGTTCAACGGGTCCATATGCGGCGAAGAGTCCTGTAACGTCTTCTTCAGTAGCGGAGTAGGGCAAGTTGCCCACGTAGATGTCCATTTTTGTCTATTCGTATCACGCCATCACATTCAACACTTCCCGAGACCATGGCGTAAAAGACCGGACAAAGTGCGCTCATTTGCGAATTTGCAAAATGAACGCCATGTCTTTAGCCACTAAAAAATGACTTGGCAAGAATTGATTTTCGCCAAAAATTTCACCCCCCAGCCCCCAAAATCCCTAGAAAGACCGACCCCGGCCGCCGACCCAAAGCAGAAAGATCGCGCGCCGATGCGACCCTTTTCGCTACGCACCACCTGAAGATCACCCTCACTTCGGCCCGGTAAGAATCGTGTTCGCCGCAGATGGTGGGGCGCCTTTTCCTTCGGAATCGTTGGTGATGATGAAATTGGCTGGAATGGTGCCTGTGGGAAGCCAGAAGCCTACGGATTCGTACGCCGCACTGCTTTGGGGAATCCTACCCAGCAATTGCGGTTGTTTTCCAAGCATTGGGATAACCCATAAATTCGTGTCTGACACATTGCTTGCGACAAGAGTTCCCTCTCCCGTCGCCGGATCATAAATCGGTACGGCAGATGGAGTTTTCACATCTCCCTGCGCTGCCGAATCCGCCGCAGAGGCTGACTTTGCCGCTATCGCATCACCGAGCAACCCCACCACTGAGTTGTCGGCATCATTTGCAGCGACGATCTGGGCCGTGGCCTGTGGTGGCCTCATCGTCATCACGATCGGCCACGCCAACCCTTGAACCGGCTCCAATCGTTGCTGTTCGCGTTTTTCTACGCTCTCAAGTTTCTCACGCAAGACTGTGATCTCACGAAGAAGGTCTCTCGTTTCAGCCTTCGCCACCGACTTCGTATTGCTCTCATCGGTGGCGACCTGTGCCTTGGCTGTTTTATCTTCGCCACGAGGCTCTTGGTCCACCTCGGGGTCGACTTCCGGAGCTTGGTCTGGGGATTCATCCGCAGTGGCCACTTGCTGCGTGGTTTTTTGAATTCGGTGCACCTCACGCTTACCGGCTTGGGGAGGGGCGCTGATTTTCACACTTTCCATCGGCGCGGGCGATTGGTGATCCACGATTAGGATGAACGTAACTGCCGCAGCAGCCGCAGCCCAACCTGAGATACCCAGCCAGTTCGCAGACTTTGGAGATTGAAGACCCACGCGAACTTGCAGCCGTTCCAATTGCCCTGCGCGGGGGGGGATCGGCGCGACGCTGGATGCCGCTATGGCAGCACAAAGATTGTTTATTTCGCCGTAGGCGTCTCTCAACTCGGAGTTTTGGCGCATGGCCTCGTCAAAGCCAGCGGCTTCGTCCGAATCAAGCATTCCAAATGCCCGCCAAGCGGCGGCTTCGTGAGGATCAGAACTCATAATTTGATAGATGGTTGCGCACCTTGCCCAAGGCACGGCGCAGTCGGTTTTTCACTGTCCCCAACGGCGTGCTTAAGTGCACAGAGATTTCCGAATGGGTGTATTCCAAGAAAACTGCCAGCTCCAAACATTTGCGTTCTTCGAGCGGTAAAATTTGCAGCGCGGTACAGATCCGGCGCAAGTCATCTCTCATCATCACCTGCGCATCTTCGCTCTCTTCGGCAGGCACATGCAGGTGGATGGGCACCACGCGTGAAGAATCGCGCTTACCCCGGTGCCGGTAGCGCAGCCGGTCAATGCAATAGCCTCGCAGCACGGCGAAAGCCCATGCGAAAGGCGGGGACTGCAGCGGATCATAGTCAACCGCGCGGTGCCACATCCGAACAAAGGTATCTTGGACGATTTCCTCAGCCTCGTGGCGATCTCCCAGCATCCTGACAGCCGCCCCTAACAGAATCGGGCTCCACATGCCATGAAGTTCCGCCAGAGCATCACCTTCTCCCCTCGCCATCCGATGGATCAACACCGCTGCATCACCCGCCTGGTCTTCGCCCACCGAAATAGAAAAATTCGAGATTCGGGTGATCTTTGACTCGATCATGATGTCGGGTATGGACATGAAAAAATTGACGCACAGGTCATTCTAAAAAGGCTAATCCGCTATTTCTTGATATTTGGACCTCCGAATTTCAAGAAATCATCAAAAAAATCGGTGTCATTCAAAAATCATCGCCCTTACCTAAAATCCTACTACTCCGCCAAAATCGCATCGATCCGCTCAAGTTCCTCGGTCGTGAATGTTGCCGAGCTCGCGGCGTCCACGCACGGGTCGAGCTGACTGGTCTTGCTTGCACCGATGATGGCGCTCGTGACTCTTGGGTCGCGTAGCACCCATGCGATGGCCATCGAGGCGAGCGGCTGCCCGCGCTCGGCAGCCAGTCCAGCCAAGGCGCGGATCTTTGCCAGTTTGGCCTCA
>JAPJNB010000252.1 GCA_026461385.1 Akkermansiaceae bacterium
CTCCCTCTCTTGTCACTTGATCCTCGTTCCCGCTGACTTCTGAACGCTCCCATGACCACGTCCATGAAATCAAAAATCGGCCGTTTTGGAAAATCCGCACTCATCGGCCATACGGGTCTTGTGGGTAGCAATCTTACCCGCCAATTCAGTTTCGACTCGCTCTACAACTCCAAAAACATTCAGGACATTGCTGGAGAGCATCACGACCTTCTAATCTGCAGTGGCGTCTCAGGGACAAAATGGCTTGCTAACCAAGAACCTGATAAAGATCGAGCCGCAATTGCGGCACTTCTCCAGCAGTTAGAAAAAACCCGAGCCGATGAGCTAATCCTCATATCAACGATCGACGTCTACGAGAATCCATATCAGGTCGATGAGAAAAGCCCGGTAAACCCCGACCTACTCAACTCCTATGGGAAACATCGTTTTCAGTTCGAACAGGATGTCAAAAGCCTTTTCCCAAATGTTCTCATTGCAAGACTTCCTGCGATCTACGGATGGAACCTGCGAAAAAATGCTCTATATGATCTAATGAACCGACATGAGCTTGAAAAAATTCACCCTGAAAGCATCTACCAATTCTACTGGCTTGAGCACCTCTGGAGCGACCTACTGATCGCCCGCGAGCAAGGGATCAAACTACTGAATTTCGCCACGGAGCCTCTCTGCATCCAAGAAGTAGCCAATCAAGTATTCGGCATCCATCTGGACCGAACACCGGGATCAAAACCTGCCAATTATGACTTCCGCACTTGTCATGCGGACCTATTCAATGGCACCGACGGCTACCTTTATTCAAAATCAGCAGCACTCGAGGAAATCCGTACTTTCGTGAAACAACAGCAACCTTAAGCACTCGATAATCCCACCTTCACATCAACACTGTCACCATGAGCAATACCCGCCACCACTCAGAAGAAAAATCACACCGCGTCGTCGTCGTTATGCCCTCGTACAATGTGGCGGGCGTCGTAAAAAAAGCCATCGACTCCCTGCCACCCAACGTCATCCATGAAATCTATGTGATTGATGATGGAAGCCATGACGGAACTGCCGAGGTCGCCAGTGCGGCCGGAGCCACCGTCATCACGCACCCGAAAAACCGAGGCTACGGCGGTGCCCAAAAATCGGGCTACCTTGCAGCCATCGCGAGTGAAGCCGACGCTATCGTCCTTGTGCATGGCGACAACCAATACGACCCCTCATACGCGCCCGAATTCATCCGAAAAATCCTTGAAGAAGGCTGCGACATTGTCGCTGGTACGCGCATGGTTTTAGGCGACGCATTGAAAAACAACATGCCGCTCTGGAAATACCTCCCGATCCGTGCCACCACGTTCATCCAAAACCTCATGCTCGGAACGAGTATTACCGACTATCACGATGGATACCGCGCATACAGCGGAGCCTTCCTCAAGTCGGTTCCATTAGACCAACTCAGCAATCGCTTCGACTTTGATTTCGATATGATGATCCAAGGCGTAGTCTACCAAGCAAAAATCGGGGAAGTCCCCCACCCCACTCGCTATAGCGACGAGAACTCACAGCTCCCGTTCGACAAGGCAGTGGCTTGCCAAATCACGATTTTCAAATCCGCCCTCAAGTTCCTCCTTCACCGCATGGGAATCTGGAAACAAGCTGTTTACAGGCGCGTTGACTAGCTTCGTGTTAGAACGGAGCCCCGCCCTCTCTATCCGAAAAGCCGCCTCGTCAATTTTTCGAATGGCCTCAGGCCTCGGCGTCATCGCGCCGATGCGTTCACACTTCACCCATGCCAAAACGCATCGTCATCGCCGGTGGAGGATTCTTTGGCTGCTCCATCGCCATGATGCTGCATCGCCGTGGCTGGCATCCGATCGTGGTCGAGGAAGCCGACGAACTCCTCACCCAAGCATCTCGGGTCAATCAAGCCCGCGTCCACGGCGGCTATCACTACCCACGAAGCTTGATGACCGCTTACCGGTCGCGACAAAACTACGAAAAATTCCGCACACATTACCGCGATGCGATCGTCGATCAATTCACCAAGGTATACGCGGTCGGGAGATTATTTTCGAAGGTCACCGCCGACCAGTTCGAGGTCTTCATGAAGCGGGTGGGCGCACCACTTCAGGAAGCACCACCCAAAATCCAGCGCCTGTTCAACCAAGACCTCACCGAGCGTACCTGGATCGCTCAGGAATGCGCGTTCGATTGCTCGGTGTTGAGGGAAATGCTCCGGAATGAACTGCGCATGGCAGGAATCGAAGTGAGACTTCAGACTCTAGTGGAGACGGCGAAACCACACCCAACCGGTGCCCTAGCCCGACTATCCGATGGATCGGAAATCGAGTGTTCTCTAGTTTTCAACGCGACTTACGCCGGATTGAACCGATTGACGGCCGCCTCCGACTTACCACTCATCCCACTGAAGCACGAGCTCACCGAAATGGCATTAGTGGATCTTCCAAAGGAACTCGAGGGACTCTCCGTCACCATGATGTGCGGACCGTTCTTTTCCTTTATGCCCTATCCTTCACTGGGACTTACGACCCTCAGCCATGTGCGCTACACCCCGCACGCCCACTGGTTCGAAAACGAACAAACCGGAGCTACCAACCCTTACCAGACATTCGACACCATCGAAAAGCACAGCCATTTCGAAATGATGGTGGCCGATGCCTCGCGCTACATGCCCGCGCTGCGCGATGCCGTCCAGCGAGACTCGCTGTGGACCATCAAGACCTTGCTGCCGCTGAGCGAAATTGACGATGGCCGCCCGATCCTCTTCCAGCGCGACAACAAACTCCCAGCCGTGATCCACGTGATGGGCGGAAAAATTGATAACATCTTCGACGTCGAGGAGGAGATCGAGCGATTGCTGGGTAACGTTGAAATCTGAAAAATTGACCGCAAAATAATTGCATAACCCATCGCAGTTCAACCATCACGCACCTCATCTCACCCCCGTCTATTCCCCTTTCTGAATTTTAATTTACAACTTTCAACCTTTTATCAAATTGGACTCTAACACCGTCGTAAGCATTGTCATTGCCCTCGAACAGGATGCAGACCTGCTAGAGAACTTGGTAAGAGAAATCGACCAAACTGTAGGTGCCGCCTTTCGGTTCTTTGAAATCGTGCTAGTGGACGATGGATCCACCGATGGTACCTCCGTGGCCATCCAACCACTTCTCAAGGAGATCCAGCGCATCCGTTACCTTCGGCTTTCACGGTCTTTTGGCAGAGATGTAGCTCTATCCGCTGGCATCGAGTCGGCGATCGGTGATTTCGTGGTGACACTCGATCCGCAGACCGATCCGATCGAGGTCATTCCTGCCATGATCGATCTCTGCAGGAAAAGTGGCGGCGTCGTTCATGGCATGGCCCAGAACCCGATCAAACGTTCCTTCATGCGCGATTGGTTAGGTGGCATGTTCCGCAATTACTGCCGCAAGCACATCGGTGTGGACATTAAGCGCGGAGTTTCGGATTTCCGGGTAATGAGCCGTCAGGCGGTGAATGCGCTGCTGCAAGTGCGCGAACAAAGCCGCTACCTGCGGGTGCTCACCCTCACACTCGGCTATCAGCATGAGTTTTTCTCCTACTCGATCTTGTCGAGAGTCGGCGGTGCTCGCACTACGACGTGGCGGACCGAGATGACCACCGCCATCGACCTACTGGCCGCCAACACTCGGCATCCGTTGCGTCTCGTTACCATGGCGGGCCTACTCGGGGCCTTTCTGAATCTGCTCTATGCAGGCTACGTGGTAGCCATTTACCTAATCAAATCGAACGTGGCTGCGGGTTGGACCACGATGTCCCTCCAACAGAGCGGAATGTTTTTCTTCGTCTGCCTGATTCTCGCAGTGCTGAGCGAATACGTCGGCACCATTCTGGGAGAAGTCCGCACCCGTCCAATGTATTTCATCGCCCAAGAAGCGAACAGCTCGGTATTGCTCGAAGACACAGTTCGCTCAAGCATCGTCAAGGAGTCCGTATAGTTCGCCTCGGAAAGCTTTTCGGCTGCTCTCCGCGTTTTCCAGACACCATCATCTAAACCCATCATGTCACAACGTTTTTCCCTAACCCACGACACCCTAGCCCGTGATCTTCCCATGATCCTGCGACTTGCTGGCATCGGGTTGATATGCTTCGTATGGTGCCAAGTTGTCGGATGGGTCTTGTCGTACCTCAACGCCTTAAATGCAGGAGGATATTTGGCATCAATGCCCCTCCTTATCGCTTCTGGGGTCTTTTTTTGGAGGGCCACATCGCCACATATCGCACGGCCCTTCGCAATTGCAAAATGGTGGCGGCGTCTGAAGTCGTCTCCAGCACTTGCCGCGTGGTCCGTCATATCCTCTACCATCCTCATCGGGGCGATCGCGCACGCACCCAGCAACTACGATGCCCTAACTTACCGCTTGCCTAGGCTTCTCTACTGGCTGCAAGAAAACCACTGGCATTGGATCGACAGCGATCATCGCCAAAGTATCAGCGGTGTTGGCTTTGAATGGATGATGGCACCCTTCATCGCTCTCACCCACAGCGACCGTGGACTCTTTCTCATCAATTTCATCCCTTTTCTGCTACTTCCGGGCTTGTTTTTTTTAGCAGCCTGCGGACTTGGTATCCGCAGAGGCGTGGCAAAATGGTGGATGTGGGTTTGGCCGATGGCGTTCGGAATCGCCCTCCAAGCGGGTAGCATCGGCAATGACCTGTTGCCGGCCGCACTCGCACTCGCATCGTTGGCATTCGCGGCGCAGGCTCTCCGTTGCAAACCATGGCTCTGCCTCTTTTTATCCGCATTGGCAGCAGCCTCCATGACGAGCGTGAAAGCCACCTCCATCCCACTGGCGCTGCCACTCGGCATTTATTGGCTATGGGTGGCATGGCAGAAGCTTGGCTGGCGCGGCTCGAGCACCGTGATCCTTGCGACGATACCAGCGGCTACTCTATCCAGTTTTCTTCCCATCGCATTCGCCTGCACGGTCTACACAGGAGCTTGGAGCGGTAACCCGCACAACCGCCATGGCGCCGAGGCCGGCCACCCCGTCGCCGGAGTCATCGGAAATTCAATCGAAATCGGCAGCGGACTCATCCAACCGCCAGTTTTCCCAGGCTGTACGAAGGCAAACACAATCTTACAACGGTTGGCCGAAGAACAAGCATGGTATCGTTGGACGAAAAAAAATTATTACCTTTTCAAGGTCAACCTAGGGCGGGAAATCCCGATGGAAGAATCCGCGGGTGTCGGCCTGGCCATCACTACACTCGCTCTCATCGCGCTTTTCTCACGACAGCTCAGCAAAAAGGCATACCTCATCCCCTATTCAACCATCCAATACACACTTCTAGTCGCAACGGCCATCGCCTTGCTCGCCTTCATGAGTAAAATGGGAACCGGGGGAGTCGCTCGCCTCGCCCTACCCTACATTCCCCTCATGCTATTGTGCTGTCTCTTCGGCCTAAGAAGACAACCACCATTGAAATGCCGCACCAATATGGCACTGCAGTTGATTCCGGCCGCGTTTCTTATTCCGTCACTCATTTTCAATCCAAATCGTCCGCTCCTTCCCGTGGCTTCTCTGGCCAGCCAGCCCGGAATGCCACAGGCAATCAAGGAGAGGATTTCTTCAGTTTACGAAGCCTATCAAAACCGGGCAACCATCCTCATGCCCCTGCAACAACGGATCCCCCAAGGTGAAACGATCGGATTCGCGGGTGAGGGTGACCACTCTGCATTGGGCCTGTTCAAGCCCTACGGTTCGCGCAAGGTGATCCACCTTACGCCACGCTCGGAGGACCACCTCAACTGGATTATTGGCACAACTGAAGGTTTAGAAGCTCATTTAAAAATCACACTGGCCGAATGGAAGTCGAAAAATCAATTCGAGAAAATCGAAGAAGTGCAAATCGTCTCCAAAGCTTCCGGCGGTCCCGAAACTTGGTTTATTTACAAAAGGCTACCACCAAAGCCGTAAAGGGCGAAAAATATTACAGTTCGTAGAGCATGGATCGCGAATCGCCCGTAAAACCATATCGTCCACCCTTCAAAATTGAAGCGTGTCAGCTTCTTCCGCTCTCAATTTTTCAGTATATTAGTTATTCAGCATTGATCTAACCGCTTTACGCCGCAATGTCCAATTCAAAATCCATCCAAGGCATCATCGTCCTGATCCTCGGTCTTTTCCTCTCGATCTGGCTTGGCCTAAGCATCGTCACCAACCAGACTGAGACGATTCTCCAAATCATTGCTGCCGCGGCCTTCATCATCTGCCTTGGATTAGGGAAGAAGATTTGGTTATTAGTACCCTTCATGGCTGCTTTAAGCATCGGTCTGCGCATCCCCGGCCAACCCGACAGCCTTCTTCTTGGCCAGATTCTTTTCATTGGATTCTCTATCCCCCAATTTCTAATGCGTAAACTTCCCTATCAGCTTGCATGGACGGAGCTGGAGTACTGGTTCATCGTGCTGACTTTGGTTATTTCCCAAGTATACATGCGCAATCCCGTAGGACTGAACCTTTTTGGCGGTGATGTCGTGGGCGGAAAACCCTATATTCTTTTTATAATCAGCCTACTGAGCTCATTGCTGCTTGTGGGATTGAAGGTTCCGCCCAGCGAATTGAAATGGATTTTACGTTTGTCCATTCTCGGAGGATTGATGAATCAAATGAACTCAATACTTGGCAGAATTTCGCCAACCTTCGGATACTACACTGGGAGTAACTACGCCCGAACTGATGAAGTAAACTACGAAGATTCAGGAAAAGCCGTAGATGCCGGAGCTGCCACCCGCGATGGAACTCTAACGCTTTTGGGAAGCAACCTTTCACTTTGGATTTGCTCTTTTAAGTCACCACTCAAAGCCATCCTCCATCCGCTATGGGGAACCTTGATACTGCTTTCAATCACCGCCGCAACACTCAGTGGCTACCGCAATGCAGTGGTCATGCTATCTTTGTCTTACTTTGTAGGCCTGTGTTACCGTGGAGGCCTAGGATCAATCATGTTCTCCTCCGTTGGTGGAATCCTACTAATCACCCTGCTGGCAATTGTTAACACCATCACTCCGCTCCCTCCCAATATTCAGCGATCCCTCAGTTTCCTACCGGGCACGTGGGAAAAACGCTATGTCCTCGATGGAGAAAACTCGAGCGAATGGCGCCTTGAAATGTGGAAAGAGGTGCTCATGACTGACCGCTGGATCCAAAACAAGTGGCTGGGAGATGGACTGGGCCTCACCGCACGGGAGCTTCAGTATGCATTGTCACAAAAGGAATCGAAATCAGTCGCAAAGGGAATGTCCGGTTTCGACGCCCAGCGCGAAGGCATGCTTGCGAATGGCAACTACCACAGCGGTCCGGTGCAAACCATTCGCGTGGTCGGCTACATCGGACTTGCGATCATGCTACTTTTCCAAATTCGCTTAGCCATGCACGCACACCGACAGATCCAACGCTGCCGTGGTACCGAGTGGTTCCCACTCGCCCTCCTTATTGGCATTCCATTGATCTGGAACCCGGTGTTTTTTGTGTTCGTCTTTGGAGAGTTTAAAACCGCAGCCTCAACCTTGTTGCTTGGCGCATCGATGATCCGCATACTTGAAAACAACCTACCAATACCAATCCTCCGCATACGGGAAAAAAGCGCTTACCTGATGCCGATTGGAGTGGGTTCAACTCCAGTAAGGCCGAGATTAGTCACTGGACGAAGCGTCTGAGCCTGAATGGGGTAAAGATACAGGAGTCGGGGAATATCCAGAATTTCTCACTCAACCTGCATGATCCTCGCACGCTCAAAGCTGCCCGCGCACGTCCCCAGTTAAACCGTCGTCCAATTCTCCCATGTCACGCTCCAAACGTTTCGTCGCCGGTTTGCTCACCGGTTACGGTAGTATCGCCGCGAACATCGTGTTCACCATGGCCAGCATACCGCTGGCGCTCCACTTTCTCGACAAGGAACACTTTGGTCTATGGGCGCTGGCGGCGCAGGTTAATGGCTACCTCTGCCTCATTGATCTCGGCATGACCGGTGCCATCAGTCGTTTCATTGCCGATTACAAAGACGATGTAAATGGCGGTGAATATGGTAGCCACCTTCTCACCGGTGGCTTGGTTTATACATTTCAGGGGGGACTTATTGCCTTTGTGGGCATTGGATTTTCTTGGTTTGCGCCGGCATTGTTCGCGATTCCAACTCACCTCACCAGCGATTTCAGGGGGCTGCTCATGCTGCTAGCTGGCATGACTGGACTGTCAGTTGCTCTGCGTTCGGTCGGAGCGCCATTATGGGCGTTCCAACGGAGCGACGTCGTGAACAACTGTGCCACCCTAGGAACCATTGCATCGCTATTTCTGCTTTGGTTTGGCTTCCGCAGCGGCTGGGGAGTGTTTGGCTTCGCCATTGCACAGGTCCCTTCACTTCTCGGAAGCCCACTCGTCCATTTCTGGGTTTGTAACCGCAACGACTACTATCCCGCAAGAGGCCGTTGGGGCAAACCGAGCCATGCTATTTTCAAATGCATCTTTCACTTCGGTAAAGACAATCTACTGATCAATATCGGCTCCCAACTAATCAACGCTTCCCAGATCATGATCATCAGCCGTTGCGTTGGGTTAGATGCGGCCGCCACCTTTGCCGTTGCCACCAAGGTTTACAACATGGGTATGCTATTGGTTGCCAATCCGATTGCTGCGGCTGCCCCCGGCCTCACCGAGCTCCATGTCCGCGGAGAAACCAAACTATTTGTCCAGCGCTACTGGGAGCTGATCGCGCTGACGCTCGCCGCTTCGACCTTCATCGCAATCTGCCTGGCAGCAGGTAACCGCTCGTTTATTTCAATCTGGACCCATGGTGCCATCGACTGGCCTTGGTCTTGCGATCTCGTCCTCGCAGTGTTCATCGTTATTAAAAACCTAAACGGCTGTTTCATCGGGCTATTCGGACTAACCAAAGACTGGCGGCCGGTGCGCTTTATTTACCTTCTTGAAGGCTTGGTATTTATCCCAATTGCCATCCTATCGGCGATCCATTTCGGTATCGTTGGAGTTCTCGTTGCGTCTTTGATGACACATTTTATTGTCAACACCACCTTCTCGGTCCATGCCGCGAGTCGGATACTTGGCTCCCCGGCGCGAATGAGCAAAGGCCTCGCTGTTTCTTTCTGCCTGATCGCCGCAGCCGCAGCCATCGCTTGGGCGGGTTCGCGGGCTGCAGCCAACAACTTTGGTATGCTCGCCGCGACGGCTGGTAGCGCATTGGTTAGCATAGCCGCAATCTGGAGTTGGATGCTACCTGATGATTTTCGCAAGAAACTGGGCTTGCACATTGCCAACTCCTCCATACAAATTAAAACCCTTTTGAGACGAACCAACTAAACTAACCAAATACCATTAAACAATAATTTAATACCATACCTATGAAGCTATACAAAAGAATTATGTCAAGCCGCTATCGGTGGTTCCTCCAAGCGCTGCCTGATATTTCGAGAGCCCAGACACTTTTTTCTATCCGACATCATACCATGACGAGCGTAACACGCTCAAAACTGCTATGGGATTTTTCCAAAAAAGTATTGAATAGTGATGTACCCGGAGATTTTGTCGAGTGCGGAGTCTGGAAAGGCGGATCTGCCGGCATCATGGGCATGGCACTCGAAAAGTTTGATGCCGATCACCATAGAAAGTTACATCTCTTTGATTCTTTCGAAGGTCTTCCGGAACCCAGTGAACTGGACGGAGAAGGTGCTGCAATCTACAGTGGTGGGGTAAGCTCCGGCAAACTTGAGTCAGTACATCAATGTGAGGCGGGAATCGATGAGGTTAAAAACTTCTTGTTCAACCACCTCTCATTGGCTGAAGAACGCCTAATCTTTCATCAAGGTTGGTTCCAAGACACATTGCCGCTGCTGAAGGAGCATCCTAGCAAGATTGCGTTGCTCCGATTGGATGGAGACTGGTATGAGTCCACAAAAGTCTGTCTGGACTACTTGTATGATCGAGTCCCGAAGGGCGGCGTAATCATTCTGGATGACTACTTTTGCTGGGAAGGTTGTAAAAAAGCTGCAGATGAATTCCGAGCCGCCCGAGGAATTGTGGATCAGATCGTCCGTGTTGATCATGAGGCCGTTTACTGGATAAAGTCTTGAGTCACTATGTTTCTTGAACAAATCCGAGCCAAACCCAGTCAGGAACAACGACAGGCCCCAGTCAATTGCATGCATACAAGAAACCCATTTCAAGATCCACGTGAGGTGAGCATCCGCTAATAGATTGTGTTAGCTTTCAAGGTGATCACGAACAGCGTGTCCACAATCTAGGAGAAGTTATATAAAAGTTCACTGAAACTTGAGTTGAAAGCACATGGCTTAGCCTGCCATGCAGTATCCGTGCTTGGCAGTCACGTAGATAATGAATGTTTCACTTGCGGAAATAATGTTTCCTTAGGTGTTTATTCAATCCTGATCATCTGCGATGATCAGGCGGGAGGAGTCGACAAAGGCATAGTCGACTTCGGAGACGACATTTACATTGGCGATTACTGTAACATCCGCGCAGCTGGCGGAAGAATAAAAATTGGTTCAAAAACTCTGATTGGAAATCACGTCACCATGCTGGCAGCCAATCATGGTTTTCAACTAGGCACACCCATCCTTGAGCAACCATGGGGCAACGCCCCCTGCATGTGGAGATCGGATATGACTGTTGGATTGGCGCGAATGTCACCCTTCTGCCCGGGGCAAGAATATCCGATGGAGCCATTATCGCAGCTGGAGCGGTCGTGAGATCACTCGTACCAAAGAACGAAATTTGGGGAGGAGTCCCGGCTAAAAAGATAAGTGAGCAAAGGATTGAAAGTCCTTTGGCTTAGTGAGAAGAACTGGCGCGGACACTCTGCATAGAAGTTATGCCATCAGTTCGATGATAGATACTCAAGACTTCCTATTTCAGCTCTTGGAGGCGAGCTCCCCCGATTCTCGCCATTCCAAGGAGAGCACAGTAGCAGAATCATCTCTTAGTCCCTTGTTTAATTGCGACTTTTAGAATCCCAGCAAATTACTCATGTCCAGCTCTCGCATTTTGTTTTTATCGGGCTCGATGCCTCTGGGCGGAGGCTCCACGTCGATTCTCAACCTCTGTGACGGCCTGCGCAGAGATGGCACTTGGGAGCCTCATGTGGCGGTCTTCGAATCGCAAGGCACCGTCGGTGAGCAAATCCGGCAGCGAGGTCACTCAGTCCACGGCCCTTGCCACGGCATTCTCCATGAAGACCGGATCGCCCAAATGCTTGATATTTGCCGCAACATCCGGCCGACGGTTATTGTGGCAGCGCTCGGCGGCGACTCCTTCGATTTCTTGCGGTTTGTCCCCCAAGGCTGCCTGCGCGTGGCAATGATCCAAAGCGACGACGCAAAAGTCTACGAGCAGGTTGTGCGCTATGCTGCATGGATCGATACAGTGGTAGGCGTATCGCTGGAAATTTGCAAGAAGGCGAAAGAAGCGCTGGGAAATGCAAAAACCCAGATTTGTTACCAGCCCTACGGCGTGCCTATGGGTGAGGAAGTTAGCCGCCCAGTCCGCACTGATATCTTGAGGGTTTTGTATTTGGGACGTGTCTGCGAAGAACAGAAACGGGTGGCCCTGATGTCACGCATCATGCGGCAATCGTTGGATTACCCGTTTCCCATCAGGTGGACCATCGCTGGCGACGGGGAGGCTCTGCCAAAAATGCGTGATTCGTTTGCGGATCGACCTCAGCAGGTTTCCTTTCTCGGAGCAATTCCTTATGAGCAGGTACCCCAGCTATTTGCACGGCACGACGTCTATTTTTTATGTTCAGACTACGAGGGTTTGCCACTTTCGCTGTTAGAAGCGATGGGAGCCGGGATAGTGCTAGTAGTCAGCGATCTCGCAAGCGGAATTTCCGAAGTCGTAAACCTCCAGAACGGTATCCGAGTTTCAATCGGAGATGAAGCTGGCTATCTTCTAGCATTGTTTCACTTGGCAGAACGACCACATCAGCTAGATGAGATGTCAACACATTGCATCGCCGCAGTTCGTGAAAATTTTTCGGTTGCTTCGATGGCAGACCGCTGGGTTGTCATGATCGAGAACCATCTTGTAGGCGGTCTGCCGGATTGGTCTCAAAAAATCAAGGTTTTACCGCCGCTGACCTACCAAAACCAATTGAAATACCATCCGCTATTAAAACCATTCCGCCGAGTAGCTAAACAATTTTTTGTTCGGAAGTAAGCCTCAATGGCATCCACTGAACACCTGAATTTTCACACCAGAAACCATGCGTCACCCTTCACCGCTCAGGATAGCCCTGATCATGGATTGTCCACTGCTCCAAAACGGCGGAGTAGAATTGCTGGGGAGGGCACTTAGCCTGAATCTCCCCACATACTTCCCGATTGTACTGGTGACACCTGAGCCGGAAAATTGCATCCCTCAATCGTACCTGGAAGTAATCGATGCCCACATCAGCCTACCCAGCCCGTTCACCGTCTCCGCCGCCGCCAATCTGGTCAAATCACTGAGGAAACAGGGGGTCCAGCTTGCTCATTTTCACCTAGGTGGAACCTACAGTCTAAAATTGAGGAGCTATTTTCGATGCCCACTAAGAGCATTTGTAGAAAGCGCCTTCCCCTATCTGATCACTAATCACGGCGTTTTTGGTTTTTATGGTTATTGCGGAGCCACGCAACCGCTTCTCTTCAAATGGGCGGTATTGCCTTATTTTTACACCTCTAGAAGCTATTTCATCGCAAAAAGCAAGGGTGAGTGGATGGTCTCAAAAAATGACCTTGCTAAAATGCAGAGGTGGTTTTGGCCGCTGAAACATCGGTTTGGTGTTATCTATCATTCGCTCATGAAGCCCAGTAACCGATTGCCGTCAAATAGTGTCCGCAAAAAACGTTTTCTCTGCGTTGGAACTGTCGGGCATCGCAAAGGACAATGGTTACTCACCCAAGCATTCGCCGAAGTGCAAGAACAAATCCCTGAATGGCGGCTTACCATCGTCGGTCGGTTTGCTACCGAGGAATTAAAAATTAAAACGCTCGCCCCCATCAGCCATCCATCCATCTTGAAAAAAGTCGATATTATCGACAATGCGACGGACCAAGAAGTGGAGGACTTCTATAAAACTTCTGAAATTTTCGTCATTCCCTCGTTAGAAGAAGGGCTAGGATTGACACTGCAGGAAGCACTTTTTTACGGCTGCGCCTGCATTTCAACCCGTGCCGGAGGCACCGAGGATCTTGTCGAAGACGGCGACAATGGGATCATGGTGAATCGTGGTAGCGCCAAGGAATTGGGCGATGCCATGGTTCGTTTGGCTAGAGACTCCGCACTTCGCGAAAAATTTGCAAGTCGCGGCCCAAGCAGCATCACTGAAAAGGAAATGACCATGGATCTGATGGTGAAAAAGTATGCCGAAATCTACCGCAACATTCCATTCTGACATCATGACTTGCGGCGGCATATGAGCATCGTTTCTATCAGATGATATCAGCTCATACTCTCAAATGAACCTCAGTCAAAAATTTTCGGTTGCCTGCCCGATCCGCAGTGTCTGCGATCACCACGCACAGGTTTTCCAATCACTGGACAGGTTGGAGGGGAGCTATCTCGGCACACGCAATGGCGCCGCTGGAATAGCGCCTGAGTTGCAGAAGCTAAATCCATGGATCGGAGCCATATCGTATGCCGCTGCAAGGCTGATTCCCTCACTGGGCGAATGGGCGAAAGTCCAATGTTTTCCCATGTTTGACCGCTGGGTGAGCAAGCAAATTCCCAAGGGGTGTGGAATCTTATCCAGTTATGGTTACGCCGTAGAAGCATTCAGAAAAGTGCGCAGTAACGGCGGCGTCACGCTGCTGGATGCCGGAAACTCACATTTCAAAAACTATTGGGAAATTGTTAGCGAAGAACACCAGCGCTGGGGTGAGTCAGTTTTACCCTTTCCCCGCAAATGGTACGAGCGGGGACTGCAATCCATTGAACTGACAGACTGGGTTTTCAGCCCGAGCTCCTATGTTAGAAACTCCTACCTGGCTCAGGGTTTCCCAGAAGAACGCATCTTACACCTCCCTTATCCCGTGGATTTACACCAGTTTTCCCCACAAGGCGACACCTCTCCTGAGACAGGTCCAATTCGAGTGATCTGCACCGGCGGTGTCTCCTTGCGCAAAGGGTTTCCTTACTTGCTGGAAGCAGTTCGTATTCTCGGTAAAAGCCACGAAGTGGAACTACTACTCACTGAGGGAGTTCATGGATCAATGACAAAGGTCATGGCCGGCTACAACGATCTAAAGATCCAGTGGGCTCCGCGTCTTGGGCACGACCAGTTGGGAGCTCGATTGAAATCAGCCCATGTGTTTGTTTTACTCTCCATTGAGGAAGGCTTGGCACGGACCGCACTGGAGGCGATGGCCTGTGGTTTGCAAGTGGTTCTCACTCCAAACACGGGAGCATCAGACTTCGTGAAAGACGGCATCAATGGCGACATCGTTCCATTCGCCGATCCCGAAGCCACAGCAGCCGCCATTTTAGCAGCCTATCATCGACGCAAATCCCAAGGACTGTTTGTCGACTCGGCGCTCCACCAGGCATTAGCCTTCGGGACATTCGAGCAGACTTTGAAACAACATATGGAGACTATCGATCGCATGGGCAGTAGAAGATGAATACGCCATCTGCGCGCGGACTAGGAAATAAAGAAGGCATGGTAGAAAGATTGCATGAATTAGATTCTTTGAGGAGCCTCGAAGCATTTTCCGTGATACGAAGCCACCTGTTCCTTGTACTACCATAATTTTTTAGCA
>JAPJNB010000253.1 GCA_026461385.1 Akkermansiaceae bacterium
CGTGCCGCTGCGCTGGTGGGTTCGGTTGAACCACCGCGTGAACCGTTGCAGCAGCGTCTTCATGAACTCGCTGAGGTTGTGCATCCGGTAGGTGAATCGAGCATGGATTTCGGCCGCCCAATCGTCACGCCTCTCAGCGCGTGCCTGCGCAAGTTCCTTGGCCACCACCGCCACGGAAGCCTCAGTGCTGGTGGCGGAAAGGCGCTTCAATAGTTCCTCGTCCGAGATCCCACCCTCCGCGATTGGTGGGACTTCCAGCAGGAGATGGAAGTGATTGGAAATGATGCAGTAAGACAAAACCCGGCAGCCCGAGAAATTCTCCTGCATCCGCATGAACATACGGAAGCGCTCGCGTTCCTCGTCGCCAAACACAAACCGCCGATCCACCACCCGGCTGATGCAGTGGTACATCACCGGCTTTTCCCGCGAATCCTTCCAAGGCGACAACCACCGCTTACTACTCATGCCCCCATCTTATCGCTCCCAACCCACAATACAAGCCGAAACCATACTTTTTGTCTGGGATTTTGTATAGAAATGTCACTCATCCGCCGGGTCTACCGCAGACGCCTTATCCTCGGCGTCTCCTGCACCCTCTCCGAAGCCGAGGTCCACTGGCGCGACTTCTTCACCACCAGCCTGAAGGAGCGTGGCATCGGCATCCCCGACAGCGTCACCTCCGACGCTCATGTCGGACTCCGTGCAGCACTGCGTGCCACCCTCAACTCCAGCCCCAGGCAGCGCTGCCAGTTCCACCTCCAGCAGTACGCCCAGGCACATCTCCCCACCCAGGATCTCAAGCAAAAGGTCGCCACTGAAATCGGCCCCATCTTCCACGCCGAGAACCGGCCCCATGCCGAAGTCAAGCTCGCCGAATGCGCCAAAACCTGCGAAAAAGTGCACCCAAGCTCGCCACCAAGGCAGAGGAAAATATCCCCGAAGGACTCGCCGCTTTCAGCTTCCCCGAAGCGAGTCGCCTACGCCTACGCACCTCCAATATGTGCGAGACGCTCAACTCGCAGATTAAGCGCCACACCCATATCGTCGACCTCTTCCCCAACGAATCCTGGCTGCTTCACTTGGTAACCGGCGTCATCATCGAGATCTCCAAGGAATGGGAAGCCGGCAAAATCTAACTCCAACCCGAAACCACAACATAACAACTGAACTAACAGAAAGTCTTCAGTCTGCCAGATCTCAATCGTAGGATTTCACAAATAAAAACTTGGGCGACCTTCTGGCGCGCAGCCTCCACTGCAAGATCAACCACTGGCGTTGCGTTTGCGAGCAATCGATGATGATCGTCTTTGTTCATCGCCGCCTCATTCCCCACCTGCTGAACCGGATCATTGGAGGGATGCGGCCATTGTATCTTGAAAATTGAATGCCAAGATCGAATTCCGAATTCAATAATTGAATTGAGCCTAAAACTGCGAGGCATGATCCAAACGCGAGGACTTGTAGCCGTTGAATGCTGGGACTTGAGGGGGATTCGTTCTAGTCTTTGTATAATTCTTCCCAACCGCACTTACGTAGCCACATACGGCATCAGCCCATGTTCGAACGGTACTAGCTGAGATGGACCTCGTTGAATAATGCCCACTCCCTTGTAGCTCATTCACATCTCCCCTGTGGACAATCTGGTGCCGTCTTTCAGTAAGCTGCGCAATGGCGGCGTAGTAGGAATCACCACAACTCAGGTCCACTCCCAGTGTAGTGAGCTTCACCTTCATCTCCTTCAAATGGTCAAAATCCGAAGTCTCACAATACTGATGTACAGCCTCAGTGATCAAAACATCAACTGACCGACCTCGGTGCTTTTGTAAATTACCGTGAGAGACCTCCGCTGGCCGTCCACCTCGTGCATCCACGGCCAAGGGAGCCTGATTCAAAATATTCTCTGTTTTGTTTGGCCCGCTAGCCGTGATTAAGGCTCTCAAAAATTCTTCAAGACCCGAATGCAGCAAAACGACAGCAGCGCGCAGGATATCGGCAGATCCTGCTGGCTTTCTCCCCCGCTTTCCTTTGGGGAGGGAAACATCGTAAATCTGGACAAGATTTAAAACTCGATCGAGGGTATCCCAGAATTGGATGTTGGCAATGATGACATCGAAGTGAGGAGGGCGCGATTTAGTCATGTATTTCTTTTTGTAAAAGTTCTGATCGGGGGCGTTCCGCATTTACCCAAAATACGACGCAAGCGCCTAATCTGGTGCGAATACAACTTGGGGGGATACTTCTCCGAGAATCTCGACTGGTAGGGATCAGGTTGAGCGGGGGTACCCTTACGGCTGCTTGGAACTTAAGGTACAAATCCAGTGCGCAGCTACAAGCAGAAATTTTTCAAATGTCGGCACTCGCATCCGTGGGATTTCTCTCAACAAATCGTCCGAGACCCTACGCAAAAATCTCCTTCACCACCCGCGCAGGCTCAACCCCGGTAAGCCGCTGATCCAGTCCTTGAAATTTAAAACTCAGCCGCTCGTGCTCCAGACCCATCGCATGCAATAACGTGGCATGAAGATCCCGAATATGCACCGGATCCTTCACCACATTATACGACATTTCATCCGTCTCCCCATGAACATGCCCGCCTTTCACTCCCGCGCCTGCCATCCAGATTGAAAAGCATCTTGGGTGATGATCCCGCCCGTATTCCTTTTCGGTCAGTTTTCCTTGGCTATAAACCGTCCGACCAAACTCGCCGCCCCAGATCACCAGCGTATCTTCCAGCATGCCACGCTGTTTTAAATCCTGGATCAGCCCGTAACATCCCTGATCCACGTCCTTGCACTGCGAAGCCAAATCACGCGGCAAGTCCCCATGCTGATCCCACCCTCGATGGAAAATCTGCACAAACCTCACACCTCGCTCCACCAAACGTCGTGCCATGATGGCCGAATTTGCAAATGTCCCCCGATTCTTGCTGTCCTCACCATAAAGCTGATAGACGTTCTCCGGCTCAGCTGAAAGATCCGTCAACTCGGGCACCGAAGCTTGCATCCGGAACGCCATCTCATACTGCTGCATCCGGTTCTCGATCTCCGGATCCCCAATCGCCGAAAATGAACGCTGATTCAGCTCATTCATCCCGCTCAGCATACTCCGCCTCATTTCCCTCGAAATCCCCGGCGTATCTTTGAGAAAAAGCACCGGATCTCCCAGCGACCTCAACGCCACCCCAGCGTGTTTCCCCGGCAGATATCCCGATCCCCACAGCCGCGATGAAATCGCCTGCACATTGGAAAATGGCGAGGAATGCGTCGCATGCAACACCACGAACGAGGGCAGCTCCTGATTCATCGACCCCAATCCATACGAAAGCCACGATCCCAACGATGCTTTACCCGACTGCATCGAGCCCGTGCAAATCAACTGATTCGCCGGCTCATGGTTGATCGCGTCCGTGTGCATCGACTTGATGATGCAAATGTCATCCACCATCTTCGCCGTCCATGGCAGCAGCTCGCTGATCCATGTCCCGGCCTGGCCATGTTGGTTGAATTTAAAAATCGATGGCGCTAACGGAAACGTGGCTTGGCCCGCCGTCATGCCTGTCAGGCGCTGACCCTGCGCTTTCAAATAGCCGTTCAAGTCCTCCTTAAACCGCTTCTGCAACTCCGGCTTGTAATCAAAAAGATCAATCTGCGACGGAGCACCAATCAACGAAATATAAATCGCCCGCTTCGCCTTCGGGGCGATCTGCGGCAACATCTCATGAATTCCCGCCATCTGCTCCGCCGCCGAAATCCCACGTTGCCCGAGCAGCCCAGCAAGTGCCGCCACGCCCAGACCCGTCCCAGATTTCCTGAAAAACTGCCGTCGGCTGTAAGCCGCATTGTGAAATTCAATCGGGTTCATTTTAAATTAGTGAGTGATGGTTTCATCCAAATTCAAGACTTGGCTCGCGAGCACCGTCCAAGCGGCAAGCTCTGGTCCGTCTGCATCCTTACGGGGCGGGGTTGCTCCCACCGAAATCAACTTCGCCGCCTCCTCGGGCGACTTCCGATACACTTCCAGTGCCTCATTTAGCGCCTTACTTACAATCCTGCGCTCATCCGTACCGAATTTTCTGCCGTCCAAGCGCATCGTGATGAAGTCCAAGCGCTTATCGAAATCTCTCGCTTCCTTCAACGCATGCGATGCGAGTTCCCTCGACGCCTCCACAAACTGCGGATCATTCAAGAGCACCAACGCCTGCAACGGCGTGTTGGTCCGATCCCGCCGCACACAGAAAACCTCACGACTGGGCGCATTGAAAATCTCCATGGATGGTGGTGCCGCCGTCCGTTTCCAGAACGTGTAAAGCGACCTTCGATAAAGCCCTTCACCTGTATCATGACTGTAAGTCCGGGTGTTCGATTGCGGCATCGCCACAGCTTCCCAGATCCCCTCAGGCTGATACGGCTTCACCGAAGGACCACCCACTTGCTTGGAAAGCAAACCTGCCGCTGAAAGGGCTAGATCGCGGATCTGCTCGGCATCTAACCGATCTCTTGGGCCGCGAGCCACTAGCTTGTTAGATGGATCTTTCTCTAACTTTTCAGCAGGCACGATCCCTGATTGCCGATACGCCGCTGAGGTGACCATGAGCCTGATCATGTGCCGATAATTCCACTTTGAATTCACAAACTCCGCCGCGAGCCAATCCAGCAACTTCGGATGGCTTGGCCGCGAGCCCATGATCCCAAAGTCACCATTCGTTTCGACAATTCCCATTCCAAACAAGTAAGACCAGCTCCGGTTCATGGTCACCCGAGCCGGCAGCGGATTCGCCGGATCACTCAACCACTGGGCAAGCCCCAGCCGATTCTTCGGCGCATCCGCAGCCATCGACGGCAATGCGGCGGGTGTCCCGGGATCAACCTTTTCACCCTTGTCCGAATACACACCGCGTGTCAGCACATGCGCAAAAGCGGCCTCTTTTTTCTCCTCCATGACCAATGAAACGGAACCACGCGCGCGCAGAACGCCCTGTTCCGATTTCAGGCCATCCAAGCGCGTTTGAAGCTCGCGATAAGGCCCGTCCACATTTGCCAAATAATACTGATATACCATCGCTTTTTGCTCCTTGGTCCGCTCCGCAGCAGGCAGCGAAATGATAGTTTGTAACTGGCTGTTCTGCGCGATGCTCTCAATTTCACGCGGTGCTAACAACCGCCGGTAAAAGCGGAAATCTTGAATCGCCACCTTACCCGTCAACTTCTGATCGCCACCGTGTCTCGACCCCAACTGCAGCGGCACCGACGTTTCAATCCGCCCGCCCACGGAATTTGGATAGGTCCTCCCACGAACATCCTTTCCATCCACGAAGATCGCAGAGGCTTGGTGTCCAGAAACCGTTCCGTCGAAGGTCACCATCACGTGGTGCCACTCGCCCGGCTTCAACACTGCCGGTGCCATGATCTTGTTCGCGGCCTTATCCCAAGCATCAATGAGGTGCGAGGTAGGCTTCCCGCCATCCAGATACAAGTCCCATCCGCGATGCGATTCAGCAGGATTCATTCTAGCCACCACCGCCCCTGTCGGTGTGCCTTCGATTCGAATGAAAGCACCGAAAGTCACCCGATCCCCGCGCGAAAAACCTCCGATATCACCCAGCTCCACCGGCGAATCACTGATCACCAGAGCCTTCCCCAAGGGTGCATCGATCCGGACATTCTTCACGGGCCATTCACGGGTCTGACCATCGACTGTTCCACGCAATGGACCATCCGCCTCGGTCATCGGCAGATGAATGGAAAGCGTCGAATCAATATCCCGCGTTGGCGCGATGCTCGCACTTACCAACCAATGATCGAAATCCCCTTGCGCTGCCCCGGCCCGCACCTTCACTTGCTTTTCCACGCTTCCGATCTCATTCGCTAGCGCAGTCCAACGCTCCCGGTCCTCCATCAACGGCACAAAAACATTCGGTGGATGCTCGGCATTGTTGCCATCCAGCGAGGACATCGGCGTGTTCCGAAAGAATGCCGTGAGAGAATAAAACTCCTTCGTCGAAATCGGATCAAATTTATGATCATGGCACGCCGCGCAACCCGTGGTCAGACCGAGCCAAACGGCAGAAACCGTTTCAACACGGTCTTTCGCATAGATGGCATCGTACTCCGCGCCGATCGCCCCACCCTCCCCCGTCGTCGCAAGACAGCGTGAGAATCCGGTGGCCACTTGCTGATCCAGTGTCCTGTCAGGCAACAGATCGCCGGCGATTTGCTCGGTCGTGAATTGATCCCAAGGCATGTTC
>JAPJNB010000254.1 GCA_026461385.1 Akkermansiaceae bacterium
CGCCAACCCCACGCCGCCTGAGACGCCGGTTTTCTGGTTCAAGCCTCACCGCAACAGCCGCTACCTCACGGAACAAGACAAGGCGAACCAGCGCCAAGCCGCCGAACAACGCGCGCAACAGAAAGGGGCCGAGCAACCATGAAAAGCCCCCGCCATCACGGCCGAGGTAAGCCGCTCGCATGGATTTACTTTACCTTACCCTCGATCCGCCATTTCCTTTTCCTCATCACCTTAGCAACCAACCTCAACGCCCAATCTCTCACCGAGCAAGACTGCACGATCCAGCTCCAAGACACCGGTGAAAAAATCCTCAACTGGACCGGCCACGTTGGACGCACGTATTTCATTCAGTCGTCGCCGGATCTAATCGATTGGAGTTGGGCGCCCAATATCGAGGCGGGGAAAAACCGGCCGATGAGTTATGAAGTCGATGGTCCTGCAAGTGCCGGATTTTATCGCCTCCAATACACCGACCTCACCGCGCCGAATCTCGAAGCCGCAGACTTTGATGGAGACGGCCTCAGCAACCTCGCCGAAATCACCCAACGCCCCCGTCCCACCGCTGCCACGCGCAACCAAAGCCTCCAAGCGAGCTCGGTCCAACCCGTGCAGAACGGGACGAGGAAAACTAGCAGCAAAAGCACCCGCGCCATTCCCAGCGAATTCATCCAGACCAACCCACTCAAGACCGACACCGACGGCGATGGTCTCACTGACAAGTGGGAAGAAGATCATCAACTCGACCCCACCGACGACGGCAGCTACAATCCAAACAACGGACCTAACGGCGACCCAGATGGAGACGGCTTGGACAATGCACAAGAGCAAAGCCTTGGCACCAATCCCTTCGGCAATGCCAGCACGAGCGATTCCGACGGTGACGGCATCCTCGACGGAGAAGACGCCGATCCGGCGGAAGTGCTTGTCAGTTGGCAGAGAACCTCGGATTCATCTTACATGCTCATTGAATTAAAAACGCCATTTGATGGCCGATTTGCCGACGATCTCAATGACAAGGGAGAAGTTCTGATCGGAAACGGCATCTGGGCAGGCGGCGTCTGGACGCCGAAAGAAGCCCCGGAAATCACGGGCACGATTCCTGGAAGCGGTGATGAAAACTATCCGGAAGGAATTCCTTACGAAGTATTCACCAGTGACTGGAAGTTTTTCAACAACGACAGAACCTTGCTTCAAACCGGCTATGTTCACCCGACCGACGGACCCGGTGTTGACAGCGGCGCTCCTTGCCCGGTTTTCTGGCCAGCTGTCCAATCCACTCCCAGTTTGATCTATGATACTGCCGATCTTTGGGAAGATCCTTACTGGGCTGTCCGCTCGGTCGGCGTGACTACAGTTGGAGAAATGATCGTCCGTGCAACGCCCCAGCAACCGCGAAGTGGTTCCACGAGATTGGACCGTTTTACTTATTCAGGAGCCTCAGCAGGTAGCATGGATGGCGTGGGGGGCTATCATCCGTCCTTAGGAAGTTGGCGGCATACCGACGTCACTCCATCCGGATGGGTTGCTTCCAATCTCTCTCCGGAGACCCACTCAAGCCAGTCGTCTGCTTACCGGCTCGGGCTATGGAACGCCTCCAACAGCTGCATTGCACTGCCCGCCGAAGCGAACCACTGGGGATATCCGGTCAATGTGAACGATCTGCCGAATGGTAAAGTAGTCCTCGTCGGCGGCAAAACCGTCGGCGACAACTATACTGGCCGCGTGTTTCTTCCCGACGCAACGGGTCAATACCAATACGTGTCAAGCCTGTCCCCGCATCAGATCGAACGCTTCGGCGGCGACGGCACCGCCATCACCCGCGACCACAAGCTCTGGCGGAATGGAAAACTCATCCCGCTGCGCGACCTCTGCGAACGCTACGGCGAGCTTCTCGATCTGGGCTGGAACATCACCGCGCTCAAAAGCAACAAGCACGGAGTGTATCTCATCGTGGGAGAAGACGAGAACGGTGCCCTAAAGAGCCTGCTCCTCCTCCCGGTGGAGGTAGAGCAAGAAGGTTACACTTCGGAAAAAGGAATCCGGTTCTGTCGGTGGCTTGACGCCTTTCCGGGAGGACTATTAGACCCCGAGTTCGCTGACAAGGACCGCGACCGCTTCAGAATTACAATTCCCGGAATCATC
>JAPJNB010000255.1 GCA_026461385.1 Akkermansiaceae bacterium
ATGCAGCATGGAAACGATTTTTCCTGCCCACTCGGCGTGTGTTTCGGCAGGCGTGTCGTCCACCTGCGAGAACAAATGCACGTCGAGTTTCATCCGCGCGCTGTGGGGCATGGCCGGGATCGGTTTGGATTCTGACGCGTTGAGAACCACGCATGGACGGGTGCGGATTTCATCGCGGCGGGCGACGTGGATCGGCAGCGTGGATGAATCTGGAAATTCCTCGGGCCGGTTGGTGTCGATCCACTCGGCAAGGAGCGTGGTGAGGCGGTCTTCGATCAGGTTTGGCATCTCGCCCGTGGATGCGCGTCAACCGGCCCTGCGCAGAGATCGGTTCGCTCGCTCGGCCATCTTCAACAACGAGGTGGACAAGGCTTTGCGCAGGCGACCGGCAGCCACTTGGAGTGCGAGATCAATGCCAGTGGCGGTACTTACTTGGTCGATGTAGTCGAGCGAGTTGATGAGCGTCACGGATGGCTTGGTGCCGGTCTTTACGGTGGCGGTGCCAGGAGACTGCTTGTGGCGGGTCACCCATTGCTCCGATCCACGGACACGCCCCCCGATCGCCTTGGCCGCATTGATCCACGCACCTTTGGCGAATCCCACCCGCTTCTGGATGCGGGCGATGTAGGCGTCGCGGGCTTTCGGGCTGGTGACGATTTGAGCAGGCTTGCTGCGTGTCACGGTGCCTTTGGTATTCCGGCTCTGGTTGTGGAGCTTCGGATCAAGGCGACCGACTGCTAGATCCTTCCAAAGCGAGTTCGACGACTGCAGCGTTTTTTCCGCACGGGAGAATCGTCGGTTCTGAATGTTCGCCCAGAACCTGTCTGCAGCGACTGGGTCCGCGAGTTTGGTTTTCTCGAAGGCATCGGACGGGAGCGCGAAGACTTTGCCGATGTCCTTCGCCACTGCCTTTTCGCCGTGCTGCTTGGCCGCCTCGGAGAACCCGAATGGTCGCGTGTTGCGGGCAAGTTCCACCGCCAGTCCACGCGCTTCTTGTTTCACCAAGGACTCAAGCGTGCGGCCCACTTTTTCCGGGTAGCGGTTGAGCAGGCGATTCACATCGCTCGTTCCATTCATCTTGCTGGTGAAGCGCACGTCACTCATCGGTGGTGGTGAGGCTAAGGTTGAGGATCGGCGAGCGGTTGTGGGCGGAGACTTTGGAGATCCGGTAGGCGGTGTCGTCCACTTCGATGCGCTCGCCGAACTTGGGTAATGTGGCTGATCGAAATGAAACTTTCGCGACGCGCAGGCTGAGGTCGGGTGACTCCACGAATCCGCCCATGTCGATTTGTTGTTCGTTGCGCACCCGGCTGACCAGCACGAGCAGGTCGATGGATTTCCATTTGGCCTTCACGCCGTGTTCCGTGAGAAGGCTCTGGAAGTCTGCTAGAATTTCCGCTGCGAGGTCCATGCGTTGGCGAAGGTGTCAAAACCTGGCTTTGGATCTCCGGGCTTGCGGTTGATCTCGTCGATCTTGTGGCGGTCGCTACCGATCAAGATCGTTTCGTTGTGAGCGGGCAGGGGAGTTGCTATATGGGCTACGAGCAACCTTATGGTGAGTACGCCGTCTTGAGTGAATCGACCTTCCTCAAGATCGACTGCAAGACCGCTTGGCGAAATCATCGCCTGATAGTCCTTGCCACCGATGGTCACTGGCACGCCCGCGTCTCTCAGGATTTCAACGAATGCCTCGGCGGCGGCTTGGATCGCGTTCACGCACCGCGTGGCGTGTCAATCGGGCCAAATTCCAAATTAGCCACGAACTTGGAATTTGAGGATCCGGAATTCCAAGTTCGCATCGGGGGTGCTGTTTGAAATTTGCGCGACAGGTCAAGCCCTGCTTTACCTGCTGTGCAGATCTTAAACAAAAACACCCTCCTCGGTTTCCCGAAGAGGGTGTCCATGAACCCTAGCAGTCGAAGTGCCTTACGGTTTGACGATGCGCTTGAGGGCGTCGGTCTTGGCCGGGGCGAAGCCGTAGAGACATTCGAGGGTGACGAAGATCTTGTTGGCACGGCTGTCGGTGAAGCGCAGGTAGCCGAAGGTCATGCCCGTGGTTGGGTCGGTGACGGCACCGGCTTGCTGGTAGTCGGCCACCGGTTGGAGGTAGCGCATGGCCACCGCGACGGCGCTGGAGTGAGCGGCGAAACCGACGAGCTTTTCCGCGTGATCCGACGGGATGAGGGTCGTCTCGTGCAAGTTGAATCCGGCGATCCGCTTCACCATGCCCTCGGTGACGGCTGGGGCGTTGAGGTTCAGGTTGAAACTCTTGGCGACCACATCGTCGGCGAGCATGTTGGTGTAGTAACCGGAATCCAGAATCAGTGAACGCGGGTTAGGAGGCATCTTAGCAATTCCGCAGGCATCGCGCAGGCTGAGCACCTTTTTATAATCGAAGGCGGTAGCGGCGAGCGCGGTGATGCCCGGAGCGCCGAAGTTGGCGAGCGTGATGCAACCGAAGATGTCCACCAGAACGTCCTGGGCGAGCTGCTGGGCTGCGGCTTCCACCAGGGCCTCGAGCGCATTGAGCGAACTCTCGGCGGATTCTCTGGCTGTGACGTGGACGGTCTTGTATTTGTGGCGGTTCAGCGTGACCGGAACCACGGTAACCGTAGAGTCGGCATTGGCCGCGTAGTCGCCTGTGAAGTCGCTCGAAGTGCTAGGCGCGCCAACGAGTGGAACGCGAACGGTGTCGAGCTTGTCGGCCGGCATCGGGCTGAAGTCGGTGGAGAATGCCGTGACCGGCAGAAGGTTCGACATGAAGGGCATGAGCGCCCGTTGGGCGACCTTGATGTCTTTGACGTTGGTGAGGGTGTTGGACATGGCTTTCTATCAGGCTTGGTGTGTTAGGATGAGGGCTTGTTGTTCTGGAGTGAGCTTGCGCCAGAAGGCGGTTTGTTCGGCGGGTTCGGTAATGGCGGCAAAACGCGCGTGAAGATCCGCAGCCTGAGAGCTTTCTCCGGCAGGGGTCACTTGGGCGGGCATCGTGGTGCCGGTGGAGGCTACGACGCGGGCGACTTCGAGTTGCAGCTTGCGGTCGAAGTCGGACTGCGATGCTTCCAGTTCGGTGATGCGGGTTTGAATCGAGGAAACACGAGCGCTGGCGGAATCGCGCTCGGTGATGAGATTGACGGCTTGGTTTTTCGCCTCATCGAGCTCTGCCCTGAGCGTGTCGATTTCGGCGGAAAGCAGTTCGACTTCGCCACGCAGTGAATCGACGTTGGTCGATGCTTCGTTGAGCAGTTCGGTTTGGGCTTGGTGGTCCCGCGTGAGGTCATCGACCTGGGTGCGGGCTTCGAGGAGTTGGTCTTCAAGTGCGGTAGTCATCACCCGTGATTTCGTGTCAACCGAGGTGTGATAAACTTTGAGTCGGCGCATGGCTTCGGCGCGGTCGGGGACCATGCCTGCGAGGTTGTGGCGTTGTGCCTGCTTGCCGCTGAAGGTCTGGCCTTCCATGGCCTCGGCGGGAATCGCTCGACCCCGGGAAAGCACGGCATCATGGAACTCGGCGGCGATTTCTGCGAGGTTCGATTGAATCAGCTCCCGCTGGTCATCGGTGAGTGCGGTGCCGGGAGCGCCCATCGCCTTGTATTTGCCGACGGAAAACACCTCCACCTTGATGCCCGCCTTGTCGATGGCGGCAGAACTATCCACCACCGCCTGCACCACGCCGATGGAACCGACTTGCGCGGAGGGAGTGGCGTAGATGGCACGGGCCTGCGAAGCCACCCAGTAGGCAGCCGAGCACATCAGGCCGGAGGAGAACGCATAGACGGGCTTGCGGTCATTCAATGATGCCACAGCGGCGGCAAGCTCCGGAGTGCCCGCCACCGTGCCGCCTGGTGAATCGATGTTGAGAAACACCGCCTTGACGTCCGTGCGGTCGTTGGCTTCTCGGATGGCCGCACCAATTTCCTCGGAGTCGGTCGCGCCCATGATGACACGGGCAAACAACCCTGGCTTGCGGAGAATCGGGCCTTCGATCGAAATTGTGGCAATACCATCCTCAATGCTGAGAAGTGGATTCGACGAGTCCGGCTGCTGCAATGGACCGCCACGATATGATGCGGATGCGGCCGCCATCGACCGCAGTGCTTCGGGCTGAATCAGCCATTCGCTGTGTTGGAGTAGAACTGGGTTCACGCCCCAGCGGCGGTGTCAACGGTGGGGCGGTGGACTCGGAATGACGGCTTGCATTATGCCTTGGTTTGAGGTTGATTCAATGTATGGCTTCTGCAGAAAAAGACACTTCCATCAAGAAGGCGGCAGCCCGTCTGGTGCGTCAATTGCCGGACACCGCCAGTTGGGATGACCTGATGTATGAAATCC
>JAPJNB010000256.1 GCA_026461385.1 Akkermansiaceae bacterium
GACGAAGGCGTGCGCTTCCGCAATGCCTTCGTCACCAACTCGCTCTGCTCACCCAGCCGCGCAGTGAGTCTAACAGGACTATACAATCACAAGAGCGGCAATGGCATCGCCTCGAATTTACGGTCGTTTCCCGCCAGCAATGTTACTCACGCCACGCTGATGCGTGCTGCTGGTTATACTACTGCCTACGTGGGTAAATGGCACATGGGCAATCAACGTGAGCGTCCGGGCTTCGATTACCATGCCACCTACAAGGGCCATGGCCGGTATGCGGATTGCCCCTTCATCGTGGATGGTAAGGACACTCCCACCGAGGGTTGGGTGGACGACGTCGCCACCAACTATGCGATCGAATTCATCCACAAGCAGAAAAAATCGGCCAAGCCGTGGTCGCTCATTCTCGGCTACAAGACGCCGCACCAACCTTGGGAGCCACCGGTCCGCTCGACGGACCTCTACGCAGGCGAATTGGCCCGCACGGTGCCCAGCGTCAATACCCCGCCCATTTACTCCGGGAAAAAAATCCAAGGGGCGATGGAACGTCCGGTGCCGCCAACCCAGCCCACCAATCTCGGTTACTTCCGTTGTGTCAACGCGATGGATGGAAGCGTGGGTCGCTTGCTGAAGGCGCTCGACGAGTCCGGCTTCGCCCCTAACACCATCGTCATCTTCACTTCTGACAATGGGGTTTATCTCGGTGCCCACGCCACCGGTGACAAGCGCAGCGCCTACGAGGAAAGTTTGCGCGTGCCCTTCATCGTGCGCTATCCGGTGCTGGGCGACAAGGCCCGCGGGCGCATCGTCGACGACGTGGTTCTCAATCTGGATCTTGCTCCGTCGCTGTTAGATTTCGCCAGCGTGCAGGCTCCCAAGCAGATGCAAGGTCGGAGCTGGCGCACCCTGCTGACTGGGGACGATCCCTCATGGCGGCAGAGCTGGTTCTACGAATACTTCGCGGAGGATCAAAAAGGCACCAACGTCCCTGACATCACCGCCGTGCGTACCGCCGGTGCCAAGCTCATCCAATACCCCGGGCACAAGGCGTGGTCCGAATTGTTCGACCTCAAGGGCGACCCCTATGAAATTCACAACTTAATCGACGATCCCGCCGCCGCGCCGCTCAAGGCAAAAATGCTCGCCGAGCATGACCGTCTCGCCAAGGAAGTCAGCTATCAAGTGCCGGATTTTGTCGATCGCCCGCGAAATTGGGGCAAACCCGGCAGCCAAGCTGGTGATGAAGTCAAACCTGATTGATTCATTGATGATTTATCACTGGCCTGAAAGCTAGTTTGCCCCCGGTCACGCAAAATAACAGATGTCTCGGCCCAACGATTCACGCTTTACCTCTGCTTGAGGCCGGTATCATGGGGTGGACCGGGGCTTTGTCATCACTTTGTGGACTATGCTTCGCCTTAAAAATGAGGAATCATCTTGAGTGTCAGCTAAACCCTAACTTTTCAACCCGCCCCAAAAGCCAATGAAACCCAATCATAAAAACCGGATTCTTTTCGCCGCTCTTACACTAGCACTCACTGCGCCCTCGGCCTTCGCGGCCGCCCTCACTTGGGACACGACATCAGGCGACGGAGCCACCATCACCCCAGGCAGCGGTAACTGGAACACAACCGCAGGCAACTTGGTCTGGAACAACGCCGGCGCAAACCCAAACGTGATTTGGAGCCAGACCTCAGCTACCGGCGCCCTCAATGCCGCGACCTTCGCTGGAGCGGACGGTACACTGGATCAATATGTGGTCACGCTCAGTGGGACGACGAACGCGCAATCGGTCACCTTCAGCAACAGCGGTTATAAACTCACCGCCGGCACACTGACCCTGTTGCCCACGGCCACCACAAACGGTGCCATCACCGTCGCCGCTGGCAAGACCGCCACCATCAACTCCGCCATCACCTACGCGAACAGCGGAGGTGGGGGCAACTACGCTGCGGCCATTACGGTAAACGCGGGCTCCACACTCAACCTCGGCGGCGGTGCGACCAATGCCCAATACACGTTCGGCGGTACCGGTACCGGCAACATCGTCAACGTGACCGCAGGGTCTTACTCAACCAACACCGGTGCCATCAACGTTGCCACTTTTAACCAGAGCGGGGGAACCTTCACCATCACGCCCGGAAATGGCATCAGTTACAACATCAACAGCAACACCCAAAACGTCACCTACAATCTTTCCGGCGGCACCCTGAGTGTCAACGGCAACGCCTCGACGGCGACCGTCAACAACGCCTTCTTGGGCATCGGATTCAGCGCCAATGCGTCCGCCTTGAATGTGAGCGGCAATAGCACCATGAACGTTGGTACCACCGCCAGCCGTTCCGGCGAGGTTCGCATCGGAAATACTAACACCTCCAACGGCACGCTCAATGTGACGGGTGGTACAGTCACCGTTGGCACCGGCAGCGCTGCCAACCAGATTTACCTCTTCAAGGCTGGTTCCGGTGCTGGCTTCACCGCCGCGATGACCCAGTCCGCCGGCATGGTGACCGCCAACGGCATCCAGTTCGGGGGTTCCACTGGCTCTACTACCTATAACGCCACCTCAGCGGCGAACTTGACCCTCAGCGGCGGCAGCCTTTACATCGGCGTCCAAGGGATCACCCGCGGCACCGACGCAGGCACCCTCCCAGTCGCGATCAAGCTGCAAGGCGGCACACTTGGTGCATCCGACACCTGGTCGTCCCCCCTCAATATGAAACTGGGCGCCACCGGCACCACCTTCCAAGCCGCTACCGCCGATGCTACACCCGTCTCCAAAAACATCACACTCTCGGGTATTCTCTCCGATGACAGCGGTGCGGGCACGCTCACCAAGACCGGGGCAGGAACTCTAACCCTTTCTGGTGCCAACACCTTCACGGGGGCCACCACCGTCAATGCCGGTGCCTTGGTTCTCGGCAATGCCAATGCCGTGAGCACTTCCAGTTCGCTCACCCTCGCCGCTGGGGCCTCGCTCTCACTGACCACCACCCCAAGCACGGTGAAAACTCTCACCTTCACGAACAACGGCACTCTGAATTTCGACCTCGCTAGCGGCGGCACGGGTCTGACGGTGAGCACCTCCAGCGGCGTGACCAACAGCGGTGCGGCCGGTTCCATCGCCATCAACATCACCGGCAGCGCACCTGCTAACGGCACCTACTCGCTCATTTCCTACAGCGGAAGCCTGGGGGGCAGCGGTTTCAGCGCCTACACCCTCGGCACTACGCCTGCAGGCAAAACCTACACCCTTAGTGACACCGGCAGCGCCATTCAAGTGACGGTTGTCGCGGACGGTTATTACTGGACCGGCACGCAAAGCAGCGAGTGGAGCACGGCCACCATCGCCGGTTCAAAAAACTGGATTCTTGATGGCAATTTGGTTGATTACGTGAACGGCGGTAAGGTGGTCTTCGATAGCACCGCCACGAACAAAACCGTGAACATCACGGGAGCGGATGTGACACCTCTTTCGGTTCTATTCAACAGCGGCAACTACACGCTGCAAGGCACTAACAAGATTGCCGGTACCGCACCGATCACGGTGACTTCCGCTGCCACGCTCAAGCTCGGCGCTTCGAACGTGCTGCCAGATGGCGTCGGCGCGGGCACTCTCAGTATCAGTGGCACCCTCGACCTCAACGGCAATTCTGAGACGCTCAATGGTTTCAGCGGCACGGGCTCGGTGGATAACACCGCGGCATCCACCACCTCCACCTTGACCTTGGGCGCCATCGTGGGCGGCACTTCCACCGGCAATATCAAGAACACCGGCGGCACGCTGGCCTTGACCAAGACTGGTGCCACTGACGTCATCTTGAGCGGAAATAACACTTATAGCGGAGCCACCACCGTCAGCCAAAGCCGCCTATTTATCAATGGCAGCGCCGCGTTGTCTCCCAATACCGCAGTGACGGTCAGCAACGGAGCCTCCTTAGTCTTGACCGCCAGCGGCACTCCCACCTTCGCTCAAAGCATCACGCTTGCCTCGGGCTCGAACTTGTCGGTGCGCCAGGCGGCGACCGTCAGCAATGTCACCCTGCCAATCCCTGGCACCGCCATTTTCAACAATGACGATCAGGTCACGGCGGCGTTCACCCTTTCCACCCCCACCGCTCTAACTGGCGCGCTGACCGTCCAAGTCGGCGGTGGTGTCGGAGCCCCGGGCGTCGTCACCCTGTCGGGAATCCTCAGCGGCAGCGGCGGTAGCCTTGTCAAAACCGGAGCTGGTCAGTTGGCGCTTGGTGGTGCGAACACATTCGTGGGTGGAGTCACCATCAGAAATGGCACACTGGAAAGTAAGACCACCAAGACCACGCTGGGTGCGAACACGGTCAACATGGGCGGCGCCGGTTCGACGGGAGCCTCCTTCATCACCGGGCAGGACAACTCGAATCCATTCGTCATCAATGCTCCTGACAGTGGCACGTTGACGATCGGCGCCAATGGCAGCGGCTCAGGCTTTTATATGTCGGGCGGCATCACCTTGAATGGCAACCTGACCTTGCAGTCTTACAACAACGTCATCAGCGGCTCGACCACCGCCAGATCTTACTTCACCGGTGGTATCACCGGCACCGGTAACCTGCTGCTAGACAATCTGGGTCTTGCTGCAAACGCAATCGAGCTCACCACCACCGCCGTCAACCACACCGGCAGCATCACCGTGCAAGGGTCCGCCACGGGTGTAACCCTCATCAGTGCCCCGATCGGATCGAACGTCACCGGCATCACCCAAAACAGTGCGACATCTCGTCTGGATCTCAGCGGCGCGAACACCTACGCCGGTAACCTCACGGTCAATGC
Organism: Akkermansiaceae bacterium; assembly: GCA_026461385.1. Lineage (GTDB taxonomy): Bacteria > Verrucomicrobiota > Verrucomicrobiia > Verrucomicrobiales > Akkermansiaceae > Luteolibacter. Next base: position 4,804 of record JAPJNB010000256.1, read on the forward strand.
AGGCGCCGTGCGGATCTCGAACAATTCCAACACCGGCAATGACGTTTCCACCGTCACCCTCGCCGCGAGCGGAGCAACGCTGGACCTCACCTACGTCGGCACCGACACCGTGGACAAGCTCTACATCGGCAGCACCCAGCAAGCGAACGGCGTGTATGGAAAAGTTGGTTCGGCTTTACCGGTCATCGGCATCTCCCAGATCACTGGCGACGGCACCCTGACCGTAAGTTCCGGCCCTGCTGGCTACTCTTCGTGGATCACCGGTACCTTCGCCAATGGCACGGTGCCAGCGCTCCAACGAGGTGCCAATGCCGACCCTGACAACGACGGCATCAGCAACTTGCTGGAATACGCCATCGCCGGCCAAGACCCAACAGTGGCAAACGCAGCGGTGGGCACCTTCGCCGCCAACGTCCTCAGCTACACCAAACGGGCAGGCACCAACGGGCTCACCTACGCGATCCAGAAATCAACCGACCTCGGCACCACCGATCCATGGATCGAGGTCACCGGCGGATCCTATGTGAACAATGCGACCACCGTCTCGTTCACCCTCACCCCAGGCACCCCGGCGAAGAATTTCCTGCGCCTCAAGGTCTTGTCGAACTGAACCGAGCTTATTCGCCAATGACGATATGAAATCCTAATCGCTTTCCGTTCGGAAAACATCAATGTTTTTCGAAGTGAATGGGTTTTCTTCCGAATCATCTGCGGGGCTGCTGACTGGAGAGTCAGTGGCTCCGCTTTTTTTGAATCACCTAAGACCACGACGAACTATCTTCATGAGCGTCCACCCAATTCTCGCACGCACCCTTGCATGCTGCCTGCTGTCACTCGGCTCACTGCCCGCCGCTCAAGAGAGTCGGGATGTCGTCATGACCGTCAACGGCATTGAAATCCCCATTCTCATCGTCACCCCTTCGTCGGGGAAGGGGCCTTTCCCCGTCGTCTATCACGTCCGCGGCGGAGGCTGGAACGGTGGTACGGAAACGGTGGTCCCTCCTGCATCCGTAACGCCCGAAGCCAAGTTCCTCAGCGACGAACTCGGAATCGTTTATGTGGGACTCGCCTACCGCTGCAAGGTCCAGCACGGAACTTTCCAGCTCGCGATGGATGACCTGAGGGCCTCGATCCAATGGTTCGAGGCACGGGCCGCCAACTACAAAGCGGACACCACAGTCGTCGGTCTAACCGGTGGCTCGGCAGGAACGCCCTTGTCCGCCATGCTTGCCCAGGAGATGCCCTCATGTACGGCTTATGTCGGCCTTTTTGGCGTCTATGATTTCACGAATAACAAGGAGTCCCTCTTCCCCGATGAAACGGCGTGCGAGCTCTACGGTCTCGCTACCCAGGAGCAAAAGCTCAAGTCATCCGCCTACCATCACCTCCGGAAGAATCCGCCCGCAACCCTGCTCTTCCACGGTGGCAAGGACATCCTCACCCATTCGTCGCAAAGCATCCGCTTCGCGGAAAAGCTCCGTGAGCAAGGCGGGCAGGCCGACGCCATCATTTTTCCAGATCTGAACCACGGCTATTTCAACCCACGCTATCCCGCGGAGTTCAAGGCGACCACGCTGAAGATCGCCGCGCTCTATGCGGATAATCTCAAGCTCGACAAATCAAAGCTCGATCAGTTGCCCACCAAGCTCGACAAGATGGTAAGCCGCTTTTTCCCAGTGTCCGAGATCAAGCCCGCTGTCCTCATCGGCAGGTGGAAGGGTGAGAAGGATACGCTTGAATTCCTGAAGGGCGGCGCAGGGATGAAAACCATCCCGGGAAACACAAACCAGCCATTCACGTATGAGATTTCCGGCAATGTCATCACCGTGAAACAGGGAGAGAGCAGCGAATCCTATTTCATGCAGGCGGATCTTCAGGAGATCTACAAGGTCGTTTCTGAAGGTCGCTTTGCCGGAGACAGGGCATGGTATGCGAGGCCGAAGTAGCCCAAATGCATCACGCGAATTTCAATGACGATGACGAAGACAACTTTGCTGATTTTGACGGCCTTCTTGCAGGGCGCGATCGCAGGGGAGGCGAGGACGCTTGTCCACCTCGCGACCCCCCTGCAGGGCACCGACTCCGTGCGCAAGTTTTCGCATGGTAATACCTACCCCGCCATCGCCCTGCCTTTTCCCATGAACGTTTGGGCGCCCTACACCCAAGTGGCGGCGGAATCACATTTCTATCAATACCGCCAGAACAAGCTCCGCGGCATCCGCCAGACCCACCAACCGAGCCCGTGGATCGGCGACTATGCGAGTTTTTCCCTGATGCCGGTGTTCGGGAAACTCGCCGTGACGGAGGAGGACCGCGCCTCTGAATTCCGCCATGAAACGGAGATCGCGCGCCCGAGTTACTACAGCGTCCGCCTCGACACTTGGAGGGCGAAGATGGAGGTCACCCCGACCGAGCGGGCTGCTAGATTCCGTTTTACCTTCGAGGAGAATGGCGATGGCTACGTCGTGCTCGACGCCTTCGACAAGGGCTCCGAAGTTGAAATCTTTTCTGCTCAAAACAAGGTCATCGGCATCTGCCGCAATCACAAGGACGGCGTACCGGAAAATTTTGCTAACTACTTCGTCATCGAGTTTGACCGACCATTCGCCGCGCATGGCACGTGGACTCCGAAGGGAATTCACGAGGGTGAAATCAAGCTCGCAGATAAACATGTCGGCGCGTATTTCATGTTCAAGGTCGGCAAGGGCGAGGCTGTTAGTTGCAAGGTTGCGTCATCCTACATCAGTCCCGCTCAAGCGCAGCGGAACCTCGATCGCGAGATCGGTCAGCGGGATTTCGATGCAGTCCTCGCCGCTGCGGATGCAACGTGGAACTCTGCTCTCAATCGCATCCAGATCGAAGGCGGCACCCTGGAACAGCAGCGCACTTTTTACAGCGCGGTCTATCGCAGTGTGATTTTCCCGCACCGTTTCTTCGAGTTCGACGAGAACGACAAGCCAGTTTATTTTAGCCCATATGACGGCAAGGTCTATCAGGGAAAACTCTACACCGACACCGGTTACTGGGACACCTTTCGCGCCTCGCATCCGCTCTACAATTTACTCTTCCCAGAGATCAGTGCGGAGATTCTTCGCGGAAATCTAGCAGCTTATGAGCAAAGCGGCTGGCTCCCTTCCTGGTCGAGCCCCGGCCACCGCCCCTGCATGATCGGCAACCACGCATTCTCGTTGTTCGCCGACGCCTGGGTCAAGGGCGTCAAAGGCTTCGATGCCAACAAGGCGGTCGATGCCATGGTGCATGATGCGAATAACCCGTCACCGGAAAAGTGCCGCTCGATCGGCCGTAATGGTGCGGATTTCTATCAGAAGAGCGGCTATGTTCCCTATCCGGAATTCAAGGAGGCCAGCGCCAAGACCTTGGAATACGCTTACGATGATTTCTGCGCCGCAGTCCTGGCCCGTGCCATCGGCCGCGATGCCGAGGCGGATGAGTTCGCCAAGGATGCGATGAACTATCAGAACGTCTTCGATGCTAAAATCGGCTTCGTCCGTGGACGCAAGGCGGACGGTGCATGGTGCGAAAATTTCGACCCGCTCGAGTGGGGCGGCCCGTTTACCGAGGGCAACTCATGGCACTGGACATGGAGTGTGTTTCAGGACGTTCCGGGCTTGGTCATGCTGATGGGTGGCGATCAGGCTTTCACAAGAAAACTCGACCAAGTCTTCTTCACGCCGCCGGATGTGAATGTCGGCACTTACGGCAGGATGATCCACGAGATGATCGAAATGGTCGCGCTCAACATGGGCCAATACGCGCATGGCAACCAACCGATCCAGCACATGCCCTACCTCTACAACTACGCCGGTCAGCCATGGAAAACCCAGGCACGAGTCCGAGAGGTGATGGGCCGCCTCTATCAGTCCGCGCCGGACGGCTTCTGCGGCGACGAGGACACCGGGCAGATGTCGGCTTGGTATGTCTTCAGCGCGCTGGGCTTCTATCCCGTCTGCCCGGGAACCACCGAGTATCAGATCGGCAGCCCGCTCTTCGACAAGGCGACGATCCACCTACCTAACGGAAAAACTTTCGTCATTCACGCGAAAGCTAACGGGCCGCAGCGCCCCTACATCCGCAGCGCCACCTTGAACGGCGCGGACTTCAACAAGACCTTTCTTCAACATCCACAAATTGCCGGGGGTGGGGAGTTGACGTTTGAAATGACTTCCGCACCCGACCACACGTGGGCCATCGCCCCGGAAAGCCGTGCGAAGTCAGCCATGGGCAACGTGGGCGGGGGGCAATAAAGTATCCCGTCCACGCTGTTGCAAAGTGGCAGATAAATAAACGATAACTTTCTCGGCAAATGGATGCTGCTCGCGGAATGTATATTTGATGACTCCTGCTGAAAATGCGAAGCATGACCAGTTTCTCAGGCTCTATGTGAGCCATGAGGAGGCGTTGCAGGGTTTTGTGCGGACGCTCGTTCCCTCGCGGGAGGATGCGCGGGAGGTCATGCAGGAGGTGGCGGTGGTGCTGTGGCAGCGCCTAGGGGATCTGGATGATCTCGCAAACTTCCGTCCGTGGGCATTCGGTGTGGCTAGATTCAAGGCGTTGGCTTTGCTGCGGGACCGGTCTCGGGATCGCCTGGTCTTTGATGAGGATGTGTTGGAACTGCTCGCGGACGAGGTGACCGAGCAGGCCGACGCTTATGAGGCCGAGCGCCGGGCGCTGGAATCCTGCGTGGAGAAGCTCGATCCCGCTCAACGGAAGCTGCTAGACGCTGCTTATGCGCCCGGTGCACGGATTGATGCTCTCGCGGTGGAAGCAGGCCGCTCACCCATGTCCTTTTACAAGGCGCTGCACCGCATCCGGCTGGCCTTGATGAACTGCACCCAACGTTTGCTCGCCCAGGAGGGAATCTCATGAAATCAGAACCCGAAAGCCTCGAACTCATTCGCCGCTACATCGATGGTGACGCATCCGAAGCGGATCGCGAGGCACTCCAGGAAGAGTTGAGACGCGATCCAACCACTCGGCGCCTCTTCGCACGTTACGTCAACATCGACGCCACGTTGGGCAGTGGCGGTATCGCGTTGAGAGGGCCCGCTCACCCGGCAAAACCTGTTCGTTCAACTTGGTTCTCGTGGCGCCCAGTCACCACGGCGGCGGCGGGGATCGTGTTTGGAATATTTTGCACGTCGATGGTGTTTGCGTATGCGGTGCCTCGAATGAAGCTGGATAAGCTGCGAGTGGTGCCGCTTTTCGTCGAAGGATTTGAGGATGTGAAGCTGGTGGCGGGCCGTGGGTTTCCAAGCAGCGCAGGTGGGTGGTCAGGGCAGTTGTCTGCGGTGATTCCGCTGGAGATGGGAGTGAATCCTAAGGAAGGAACGCACATGGCGCGACTGGAACCCAGTGCCGGACGGAAGTTCTGCACCGCTGTCCGCATTGTGGATCTTGCCGAGTATCCTCTGCCTGTGGGTGCGGCGTCGCAGACGGTGGAGGTCACGGCCTCGTTTCATCGCATCCCGTCAGACTCCGCAGAGCGAAATCAGATCCGCCTGGCCGCGTTTTCCGAGGCACCGGAAGACGTGAAGCCGATCTGGAACAGTGAGAACATGTTCGACCAAGTCCTTCAACACGCCGCGCGCACCGTCACCACGAAACACGGCGAGAACGGCTGGCAAACTCTAGAGGCGACCATGGAGATCCCGCCCGGAGCCCGTAGCCTCGTCATCTATCTCGGCGCGGCGGTTCCTGATGATGCAGCACCGAAGACCGTTCACTTCCTCGACGATGTTCGTGCTCAGTTTGTGATCAAAGAAGCGACTCTATGAAAACAAACACCATCTCCTCCAAGCGTCTCGTCGGCCTACTCGGCGCAGCGGGAGCCCTCGTGGCTGTCGAAGCCCAGGCCCAGAACACGATCGACCTCAGTCACTGGAAACTAACGCTGCCGGTCGGTGCCTCCGAGACTGCCGTGGGGCAGCCCATGGAAATTTCCGCTGCACAATTGAGCGCCGGATACACGAACGCCGAATACTTTTATCGCGGTGCCGATGGGCAGTTAGTCTTCTGGTGCGCGGTGACCGGTGCTCGGACGGAGAACACCGATTACTCGCGCTGCGAGTTACGCGAGGTGATCAATCCCGCTGATGACAACGTCTGCTGGTCGGCGAAGGGCACGCACACCATGGATGTGAGCTGCCGGGTGATGGAGGTCCCCAGTGGGCAAAAGGTCGTCATCGGCCAGATCCACGGTTATTCGGGCAAAGCCAGTCCCCTGATCAAGCTACAGTTTTTCAAGGGTCGGATCGAAGCCTTGGTGAAGGACAAGGCCAGGAAAGGCAGGGACATCAAACTGACGTTTCCAGAAGTGGGGTTGAACAAGGATTTCGACTATCAGATTAAGCTTCACGACGGAGTCCTCAGCATCACCGTGAATGGCACGACCCAGTCGGAGAACGTCTTCAAACTGGACCCAAGCTGGGCCGATCAGACGCTCTATTTCAAAGCGGGTGTCTATCCCCAAGACAATGAAGGGCCCGCGACAGAAGGTGCCCGCGTTTCGTTTTCCAAGCTCAAGGTCAGCCATTCCGATGCTGCATCACCAGCCAGCGGAACTCCCGCCAAATGAATCGATCTCAATCATTGTTTTACAAACCCATCGCCGTGCACCACTCATGAAATCGCCCTACAATCTCATCGCCTGTCTGGGTTTCCTGATCTCGCAATCCACCGTCGCTGCCGCGAAGCCGAACATCGTCGTCATCGTCGCCGATGATCTCGGTTACGCCGATGTGGCATTCAACCCGCTCCATCCAAAGGAAATTACCACGCCGCATCTCGATGCGCTGGCCAAGCAGAGCATCATCTTCCACCAAGGATACGTAACTGGCCACGTGTGCTCACCGACGCGCGCGGGGCTGATGACTGGGCGCTACCAGCAGCGACTCGGACTTTACACCGGCGGCGAGGCGGGTAGCGGCCTGCCAAAGAGCGAGCAGATTTTCCCGCAGTTTCTCAAGCCGGGGGGGTATGTCACGGGGCAGTTCGGCAAGTGGCATCTCGGCCCCGACCCCGAGTGGAGTCCGGCTTTGCGCGGCTTCGACGAGGTGTTCGGCTTCCTCGGCCGTGGCGCGCATGACTACTTTAAGCTCAACGATCCCGCAGATCCGATCTATCGCGGGACGGAAGTGGTGCAGGAAACCGGTTACCTTACCGACCGGCTGGGCGAGGAGACGGCGGCTTTCATCACCCGCAACAAATCCAAACCCTTTTTCGCCTACCTTGCCTTCAACGCAGTCCACGCGCCGCTTCAGGCACCGGCGGATGAGATCGCCAAGTTCAACACCGGCGACAAGGATCGGGACGCGCTCCTTGCGATGGGTAAACGGATGGACGACGCGATCGGGAATGTGGTTGCCACGCTTAAAAAAGAGGGGGTGTGGGAGAACACGTTGCTGTTTTTCTTCAGCGACAATGGCGGACCGCTCCCGCAAACCGCGAACAACACGCCGTTACGCGCCGGCAAACACTCCGATTACGAGGGCGGCGTCCGCGTACCGTTCCTCGTCTGCTGGCCCGGCCATCTCAAGCCCAGCGAGAGCCAGGCCGTCGTGAGTTCTCTCGACGTCTTGCCCACCGCGCTCGCCGCCGCCGGATTGCCCGCGCCTGAGGGCAAAAGACTCGATGGCATCAATCTACTGCCGCTGCTGCGCGGGGAAACGGCCGCGCCGCAGCGGGACTTGTTCTGGTGCTCCGGTAGCGAGGAGGGTTGGTGGGCGATCCGCCATGGCGATTGGAAACTCGTGGGCGAAAAGGCAAAAGTGGGATTGTTTGATTTGAGCAAAGACATTTCCGAAAAGAATGATCTCGCCAAGACGATGCCGGAAAAAGTTGCTGAGCTAACGAAACTTCACGAGGTCTGGCTGGAGCAGATGGCAAATCCCAGCAAGGGAGGCACCAAAAAACGGACGACGGAGCAGAGCGAGCCTGTCGACCGCAAGGCGAAAAAAAATGAGGAAAAGGCCAAGAAGAGGGAGGAAAAGCGTGCCCAGAACAAGGCGGAGCGGACGGAGGTCGCTGTTTCCGTCGCCCCCAAAAAACGGCCTAACGTGTTATTTGTCATCAGCGATGATCTGAGCTCACGCATCGGGCCAACGGGTGACAAAGCCGTCTTGACGCCCGTGCTAGACCGTCTCGCGAGCAATGCGATGACATTTCCGCGTGCTTACTGTCAGTATCCGGTCTGCGGTCCGTCGCGCGCGTCATTCCTGAGCGGGCTCTACCCGCAGAGCACTGGAATTTTAGACAACGAAACCAATATCGATGACATCCGGCCCGGTACACCGTCGATTCCCGGGGTCTTCCGCCAAGCGGGTTACTGGACCGCGGCGGTGGGTAAGGTGTTTCACAAACCGCTGGAGAATCCCGGCAACGATACCTGGGATCAAGTGATGGCGTTCGAGAACGACGAGACGGCGATTGAGCTGGCGGCTCGCGAAAAATTTGAAAAAGAACACGGACCGATTACCGGAAAAAACCGGAAAATTTGGCACGAGTATCTGCTGACCGTTGCGCCGCAGACGCGCAATCAGGGAGTCAAGGGCGTCGGGCCTGGCTACGGACCCACGGGCTTGAGAGACGATCAACATGCCGACGGAAAAAACGCCCGCCAAGTGGCCGAGTGGATCACCACCAAAGCAAGCGCCGGCAAGCCCTTCATGATCGCCTGCGGCTTTCACAAACCACACATCCCGTTCATCGCGCCCGATGCGTATTTTGCCAAGTATCCCATCGACTCGATCAAGCTGAGCCGCTCACCTGCAAACGATTGGGACGATATCCCGAGGATCGCGGCGACCCAGCAATACAAGGAATACGGGTTTCCTGAACTCGGAAAGGAAGACGATGCGCGCCGCCGTGAGTTCATGCAGGCTTACTACGCCTGTATTTCGTTTATCGATGCGCAGCTCGGTCTCATTGTCGAGGCCTTGCAGAAGAGTGGCGAGTGGGAAAACACGATCATCGTCTTCATGGGTGACCACGGATACCACCTCGGAGAACACTTCATGTGGGGAAAAGTCCACCTCTTCGAAGAGTCCGCCCGCATGCCGTTCATGGTGCGCGTGCCCGGTGTGACCCAGGGTACGAAAAACAAAGGCTTGGTGGAAATGGTAGATATTTTCCCGACGCTTGCCGAGCTGTGCAACGTCGTCCCACCCGCCCATCTTCAGGGTTGCTCGCTTGTCCCCATGCTGAAAGATCCAACGGCTCCCGGAAAGGAATACGCCTATACGGTCGTCAAACGCCGCGATGGCCTGGGTCTGGCAGTGCGCTTTGGAAACTGGCGCTACACCGAGTGGGGATCACCGGATCAAGCCGAGCTCTACGACCTGGCTGCCGACCCGCAGGAATTCACCAATCTCGTGGGTAAAAAAGAATCTGCGGACGTGCTGACCCGTGCCAAGCAAGTGCTGGCGAACGCGGAAGCGCACGCCAAGTCGCAATTCATCGCTCCGCCAAAACCGGAGAGCCTCAAAGCAAATTCAAAGCGTCCCTAACTGATGAAAATGATCTCCTCACCCGGCATCCTACGCACCATGTGCACACTGGCAGTATGCGCTTTGACAGGCATCGCCACGGTGCTTTCGCAGGCCGCCGAGCCTAACACCAAGCGCGCTCCGAACGTCATCTTCATTGCCACCGATGATCTTAACGACTGGGTGGGTCCGCTCGACTCGCCAATCAAAGCCAAGACGCCCAATCTTGATCGGCTCGCAGCCCGCGGAGTGACTTTTCTCAATGCGCAGACCAGTGGCACTTATTGTTCGCCCTCGCGCGCCGCCTTGTTCACCGGTCGTCACCCGGCGACCACCGGAGTTTATAACACGCAGGTTTACTGGCGTGACCACCCGGATTTGCGGCCCTTGCAGTTAGGGTTTCAACAAGCAGGCTATCAGACATACGGGGCAGGCAAGTTGTTTCATCACCCGGCGGGGTTCGTGGATCTGCGGGGTTGGAACGAGTTTTATGTGCGAACCGCCGCCCAGCGGACGACGGGCTGGCCAGTGGATAGCTGGAAGCATGGCGCCCCGCTGCCGAGCCAGGTGCCGAATAGCAAATTCGTTCGCGCGCAAACTGGCACAAAGGACAGCGGATTTCTGGAGTACGCCGCTTTGCCCGACGAGGCTGAAAAAGACATGGCCGACACGGTACAGACCGACTGGCTCATCAGCGTCCTGGAAAAAAAGCACGAAAAGCCCTTCTTTGCGGCCATGGGCATGTATGCACCGCACTACCCGAACTACGCGCCAAAGAAATACTACGACATGTATCCGTTGAATGAGATTCAGCTGCCGCCGATCAAGGACGACGACTCAGCAGATTTGCCCCCGATCCCTCGCCGGTCCGCCGACGCGCGCAAAAAATCCATCGTCAACAAACTTCACGAACTCGGCATCATGAAGGAAGCGATCCAAGCCTATCTCGCTTGCACGTCCTTCGCCGATGCACAGGTCGGCCGAATTTTAGATGCCCTAGAAAAAAGTCCCGAGCGCGACAATACGATTGTGATTTTCTGGAGCGACCACGGCTACCATCTCGGCGAGAAAGGCCAGTGGGGGAAACATACCTTGTGGAAACAGACCGCGCACATTCCTCTCATCTGGGCTGGCCCCGGAATGGCCCAAGGAGCTAAAATTCCTGCGCCCGTCGGCACCATCGATATCTACCCGACGCTGGTCGAGTTGTGCAATCTCGCCCCCGACAAGGGCCTTGAAGGTACCTCGCTCGCACCCACGCTGCGCGACCCCAGCCAGGCGCGAGATCGGAATGTGCTGCTCTGCGATCACAATCGCGGCGGCTACACACTTGTGAACCAACAATGGCGCTACATCCACTACCCGGACGGCACCGAGGAACTCTACCAACTGAGCAAGGATCGCGAAGAATGGAACAATCTCGCCGGGCAAGAAAAGGTTCAGCCGATCATCGACGAGATGAAAAAGAGCGCGCCCAAGTCCTTCGCCCCGGAAGGCCCTGAATCAAACAAGCTGAAGCTTATCATTGAGGGCGAAAGCTTTCGTTGGGAACCGAAGTCTGGCGGTCGAAATCAAGCAAAACCGAAAGCGAAGAAAGTCTCTGCCCAGGAATAATCTGAACGATCATTTCCACCTTCATCATGAATTTGTCCATTGCCGAGTCTGTTTCCCGGAAATCTCCCGCAAGCGGAGTGCTGCGGCGCGGCTTAGTAGGATGTGCTGTGGTCTCATGGCTCCTCGGCTCCGCCTTGGGTGCCGAGGTGGACATCACCCCGACCGCCACGTCGGATGGTGCGTATTCCCAAGTAACTGTTGGAGGGCAGACGGCGTGGCAGAACACGGGTACCTCTCGATACCTTTATGGCCGTCGGCCGAATTCTTTCGCCTTCACCCTGGGTCAGACGCTCTATCTGCGGGTCACGTATTTCGACGACGCCGCAGGCACTGTCGACCTGCAGTTCAATGCCCAGACCAGTAACTTCATGACCTCGACGCTCACCACCCGGACCACGCGCGTGAATTCTGGGAGTTTTGTCGATGGCTTCTTCGAACTGTCGGATGTGAAATTCAACAAGAGCCTGAATGGTTCGGATTTCCGCATCATCTGCGGCACAACGACTGGGGCAAAAGTCCCGGTGCAGCGAATCACCCTTTCCGACACGCCTTTCGCCAACGCGGATTTCCAGCTCGCTGTCTCACGCGCTTGGCAGACGCGTTATACCGGCCCCGCCAAGGATTACGTCGATTCTACAACGCTCAAGGGTAAGGTGATGTCAGGCTATCAGGGGTGGTTTGGCACGCCTAACGACATCGCTGATACCGGTGTATGGAAGCACTGGTCAAGAGGCGGAGCGTTGATCCCGGAAAATTTCACCATGGACGCTTGGCCGGATCTCACCGAATACGACCCCGCCACGCTCATCCGCGCCGCCGATGTGGTGACGGAGAGCGGTGCTCCTGCCTATCTGTTTTCGTCCAGATCCTATCCGGCGGTGCAGAAACATTTCCGCTGGATGCGCAAGCACAACATCGACGGCGCATGGCTCCAGCGCTTTAACCCCACGGCGGGCGCGGAGTCCGAGTGGGTGCTGCGCAACGTCTCGCAGGCGGCGGCGGAAGAGGGCCTCATCTGGGGCGTGGAATACGACGTTTCCGGCATGGCCGACGCCACCGTAGTCGCGAAGCTGCAGGCGGATTGGGTGTGGCTCACCACCCAATTCGACCTTCTCAGCGATCCGCGCTATGTGCGCGAGAACGGCAAGCCGGTCGTCTTCATCTGGGGCCTCGCGGTGCCGGATCGGAACTTCACCACCGCCAGCGCGAACGCCGCGGTGGATTATTTCCAAGCCCAGGGTGCCTACGTCATCGGTGGCCTTCCGACCAACTGGAACACGCTCAACGCCGACTGGCAGACCCACATGGCGAAATACAATGGCGTGCTCGTCTGGCAAAACAAAACCACCTCGGACGCCGCACTCTTCCGCAACCGCGGGCAGGATTTTTTCCCACACGTCTGGCCGGGATTTTCATGGGCGAACCTGAAACAACTCCCTGCGACTCCGCTCTCCCAATATACTGACCGAAGTGGTGGGCAATTCTACTGGGACAAAGGCCGCGACTGGATCAATGCCGGCGGTGCGGATAGGCTCTTCATCGGTATGTTCGACGAATATGACGAAGGGACAAATGTCATGCCCATGACCGACGATCCGCCCAATCCCACGGCAGCCTACGGACGCTTCATCGACAACCAAAGCAAGCCCAGCGACTGGTGGATGATGCTCACCGACGAGCTGAAACGCATGATGTTCGCGCAGCGCACGAATACCGGCACGCTTCCCACCGTCGCCTCGCTCAGCAACCGCTCCAACATCGGTCCCGAGGCCTCCGTCGATCTCGGCACGACCGACAGCGCCGCCTCCCTCACACGCGTGGCCCAAGCCGATGGCAATACCATCGTGGAAACCGTCGGCGGAAAGGTATGTCGCGGCAACACCACGCCCGCGACCGACCGCTACATGTATTTCAACGTGACCAATACCTTCGCCTTCCAACTCGTGAACGGCGACGTGACCATTGAGGTGGAATACTACGACAACGCCGACAGCTCCGCGCTCGGTCTGCGATACGATGGTGCGGGTGGCAATTACACGCCCCACCCGCTGCCCATCACCACCACCGGCAGTAACACTTGGCGCACCGTGCGCTTCGAAATCGCCGATGCTTATTTCGGCGGCCGTCAGAATGGTTCCTCGGATTTTAGTCTGACCTTCGGCGGTAAGAAACTCAACGTCAACCGCGTGTGGGTGCGCCTGCCGGAGGGCAAAGCCTACCCCTTCACCTGGACGAATGCCACCGCCGGCCCCGCGCTCACTTGGTCGCAAAACTCCAACTGGCTCGGCGGCATCGTCGCGCAGTCCGATCCCACCAGCACCGTGCGGATGTTCCCCGGCCAGACGCTGCCCGGCGGCACGATCCCGATTTCAAACAATCTCTCTGCACAGCAGTTCGGCACCCTCCAACTTGGTGGCACGGCATCTTCTTCCGCCGCCACCACCGTCACCCTCAGTGGGAATGCTCTCAGCCTCGGCGGGACGGCACCCGCCATTACGCTCGATGCGAGCAAGACTGCCATCGACCTCACCTATGACATTGCAACACCCGTCACGCTGCTCCGGACGACCAAGATCAATGGCGGAGGCAATGCGAGCCTCCGCATCTCCGGCCCGCTCAGCGGCAATGGTGGCCTCATCAAATCCAGCCCCGGCAGTCTCACCCTCTCTGGAACGAACACCTACAGCGGCGACACCACCCTCAGCGCCGGCACGCTGACTCTGACCAGCGCGGCCAGCGCAGCTAACGTCAACACCGGCAACGACGGATCCATCGTCACCATCGCCGCTACCGGCGCGACCCTCAATCTCACCTACACCGGCACCGACAGAGTGGGGAAATTGTTCATTGGCACCACCCGGATGGCCGACGGCATTTACGGGGTATCCGCCACCAACCTCCCGCAGATCACCGGCACCGGGACGCTGACGGTCGGGGTGCCCGCCTTCGCCTCCTGGATCACCGGCCCCTTCACCAACGGCTCGATTTCCATGGACAAACGAGGCCCGAATGACGATCCCGACAGCGACGGCATCCGCAACCTCGTCGAATACGCCATCGCCGGCCAGGATCCCACCGTGCCCAACTCCAACATCAGCAGCTTCACCGCTGGCGGCACACTGACCTTCCTCAAACGCGAGGGCACCAGTGGCCTCACCTACGACATCGAAACCTCCACGTCACTCGTCACCGGATCCTGGGTCACCCAGCTCAAGCCACCGGTCATCGAGGACACGGGCTCGATCTCCTACGCCCTCACTCTTGGCACCCCGTCTAAAAATTTCGCGCGCCTCAGAGTGTTGGATAACTGAGAAACAAGGGTGATTTCGTACCTAGACTTTTCCATACGGCTGGACTACGATTCCCATCATAATTATACAATACCTTATAGATGAGCGTGGCGAGAAAGTCGCAGTGGTGATTCCCATTGCCGATTACGATGCGCTTATGGAAGACGTGGCTGATTTAGCCTGTGTCGCAGAGCGACGCGATGATGAACACATCTCTCTGGAAGAATTAAAAAAGCAATTAGCAGCTGATGGACTCATTCCGCATTGAGGTTGCTCGCTAGGCTACGAAGGAATTACGCGCGATTGACCGCCAGTGGGTCCCAAGAATCATGGTAGTGATAGAGGACCTGGCTGATGATCCGATGCCGGTGGGGTGCAAGAAGCTTGTGGGATCCGAGCACACGTATCGTATACGGGTCGGGGATTATCGAATCGTTTATGACATTCAGAATGCCAACTTGATGGTCTTTGTAATACGCATAAGACACAGGCGTGATGTTTACAGATAATAATCAGAAAACCCCAAAGATAGGTTTAGGTGATCGCCCCGAACTTATCGGTTATTGGATAGGCCCGTCGTGAAATTACAAGAGACAGAAATAATCAGGATATTCTTGCACTCGTGAATTTGCTCTGAGGTTCTCGTCCAGTTGGATTCCTTCGGAAAAGGGATGCGAGGTGGGAGCGGGGTGCAAATTCCGTTATAACTGCTCAGTTCGCATTCGTGTTGACTGGTTCGTCCACGACCATCGGTGGCGGGAAATCGGAGGCATGCTCGCCACCGCGGTTGCGAAGCCGTATTTTGTTAGTCCCGCCGGCGGGTTGGTTTAGAGGGATTTCCATCCCACCGAATTCCCCCATCATTTGGTAGAGTTTGTTCTCCATCTGCCCGGCCTGTTTCTGATAGGCAGGATCGTAGAGCAGGTTTCGGCTTTCATCCGGATCACTCTGCATGTCATAGAACTCGTCAGCATCCCAGAGGCCGTAGTAGGTGATGTATTTGTAGCGGTCGCTGCGGATCGCGAAGGTGGTGGGAGTCTGCGGGAAGTTTTTCTCCCAGTAATAAACGTATAGGAAATCCTTGCGCCACGGGATGCTCTTGCTTTCCGCCAGCGGAAGAAAACTCCGTCCATCCATGTGGGCGGGTTTCTTGAGCCCCATCGCCTCCATGACCGTCGGCGCAACGTCGATGTTCGCGACCATTTCATTGACCACGGTACCGCCCTTGATGAGGGCGGGGCACTGCGCGAGCATCGGAACGCGCATGGAGGTCTCGTAGGCCACGCGTTTATCGATCAAGCCGTGTTCTCCGAACATGAAGCCGTTGTCGCTCATGTAGATTAGCAAGGTATCGTTATGGATACCCATGTCCTTCAACTGATGGAGCACGCGGCCGATGCTGTCGTCCACCGAGCGCAGCGCCTCGCAGTAACGCTTGTAGTAGCTCTCGATATCGAGCTCGCTGTGATAGGGAAAATCCACGCCGTGCCACGAGTTGCGCTGGTCGCGCAGCCAGCGTGGCTGCAGCAAGTTGCCCGGCGTGCTGGCCTCGGTCGCGGGGCGCTTGAATGGCAGGTCCTTGAGGCTGCCGTCATACTTCGGCTCGGGTGTAAAATTGGCATGTACTGCCTTATGGGATAGGTAGAGGAAAAACGGTTTTTCCGCAGGTTTTTGCTGCTTGAGCCAGTCGATGGCATAGTCGGTAAGCTCGGTGGTGATATAGCCTTTTTGCTTTACGCGATTGCCATCCACGTTGAGTGTATAGTCTGGCGTAGGTGGGGTATACTCACCTTGGCCGCGGAAGCTCACCCAGTGATCCCAGCCTGGCTGTGGTTCATCGCTTTCACCACCCATGTGCCATTTCCCGATGAAGCAGGTGGCATAGCCCGCCTTTTGCAAATATTGCGGGAAATAGATCGTGCCCTTGGGGATCGCTCGGTTGTTATCGATCACCCGGTGGCGGAAGGTATATAAGCCCGTTAGTATCGACGCGCGACTTGGCGAGCACAGTGACGTGGTGACCAGCGCGTTCTTCATGTAGGCACCGTTCGCGGCCAACGAATCCATGACCGGCGTCTTGGCGAACTGGTGGCCAAGGAAACTCATCGCATCGTAGCGGTGGTCGTCCGAGAGGATGAAAACCACGTTGCGCGGCTTCGTGCCGGGAATCCGTTCGGGGATGATTTCCTTCGGCACGGGTGGTACCGCGAGCAGGGCGGATGTGGAGGCGAGCATTAGGCAGCACACCCACGCGGAAATCCTGTTGAAATTTGCTTTAAAATGACAACCGCACAACCTGTCGGTGGTAGGGGGTTTGCATGGTGGTTTTGGGGAAATGCGGTGTCGCAGTAATGTCATGATCTTGTGGGCTAGGGAGTGGCTGTCAATTAACTAAGCTTGAGTAAACGTTTTATTGGGACCATTTGCCAAGGATAACCCTCCGTGTCATCGCTTTGTGGACTATCGTGTCCTGCCGTTTTTTGAGTCAGTATAAATGTCTACGGAACATGTCCTCATGCCGGTCTCTCTGAGACGTGATTAGAATCATTAAAAACCAACTTCCAGTGCAGCAACAGCAATCTAACAGAATTTATACTTTCATGATATCCCTTTGTGTGCTACTGGTTGCTGGGATATTGCATCTCAATGCGGCAACTGCGGGGGATGCTGCGCTGAAGCAAGTGGATCCATTCATTGGCACCGGCTTCCACGGCCACACCTTTCCGGGAGCCACGACCCCCTTCGGGATGGTGCAGCTCAGCCCGGACACCCGCAGCTCTGGCTGGGATGCCTGCGGCGGCTACTACGATGCCGATACGGAGATCTGGGGCTTCAGCCACACTCACCTCAGCGGTACCGGGATCGGCGACTATGGTGACGTGCTGATGATGCCCTTCACCGGCAAGATCAGCATCGGGTCCGGGACCCCAGATAAGCCCGACTACGGCTATCGCTCCGCCTTCGACAAGAAGAACCAGGTGGCGAGTCCGGGATATTACCGCGTACTCTTAGATCGCTATCAGATTAAGGCGGAACTCACCGCCACACCACGAGCGGGCATGCACCGCTACACCTTTCCGAAGGCGGAGGAAGCCGGCATCGTCATCGACCTGAAGCACAGTCTTCAGAACCGCCAGTCGCTGGAAGCAGGAATCGAAGTCGTCAATGATCACGAAATCCGCGGTTGGAGACATGTCAAAGGATGGGCACCCAACCGCCGCATCCACTTCCACGCCGTGTTTTCCAAACCGTTCGTCGCCGAGTTGTATTCGAATGACGCCTTGCTGGCTGGCGATCAAGCCAAGGGCAAGCAAATCAAGGCGAAGTTGAAGTTTTCGACCAACCCGAACGAGGAAGTCATGGTGAAGGTGGGCATCAGCCCGGTGGACATGGACGGAGCCAGGGGTAATCTAACAGCCGAAATCGCTAGCTGGGATTTCGAAGGCGTGGTGACGAAAGCGCAAAAACAATGGGAGAAGCAACTGGGTCACATCGAGGTCTCCGGTGGCAGCGACGACCAGCGGAAGATCTTCTACACTGCCCTCTATCATAGCGCCATTTCACCTAACCTCGCCAGCGACGTGGATGGCCGCCACCGTGGCATGGACCAGAAGATCCGTGAAGATTCCGCGTATACCAATCATACGGTCTTTTCGCTATGGGACACTTTCCGCGCCCAGCACCCGCTTTACACCATTATCGATCCGGAGCGGGACCAGCAGTGGATCCGCTCGCTACTCCGCAAGTACGACGAGGGCGGCATCCTACCGATGTGGGACCTCGCCTCCAACTACACTGGCTGCATGATCGGCTACCACTCCGTCCCGGTGATCGTGGATGCCTACGTTAAAGGCCTACGCGATTACGATTTGAAAAAAGCCATGGACGCCGTGGTGTTCTCCTCGGTCTACGACGACGAGAAGCCGATTCCCTACCACACCGAAGATGTTAGGAAAGACCTAATGCCCAAGGCCAAGCTCTATAATGCCACCATGGGCTACATTCCGGCGGATCTCGAGCTCAAGTCGGTCTCGAAAGCCCTTGAATTCGCCTACAACGACTGGAACATCGCCACCATGGCCAAGGGCATGGGTCGCGAGGATATCGCCAAGGAATACGGCGAGCGCGCCGGGCGCTACCGCAAGTATTTCGACAAGGAAACGGGATTCATGCGCGGCAAGAAACAGGACGGTTCATGGGTGACTCCCTTCACTGCCACGGATTCTAATCACAACATGGGCGATTACACCGAGGGCAATGCCTGGCAGTGGACTTGGTTTGCTCCGCACGATGTGCCCGGCCTGATCGAACTCTTCGGCGGCAAGGAACCGTTTGCCAAAAAACTCAACGAACTTTTCACCACCGACTCCACCCTTACCGGCGAACAGATTTCCGGCGACATCACTGGCCTCATCGGTCAATACGCGCACGGCAACGAACCGAGCCACCACATCGCCTACCTCTTCAACTGGATCGAGCAACCGTGGCGCACCCAGGAGCTCGTCCACAAGATCATGACCGAGTTCTATCAGGCCACTCCTGGCGGCATCATCGGTAACGAAGACTGCGGCCAGATGTCCGCTTGGTTCATCCTGAGCTCGATGGGAATCTATCAAGTGGCCCCCGGAGACACCCGTTTCTCGATCGGGGTCCCGTTATTTCCCGAGGCACGCGTCCCGCTGAAGGACGGCAAGGTATTCGTGGTAAAGATGAAGGACGGCGGAAAAGACAAGCCCTACGTGCAGCGCGTCACGGTCAACGGCAAGCCCTTGACCGTCCCCTTCATCGACTACGCGGAAATCATGTCCGGAGCGGAAATGGTCTTCGAAATGGGCGACCGGAAAACAGTTTTTTGGAAACAGCCATAATGAGCTCCTACTTTTGATATGAAACGCCTCCATCGCTATCTCCCGGCGCTTCCTGTCTGGCTGCTTCTTTTGCTGCTGCTATGGCATTTCCAAACTCCGCCCGCTTCAAATTCTAACACCTCTGCGGAAGTGGTGGGTTCTGCAAAGCCTGCACCAGCCCTAACAAAAAACGCGCCTCTTGGCCGGCGAACCTCAGCGGCCTCGGCGGTCAGTCAGGATTTCTCGCCGAGAGATCTATCAGACTTAGATTTCCCCAAGCGGGCCGATCTTCGCTGGAGAGAAATAGTGGCCGAGACAGTGTTTGAAGATTTCCGCCGCTGGACGGAAAACCTGAGGATAGCAGGCGCTGGTGTGGATTTGCAACAAGGCATTAAACTGGCGCAGCAGCGCCGCCACGAGCTGCTGGCGCTGATCGAGAAGGACCCGCGCCGGGCGCTGGAGCTCGCGGTGCCAGATTCCGTGCGGCAGCAGTTGCCGAAGGAAATCGTGGCCTTGCTGGAGGAGCGCGTGGATGCGAATGGCGACCTGCTGGTGCAGTCGACGACCTTGGACAACGACCGCGGCTGTATGACGACCCGCGCTGCAACTCTCCAAGACGGTCGGGTTTTTGACACTCACACCTACGGCCGCCGCGGTGCCATGCCGACCCGCGACAACATCGCCATCCACGGCGTGGCGCTGGATGGCAAACTCGCGATGTCCGAGTTTGCCGGCCGCGTTCTGGAACCTTCGGAAGTTGCAACCCGGGCTGAGGCTGGGCGAGTGCTGGAAGAAACGCAGGAGCAAACCGATGCTGCCGACGGGCCGGTGATCGCATTCGGCGCCGATCGAATGATCCGCTACCCCGATGAATTCCAAGCCATCGCCGCCCTGCTAGATGCCGCGAGTGCCGAGCAATCCGGTGCCACCGCAGCCTTGGCTGCGGATTTGGACGGCGTGATCGCGGCCAGTCCATGGACCGAGGGTCAGAAGACCCTTTTGATCATCCGTGTGGATTTCTCTGATTTTCCAGGGCAGGTGGTCAGTGACGCCACGCTGGGGCAGCTCATCGTGGACATGAACACCATTTATACCGACATGTCCTCCGGCAAGTCATCGTATGCGTTGGTCGGGCAAGGTTCCGCCATCACTACGACGGTGCGGATGCCCAAGAGTTCGTCGAATTACGCCAGTTGGACCTCGCTGAGCAATGTGTTAAACGACGCTCGTGTCGCAGCGGCCGCTGCAGGCTTCAACTATCTAAATTATACCCATGAAGTGGTCGTTACGGGGGCCACACCCGTGATCGCAGGCACCGCCGGCGTGGCGAGGGTGGGCGCGCGTGGAGCGTGGCTGCACAACTCGCAGTGGAACCTCAAAACTTGTGCCCACGAGGTGGGGCATAATTTCGGCCTGCCGCATTCTGGCGCTTGGGACACGGATGACGGCAGCGTCATCGGCACGGGCGAGGTCTGGGATTACGGCAACGTCTTCGACATGATGGGCGTGGGCTCATCGCCGCATACCTCCCGGCATTTTGGTGCTAGTTTGAAGCAGTTTCTGAACTGGATGCCCGTCACGGACTTGGTGAAAATTACCACCAATGGCACCAGCACCACACGCATCCGCGCCATGGATAAGCCGCAGGCGGATGGAAACAAGCGGGCGCTCGTGGTGGATCGTGCCAACAGCTCGGATGATTACTGGATCGAACATCGTCAACTCTATGGCACAAGCTACGGCATGCAGAACGGCGTGCTGGTGAACTGGGCGAGCATCAACGGCGGTTACCAGCAACCGCTGTTGCTCGATATGCTGCCAACGACATCTGAAAAGACCGATGCCGTTCTGCCCATCGGCAAGACATTCTCCGATACGGCGGCAGGCATCCACATCACCCCGGTGGCCCGTGGCACGGACTCGGACGGCGTGAACTGGGTCGATGTGACCGTGAACCGTGGCATTGTTTCGGGAAACTTTTCGCCAACGGCGAGCATCAGCGGGACGAATGCGAACCCGGCGATCAATGTCAGCGTCAATTTCACCTGCACCGCCAGCGATCCGAATGGCGACACGCTGGCCTACTTCTGGGATTGGGGCAATGGAACGACGACCGCCACCAACAACTCTGTCGCCAGCAAAAGCTGGCCCGCGACCGGCATTTATACGGTGAAATGCACGGTTTCCGACATGAAAGGCCTCACCACTACGGCAAACTATGTGGTCCAAGTGGGTGCGACCACCACGTTTTTCATCGATGGGTTTACGAGGACGATGCAGGGCAATCCCCTCGCGGGGGTCGTCGTGACTGCCTCGCCCACGACGCTGAAGGGCACCTCGGATGTAACCGGTCGCTACACCATCACCGGATTGGCGGCGGGCACCTACACACTCGTCGTCTCGTCAGGCATACCGGTTGGCTTTACCAACCCAGTGACGGTCGGGCCTAGCCTGCAGGAGAGGAACTTCGAGATTCAGACGTATCCGCTGACGTGGGATGTGAATTCAGGCGTCGCCGGTGCCCAGGACGGCGGTGGTACTTGGGCGAATAGTGCCGGTAACTGGCTGAATCAAACCACCAACCTGAACACGCAGTGGAACAATGCCAGCCTGGACACCGCCACCTTCGGCGCGGGCACGGACGGTGCGTATGCGGTGACCCTTTCGGGGAGCGTTCAGGCCAGTGGTGGAATCACTTTCGCCAACAGCGGCTACACCCTCTCCGGCGCCGCGCTGTCGCTGGTGAACGGAACATTGGACGGTGCCATTACCGTGGCCGCTGGTAAGACCGCCACTATCAATTCTACCATCACTTACGCCAACAACGCGGTGGCCAGTATCACCGTGAACTCGGGCGCTGTTTTGAATCTCGGTGGCGGCGCGAGCAATTCCCAATACAACTTCATTGGCTCCGGCGGCACTGTCAACATGACCGCGGGGACTTACACCGCCAACGTCGGCAGCATGACCGTCACCACTTTCAACCAGACCGGCGGCACCTTCAACATCACGCCCGGAAATAACAATGGATACAACGTTTCTAGCAACACCCGCAATTTAAATTATACCCTCTCCGGCGGCACCTTGACCGTCAACGGCAATCTTCTGACGGCCACCGTCAACAACGCCTACCTCGGCATCGGAAGCGGGACCGCCATCTCCAACACCTCCACGATGACCGTGAAGAGCGGGGCCACGGTGAATGTCGGCACCATCGCCAGCACGTCGGGTGAAATTCGCATCGCCAACACGCCCGAATCTAACGGCACGCTCGATGTGCAGGGTGGGACGCTCACCGTCGGAACTGGGAGCACGGCTAACAAGATTTACTTTTTCAAAGCCGGGACGATCGACGCCCCTTACCTCGCTCGCATGAGCCAGTCCGGCGGCACCGTGACCGCCAACGGCATCCAGTTTGGCGGCGACTCCGGTGCTTATGACCCCGCTTCTTCCGCTGCCCTGCAACTCAGCGGCGGCAGTCTCTACATCGGCCTCCAAGGCATCACCCGTGGCTCTGCCGCAGGTGGCCTTGCGGTCGCGATCCAGCTCCAAGGCGGGACCATCGGCGCATCCGATAGCTGGTCGTCCTCACTGAACATGCAACTCAGCACCACCGCCGGCGGCCCTATTTTCCAAGCAGCTACCATCGCCGGTGCCTCGAAAAATATCACCCTCACAGGCATTCTCTCGGATGACAGCGGCGCGGGCACCTTCACCAAGACCGGGGTCGGCACGTTGTCACTTGCGGGCGCGAACACCTTCACCGGCGGAGTCACCCTCAAAAACGGTACGCTGGAGAGCAAGACCACGCAAACCACGCTGGGCACCGGCACGGTCACCATGGGCGGCAGCGGGTCCACTGGGGCCAGCTTCATCACCGGGCAGAGCAACTCGAATCCATTTGCCATCAACGCTCCTGACAGTGGCTCGGTAGTCATTGGTGCAAACGGCAGTGGCTCCGGCTTCACGATGTCTGGCGGTATCACCTTGAATGGAAATCTCACGCTTCAAACGTACAACAACACGATCAGTGGGACCACCAAAGCGGTCGCAATCTTCACCGGTGGCATCAGCGGCACCGGCAATGTATTACTCAACAACATCGGTCTCGCGGCAAACACCATTACCATTGCCACCACCGCGATCAACCACATCGGAAGCCTCACTCTGCAAGGCACCGCCACCGGCGACACGACCCTGTCTGCCAACATCGGAACGAACGTCACCGGCATCAACCAGAACAGCGCGACCTCGCTCATGATCCTCGGCGGCGCGAACACCTATGCCTGCAACCTCACGGTCAACGCGGGCAAGGTCCGGATTTCGAATAACACTAACACCGGCAACGACGTTTCTACCGTAACCCTCGCCGCGACGGGAGCCACACTGGACCTCACCTACACCGGCACCGATAAAGTGAATAAACTATTCATCGGCAACACCCAGCAAGCGAACGGGGTTTATGGAAAAGTCGGTTCGGCCTCACCGGTCATCGGCATCTCCCAGATCACAGGAGACGGCACCCTGACAGTCGGCCCCGTCACGCCTGCTGGCTTCGCCTCGTGGATCGCCGGTACCTTCGCTAACGGCGCGATTCCCGTTGAACAACGAGGTCCCAGTGCTGACCCTGACAACGATGGCGTCAGTAACCTAGTGGAATACGCCACCGCCGGCCAAGACCCGACGGTGGGTAACCCCGCCATCGGCACCTTCAATGGCAGCGCCCTCAGTTTTTCAAAGCGCCTCGACGCCACCGGAATTACCTACGATATCGAGAGTTCCACCCTGCTCACCGCCGGATCATGGACCACGCTGGCCAAGCCCCCGGTGTTGGAAAGCTCCAGCGCGATCTCCTATATCTTCACGCCGGGCACCCCGGTCAAAAACTTCGCCCGCCTCAAGGTGATCCAGTTACCTTGATTCCTCCAACGCGGCGGCTCAAATCATCATCCTACAATGTCATCACTTTGTGGACTATGATCCCGCTCAAAAATGAGGCATTTTTCAACCCAGAGGTAAAATCCTAACGTTCTATCCCTCTTTAAAAATCCATGAAACCCAATCATAAAAACCGTCTCCTCCTCGCCGCTATTTCGCTTACGCTCACCGCGCCCTCGGCCTTCGCCGCCGCCCTCACTTGGGACAAGACAGCAGGCGACGGAGCCACCATCTCCGCTGGCAGCGGTGACTGGAATTTGACCGCAGGAAACACGGTTTGGAACAACGGCACCTCGAACGTGATTTGGAGCCAGACCCTTATCAACGACGGCAGCAACACCGCCACCTTTGCCGGCACAGACGGCACGCTAAACCAGTATGTGATCACGCTTGCCGCGCAAATGGCCACGGATTCCATCACTTTCAACAACAGCGGATACCAAATCACCGGCAGTACGCTGGCCATCATGCCGACGACCACCACGAGCGGTGCCATTACCGTCGCCGCTGGCAAGACCGCCACCATCAATTCCGCCATTGCGTATGGAGCCAATGCGGCGTCCTCCATCGTTTCGAATGCAGGCTCCACACTCAACCTCGGTGGTGGGGCGAGTAATGCGCAATACACCTTTTCAGGCGCTGGCACCGTCAACATGACGGCGGGAACTTACAGTGCAAACATTGGCACCATGAGTGCTGCAACCCTAAATCAAACCGGCGGCACCTTCAACGTCACGCCTGGAAACACCTTTGGATACAACATCAACGGTGCCACCCAAAACGTCGCCTACAACCTTTCCGGCGGCACCCTGACGGTGAACGGCAACGCCATTACACCCGGCGTTAGCAACGCCCACTTGGGCATCGGAAACGGGACCGGCGTCAACACATCCGCCTTGAATGTGAGCGGCACCGGCGTCTTGAGCGTTGGCACCGTTGCCAGTAAATCCGGCGAGATTCGCATCGGAAATACCAGCGCATCCAACGGCACGCTTAACGTGACAGGGGGCACGGTCACGGTTGGCACCGGCAATGCCGCCAACCAGATTTACTTCTTCAAGGTCGGGTCCGATGCGGGCTTCACCGCCGCCATGACCCAGTCCGCCGGCACGGTGACCGCCAACGGTATACAGTTCGGAGGTTCCACGGGTGCTACCACTTACAACGCCACCTCAGCGGCGAATTTAACCCTCAGCGGCGGCAGTCTTTACATCGGTGCCGCAGGGATCACCAAAGGCACCGACGCCGCCACCCTCGCCACCACCATCAAGCTGCAAGGCGGTACACTGGGTGCCGAACAGAACTGGACCTCCTCGCTCAACATGCAGCTTGGCACCACTTCTGGCGGCCCCACCTTCCAGGCCGCTTCCGGCGCCGCCGTTTCCAGAAACATCACTCTTTCGGGTATTCTTTCGAATGATACTTCAGTCAGTGGCACGCTCACCAAGACCGGTGCCGGCACACTGACACTCTCCGGCGCGAACACTTTCTCCGGTGGACTCACCATCAAAAACGGCACGGTGAACGCCCTCACCAGCAGCGACGCGCTGGGCTCTGGCACCGTCACGCTGGGTGGCGTCGGTTCGACGGGAGGCATCCTCCTCGTTGGTAGAGCCTTCACCAACAATTTCACGGTCAATGCTCCCGACAGCGGCACCTCTGTGATTGGTGCTAACGGCGGTGGCTCGGCCTACACTCTGTCCGGCGGCATCGCCCTGAACAGCAACCTCAACATCAGGACGTTTGACAACACCATCAGTGGAGCGACGATTGCCACCGGAACCATCACCGGCGGCATCACCGGCACCGGTAATGTCCTTCTCAATAACTATGGTCTCGCCGCCAACACCCTCGCCATCACGACCAACGCGATCAATAACGTGGGTAGCCTCACTCTGCAAGGCACCGCCACCGGCGATACCACCATCAGTGCGAACATCGGTTCGAATGTGACCAGCGTGACGCAGAACAGCGCCACATCCCGCCTGATTCTCTCCGGCACCAACACCTATAC
>JAPJNB010000257.1 GCA_026461385.1 Akkermansiaceae bacterium
GCATTAGAGACTCCCTGTTTCCATGACTCCCCACGTTGGTCAGTAATGATCTGATGCAGAATCTGGCAAAACACCTGTTGCCCTCAAATCGGATTTTCAATAATTTAATTTGTTTATAAACGGTGCTTATTCTTAGTATCAGCCCCTTCACACCGCACAAAAAATTGAGAACCCGCATATCCCCCTACTTAGCATCCACCCTATTAGCCGCCCTCCTCCTGGGCGCGTCACCGTTCCTCCATGCCGATGTCACCATGCCGGCGATTTTCGGCGATCACATGGTGCTCCAGCAGGGGGTCACACTTCCCGTCTGGGGCATGGCTGCTGCGGGGGAGGAAGTCACTGTCACAGCGGGGGCTGCCACCGCCAAGACCACCGCCGGCGCGGATGGCAAATGGCGCGTCGATCTCGACGCGCTCCAAGGCTCGACGGAACCCATCACCCTGACCGTGTCCGGCAAGAATAAACTGACCTTTTCCGACGTGCTCGTCGGCGATGTTTGGGCCTGCTCCGGGCAGAGCAACATGGCAACCGGCATCACCACTTCGAGCCGCGGAAAAGAGGATATTGCCAAGGCCAATCGCCCGCTGCTCCGGCTTTTTATCGTCACTCAATCGACCGCCTACACGCCACTGGATGACATGCCCCTGGAGAAGAATCCCAAATTTTCACTGGTCGGTCACTGGCAGGTTTGCACGCCGGAAATGCTCGTCGGCCACGGCGGCTGGCCGGACAGCTTTTCGGCGGTGGCCTACTACTTCGGCAGTGAAATACAAGAGCGCACCAAACTGCCCGTCGGCCTCATCCAGTGCGCCTATGGCGGTTTGCGCATCCAGTCTTTCATCAGCCTCGACGCGTTCAAGGCCAATCCCGACTTTGCCAAATACGCCGCGCAACATGAAAAAGCCAAAGCCGCCGCTCCCGCCGCGGAGGCCGCCTTTCCGGCGCTGAAGGTCGAATTTGACGCCAAAATGAAAGCCTGGAACGAGCAACATGGCGCCGCATTTAAGCAGACCATGGCCGACTGGACGAAAGCCTCCGCAGCCGCCACGGCCGCGCGCGCGCCCGTGTCGCCCAGACCAACGCCCTCGGTGCCGATGCCCGTCGCACCGCCCGACGGCAAACCGCAGGCCACCACCCCCACCCATGTCTTCAACAGCATGATCAACCCGATCATCCCCTTCGGTATCAAAGGCGTGATCTGGTATCAGGGAGAGACCAACCGGTACGACCCTTCACCTTCAGATTACGACAAGCTCTTCGCCACCCTCATCACGGACTGGCGCACGCGCTGGGGCAGGGGTGATTTCCCCTTTCTCTTCGTGCAACTGGCGAACTTCATGGCGCCGACCACCCAGCCGGTGGAGGAGAGCGGCTTGGCGATGATCCGCGATCTGCAACAGCGCACCCTGAAGGTTCCCAACACCGCCATGGCCGTCGCCGTGGACATCGGGGAGGCCAACGACATCCACCCGCGCAACAAGGCCGACGTGGGACACCGCCTGGCCCTCGCCGCCCGCAAACTCGTCTACGGGGAGGATATCGAGCACTCCGGCCCGCTCTATGACGCGATGAGTGTGGAGGCGGACAAAATCCGTATCCGTTTCCAGCACGCCAAAGGGCTGAAAATCGCCGCGAATCCCAAGTTGTTTCCCGATGACACATCCACCGCCCCGGCGGAATTGCAGGCCTTCGCCATCTGCGGCGCCGATAAGAAATGGGTGGCCGCCAAGGCCGTGATCGACGGCGAAACCGTGGTGGTGTCGAGCAACGAGGTAAAAGCCCCCGTGGCCGTGCGCTACGGCTGGGCGAACAATCCGCCGTGCTTCCTCTATAACGCCGCCGATCTCCCCGCCGCGCCCTTCCGCACCGATCATTGAGTTCCGACATCGGCAACTCATCGAAGGTCTGACCGAGGACCGATCTTTGCAATTCCTGCACTCGCTTAGATACTCGACATCATCCGCAGGTTTTCCGAGAACATTGATCTTTCGGTCTTGACCGCGACCTTGCGGATTTCGATTTCTTCTCCATGCATAATAAACAATGATAACATCTGAACTTGACCAGCCCGCTCCTGCGGCTCCCGCGGATATCCATGTTTCCATTGGCGGCGACGACGCCAACGAAGGCTCCGCCGCCCGCCCGTTCCGCACGATCTCCGCCGCTGCGCGGGCCGCGCAACCGGGGGATGTCGTTACCGTCCACGCGGGCACATACCGGGAGCGGGTGGATCCCCCGCGCGGAGGCACATCGGACATCCGGCGCATCGTCTATCAGGCCGCTCCGGGAGAGAGCGTGGAAATCAAGGGCTCCGAAGTCGTCAAAGGCTGGGAAAAAACCGAGAATGGTGTGTGGAGTGTATCCCTGCCGAACTCATTTTTTGGTGATTTCAATCCCTATACGGATCGTATTCACGGCGACTGGTTCACTGCGAAAGGCCGCAGGCACCATACCGGCGCGGTTTATCTGGACGGCGTTTGGCTGAGCGAAGCGGCCAGCATCGAGGAGGTCAGGAAGTCCACGGAGCCTTTGCTGCTCTGGTTCGCGGAGGTGGATGACGTGACGACGACCATTTGGGCGCGTTTCGGCAATGCCGACCCGAACGGGCAGGAGGTCGAGATCAATGTCCGCCGCACGGTTTTTTATCCGGGAAAAACCGGCGTGAACTTTCTCACGGTGCGAGGCTTTACCATGCGGCATGCCGCAACCCCCTGGGCGCCGCCGACAGCGGAACAGGTCGGCCTCATCGGCACGAACTGGAGCAAGGGCTGGATCATCGAAAATAATACGATCAGCCATTCGATGTGCTGTGGCATCACGCTCGGAAAATACGGCGACGCGTGGGACAACACCTCCGCGAACTCCGCCGAGGGATACGATCAAACCATCGCCCGCGCCCTGCTCAAGGGATGGAACCGCGAGACGATCGGCAGCCACCTCGTCCGCCACAACACCATTTCCGATTGCGAGCAGGGCGGGATCGTCGGAAGCCTGGGGGCGATTTTCAGCCAGATCACCGACAACCACATTTATAACAT
Source organism: Akkermansiaceae bacterium (assembly GCA_026461385.1). Lineage (GTDB taxonomy): Bacteria > Verrucomicrobiota > Verrucomicrobiia > Verrucomicrobiales > Akkermansiaceae > Luteolibacter. Next base: position 3,042 of record JAPJNB010000257.1, read on the forward strand.
CTGGAGCAAAAGGCAGTTTGAGGGAGCGGAGATGGCGGGCATCAAAATCCACGCTGCGATCGACACGCTCATCAAGGGAAACCGCATCCACAGCTCGGGAAGGGGGATCTGGCTGGATTGGATGGCCCAAGGCGCCAGGGTGACGGGCAACCTCTGCTACGACAACAGCACCGACGACCTCTTCATGGAGGTCAACCACGGCCCCTATGTGGTGGACAACAACATCTTTCTTTCCGAGTTAACCCTGCGCGACTGGTCGGAGGGAGGGGCCTTCGCCCACAATCTGTTCAGAGGCAGGCTCAGCGTCATGCCGCAGCCCCGGCGAACCCCCTGCCACCTGCCGCACTCGACCTCGATCCTCAACCAAGTGGGTATCACGAAACTCGACAACCGGTTTTACAACAACATCTTCATCGGAGCATGGGTCGCAACGGATGGATCCCGCGCGGGAGAGCTTCACCTTGATGGACTGTACGGCTTTGGGCTCTGGCACTATGCCGAATACAGTGCCCCGCTGGAGGCCGGCGGAAACGTCTATTATACCGGGGCGCGGCCCTTTGAAAATGAGGAGAACGCAACAGAAATGATCGGCATCGAGCCAGGCTGCCAGTTGGTCGTCATTAAAAACGGTCTGGAATTGATCCTCACGCTCGGAGAAATCGGCAGCATTCACAAAACGCAGCCCGTGGCGACGGCGCTTCTGGGCGTGGCTGCGATCCCGCAGTTGCCGTATCTCAACCCCGATGGCTCCGCGTTGACGATCGACACAGATTATTTTGGAAGCCAGCGCGATCCGGCGTACCCATCCCCGGGCCCCTTCGAAAATCCCGGCTCCGGCAGAATCCCTTTATTGCCATTAGGTCAAATCGCAGAGGGGCGTATCACGGGTGGCTGACCTTCAGACGGACAAAGAGCTATCCGGTGGCTCCGAGGTTATCCGACGGCAAATCCCTCGCGTTTTGCGACGATTTCAACCACTACGTGAAGATGCAAATCAACGCCTTGGATTACGCTATGAATACAGGAAGTAAAATCATGAAAAATATCTTGGTCGCCACTCTCCTGTTTGCGGTAACTGTCCGCGCTGCCGAGGAGACGCCCCTGCCAGCCCTCACCGTCACAACCGGCTCAAACAGCAATAGCGGCGATTTCGTCGTAGGCTACCGGTTCACGCTCGACAAGCCGATGACCGTCACGGCCCTCGGCATGACCGACCAGAACAAAGACGGCAAACTCAACGAACCTGAGCCGGTCGAGGTGGCCATCTGGGACGCCACGGGTAAGCAGATGGTCACTGCCAAAGTGCCGTTGACCGCGACCGCCGACAACGGCGCTTTTTATATCGCCATCGAGCCGGTGAAACTGGACGCTGGCAGCCATGTCATCGGCGCGGTTACCCACAAGGGAGGCGAGGGGTTTTCTTATGATTCGCTGATTGAAGCCGTCCCCGGGGTGCGCTGGGAAGAGGGCCGCTTCGAGCGCGGGGCCGCGCTGGTGTTTCCGCAAACGAAACGGCAGGCCAGTTCTTACTTCGGCCCGGTGTTCAAAGTGCTCGCCAGTGCCGCGACGGCGGTGAACACCGCATCGCCATTGAGCGTCACACAGCCGACGGAACGCGCCATCTTTCAACGCGACGCACACGGCGTAGCGGAAGTGACGGTGGCGGTCACAATTTCGAACGAACAAGCAGACATGGTCGAAGTCCGCGTCCTCGACCGCCAGACAAAGGCGACGGTGAAGGACTGGGCAAAGGTCACCGCCGGCATGAAACTGACACTGCCGACTGGTTGGTATCAGTTCGAATTCCGAGCCATGAAAGCTGGTGCCGCAGTGGCCACCGCCACAGTCGAACGCGTTGGGGTCGGCGAAGTATTTGTGACCTGCGGCCAATCCAACTCGGCCAACCACGGCGGTCCGCAACAGAAGGCACAAGACGACAGGGTGTCCTCCTGCAATTTCCAGAATGGTCTTTGGCAGCACGGCGACGATCCGCAGCCCGGCGCGAGCGGAGGGGGCGGCTCCCCGTGGGCACTCCTCGGCGACCACCTCGTCAAAAAATACGACGCGCCGGTCGGCTTCATCTGCCTCGGCGTCGGCAGCACGCCGGTGAGTTACTGGACGCCGACAGGAAAAGGTTACCCAAGGTTGAAACAAGCCTTGCAGTTGGCCGGGATGCACGGATGCCGCGCCGTGCTCTGGCATCAAGGCGAGTCGGATTCGATCGCTGGCACCTCGGCGGAAAACTACGCAAAGATGTTGGGTGAGGCCATCACGCAATCACGCAAGGATGCCGGCTGGGACGTGCCTTGGGGCGTGGCGCTGGCGTCGTTTCACCCGGCAAAAGAAGCCACTGCGGAACGACAGGCCGCTGTCGTGGAAGGGCAACGCAAGGTCATCGCGACGGTGGCAGGCGTCTTTCAAGGGCCGGAGACTGACAGCTTCCACACGCGAGGCTTGCTCAAAGACTCGGTTCACTTCAACGCCCAGGGACTCGCCGCGCATGCACAGGGCTGGGCGGATGCGCTGGCACCGCTCATGCAAACGCAGGCGGAACCGAAACCCTGATAGCCACCCTGATAGCACCCTGAGGCCACCCCGTGCGGGATGGGCCAATTTCTCCCCTCTGACTTTCCCAACACACAAACACTAAGAACCAATAAGCACTCGGAATCCGGGAAACCCTACGCCTAAAATACATATGCAAATCAACACCTTGGATTACGCGGTTATCGCGGCTTACCTACTCGGGATCGTCGGGATCGGCATCCATGCCGGGCTTCGCCAGAAGCGCGGAAAAAGTGAGGCGACCGGATACTTCCTGGCGGCCAACAGCCTGAAGTGGCCAGAGATCGGGCTCGCCTTGTTTGCCACAAACATTTCCTGCGTTCACCTAGTGAGCCTGGCGCAGGCGGGATTCGACAAGGGGCTGCTGATGGGGAACTTCGAGTGGCTGGCCGGGTTCACGCTGGTGTTGCTCTCGCTGGTTTTCGTTCCGTTCTACATACGCTCTAAAGTGACTACTCTGCCCGACTTCCTCGAACGGCGCTATAGCCGCGAATGCCGCGACTGGCTGGCGGTGGTCTCGATGGTGGCTGCTATCATTTTTCACATCGCCTTCCCGCTGGTCACCGGATGGTTCGTGCTGCACGGGGTTTTTGGCATCGAGAAATGGACCTGCATTTTCATGATCTGCGGGTTGACCGCTGCCTATACGGTATTCGGCGGGCTGGCCGCGGTGGTCGTCACGGAGATGGTTCAGGCCATTGTCCTGCTGGTCGGTGCTGTCCTGATCACGTGGTTTGCCTGGGACAAAGCCGGCGGCTGGGATGGAATGGTTGCCACGCTCCAGACGAGCGGAGAGATGGCAAAACTCTCCATGCTGCGGCCGGCGGAAGTCGATCCGGACTTCCCCTGGTATGCGATTCTTCTGGGATATCCGGTATTGGGCATCTGGTATTGGTGCGCGGATCAGACGATCGTGCAACGCGTCCTTGGCGCGAAGGATGAAAACCATGCCCGCATCGGCCCGCTCTTTTGTGCGGCGATCAAGATCCTTCCGCTTTTCATTTTTGTCCTCCCCGGGCTTTTGTTTTTTGCCATCCTCAAGCAGGGGCACCTGCCCGGCGTCGAGGTCGCCAATAGTAAGGAAGTGTATGGGATCATGATCAAGAGCCTGCTCCCGCACGGATTGTTCGGCGTGATTGCCGCGGCGCTCATGGCGGCCCTCATGGGAAATCTCGCCAGCGCGGCGAACTCGACCGCGACGCTTTTCAGCTACGATATCTGGAAGAGGTTCCGTCCGGAGACGCCGGAGCACCGCCTCGTGTGGATCGGGCGCATGGCTTCTCTGGGTTCCTTCGCGCTAGGTATCGCGCTCGTTCCGCTTCTCGACCGGTATCAGAGCATCTTTGAGGGACTTTCTGATATCATGGCCCACATGGCACCGCCTATTACCTGCGTGTTTTTGCTCGGAGTTTTCTGGTCGGCGGCTTCCGCCCGGAGCGCCAAGTGGACGATGTGGATCGGTTCTGCTGCGGGGGTTGCCATCTACTCGCTAAAAACCCTTCACAACTGGCAGCCGGAAGCCATGGGGTGGATGTCCCCGTTTTTCTACAAGACCCCGTTCATGCTCATGGCCTTCTATTTGTTCGCCGCGTGCGTGCTATTCCAGATCCTGCTCACGGTTCTGCTCCCGAAGGCCGCGCACGAGGACCCGCAGAAGCTCTATTGGAAAAATCCCCTCGACTGCGTGCGCACTCCCGGCTGGTCGGGGCTTGGCGACTACCGGATCCTCGCTGCTGCGGTCTCTGTTTGCTTTGTCGCCCTCTACTTCCTCTTCAAATAGCCAACACCACGAAAGTCCTAACCTCTCCCGTCGCCGCGGTTTTGATGCTCGGCTGAGTTGTCATAGCCGCCCTTTCAGGTCGAGTCTGTCAATGTCTGATATGGCGGCGATGGGTCCGAGTCCACGAACGGCAAAAAAAGTTGCGATGACTGCCGCGA
>JAPJNB010000258.1 GCA_026461385.1 Akkermansiaceae bacterium
AGGCGGACAATGATTCGCTGCAACTCGCACACAGCTACGGATCAGATTCAATCGTCGCACCATACTCGTCTACTGGGGCCACCAAGACCTACACGTTGCCAAGTAGATCAGGCGCATTTGCATTGAACGACGGCATCGGCCTTGGGGTGAGTGGGACAAATGTGATCCTCGGCAAGATCACTGGCATCCTAGGATCATCCAACACCGGGATGGGCTACAACGCGTTGATCGGAATCAGCACAGGCTCGGGCAACACGGCCGTCGGGAGTTACGCCTCCATCACCTTGACCAGCGCGTCCGAAACCACGGCAGTGGGCAGCGAAGCACTGCGTTACAACAACGCATCTGGTAACACGGCGGTTGGCACTCAGGCACTCACGAACTGCAATACGGGCATCTCGAACACCGCCGTGGGAGCCAACGCGCTTTCATCGATCACCGGTAGCACGCTGTCGTGTGCAATGGGCTACAATGCGGGGCGCTACACGACTGCGGGAGGCAACACCCTGGTAGGTGCCAAGACGGGATTGAGTTCATCGAACACGGGAGTGAGTGGACAAGTGAGCCTAACCACAGGAGCGAGCAACACAATCATCGGCTGCAATGCTGGGGTGAACAACGCCGCCCGCAAACAGGCCATCGTGCTGGGCAAGGATGCCACTGCGCTCAACGACGGGGAATTGGTCCTCGGTGCGCCGCTTGTGGGGATTCGTGGTGGCGGGACCGGAACCACACCATCCGGACTGACCGGAGCCATCACCGCACCAGCAAACGCCACCACGCCCGTCGGTTGGCTGGAAATCCGCCTCAACGGCACGCTCTTCAAAACACCACTCTACCAGTAAACCACCAAGCTCATGTTTGATCTCACCGACACCACGCCACCAGCAGTCCACATCGCAAGCTCACTCCTCGCCATGGCCAACCATGAATCCGAGCGCCGCATGCAATTTCACCAAGCGTGCTTCAACGCGGTTTGGCACAACGAATCAGTGAGCCCGGAGGTCATCCTCGCCGCCATGGGGACCAACGCAGCACGCTACCTGCAAGCGGCTGCCGAGAGTGTCCGGCACATCGCAGAAATTGCGGTGATTTCAGGAGTCACGCTTGATGACGTGCTGCCAGCTACCAGCCGCGAGATGCCCTACGAAGTCACGCTCCACGAAGACGGCACCGCCACAGTCACGATGACCAGCCCGATTGACACGCCAAGCTAACCATGCGCCAGCCAATCGACCTCGACTACGTTTCCAAAGCCATCGTCGGCATCGCATCGCCGGTGGTGGGCGTGATCACGTCGTTCCAAGAACAGATCGAATGGCACCTGCGTGTGTCGTCACTCTGCGTCGGCCTAGCGGTGGGCGTCATGTCGCTCGTGAGCATGGCGAAGAAACTTCGCCGTCGTTGACACCGCGCCAAGGTCGCCATGAAAGCACTCAAATACCTCAGCTTTGTAGGGAAAATCGCCGGACTTGTTTCGGCCCTCAACGTCATCCCATTCGTGGACCCGAAGGTGGGGGTGATCGTGTTCGCCGCCGCATCAATCCTCAAGGACGCGGTGAACCGCATCGGGGACCTGCTAGATGATGGTAAACAAAATGCCAGCTTCAAGGCCTGAGCGGCACCATATTTCGTGCATCACAGATCAGGGGTTGGAGAAGCAATTTTTCAACCCCGAATTTTGCGTTTGGTGCCGCGTAGGAGCACGTTCCGGCCGCACAAGGGATGGCAATATCCCCTCCCCCCACAAAACCATTCCGCGACCGTTAGGCATCGTTGGCGCGCGGATTGAACAGGCCGCTCACTGTGGCAGCGTCACGGTCCGGGTCCTGCGGTCATACTGAATCGTGTTCTCCCACTGGCCGTCCTTGGGCAGAATCCCGAACCATTCGTCGGCTTGTTCCTCGGTGGCCAATTCACGGTAGTCCCTGAAGATAATCGATGGTGAGTTGCCAGCTTCGAGGGCGACTTGGTCCGCGCTTTTCACCTTGGCGATCCGGTAGGTGATGAACGAGTGCCTGAGCACGTTGCGCGGCCATTCGATCCCCAAGGCCCGGGCAAGCGCGGTGGCCTCTTTGATGAACTCGCCCGATGCGATGACGCGGCCCTTCCTGCTCAAAGGCTGGAGCCACGCTGCGAGGTTCTCGGTGATGGGCACGAGCCGGCGTGATGCTGTCTTGGCTTGGCCTGCACGGATTTCGATCAGGCCGCGCTCCAGATTTACCGCCGACCAATCGAGACGGACAAGCTCGGCAGCACGGATCCCGGCGAAGGCGCTGATCGAAAGCAGCGGGATCAAATGGATGGGTGCGGCATGAATGATCCGGCGGAACTCGTCCGGCTGGAAAATCTCGTTCTCGCTGTCCGCCACTTTCACTTTGCGGAGTTGGCTTGGAGCGATGGGTTTGCCGGCAGGCAGGTAGTTCTGCTCCAACGCGTAGGAGAACAGCAGGTTCACATAGATGAGCATCGAGTTTCTTGAACTCGGAGCCACATTCAGACTCCTCAGCCAGGCATCGATGTCCGACGAGGTGACGTCGAGGATTTCACCGGGATGTGCGGCTGCAAAGCGGTTGAGCACTGATCGGATCTGGGCAATGTGGCGGGTGCTTGATCCGTCCTGTGTCTTGGAGGCGATCAGTTGCGCCACGACCTCGGGAACTGTGGCACGTCGGGTGAGATTACCGAAATGTTTGGAGTATTCGCTGGCCATCGCTGCGAGGGATTCCGAACCAGCGATCTTTCTGGCCCGTAGATAATCCTCAACCACGGCAACCAACGGCATCCCGGCCTCATCCGTCATTTTGCGCGCAGTGAGATAGACTTCCCGGTCATGGGGCTTGAGGTCGGTCATGTGCTGCATGCCACTCTGAATCCGCTGCGCCACGAGCAGGGCCTCTTTCTTTGCATCGTCCAACGAGCTGAAAACCTGCCGGAGCCGTTTGCCTTCGCGGTAGTAGGCGATCGTGAAACGCTGCCTGCCACCGGAGTCCATCCGGTAAACTGGAACCGTCGCTGAACCGAATTTCACAACACATTCGGGACCACGCTTTTTTCTTCTTCTGGAACGTCCTGACTTGGAGGGGATTGCAGATCCAGAACCCGCGTTTGTCACCAATTTGTCACCACCCGTATTCATGACCGGGTGGGTGTGTCAATTTGGGCCTCTTTTTCGGAAGCCAACCCATTGATTGTGAATGGTGTATAAAAAATACACCCGAAGGGACTCGAACCCCTAACCTTCTGATTCGTAGTCAGACGCTCTATCCAATTGAGCTACGGGTGCCTTGCGGCTTGCGCGGGGCC
>JAPJNB010000259.1 GCA_026461385.1 Akkermansiaceae bacterium
ATCGAGGCGAGCGGCTGCCCGCGCTCGGCAGCCAGTCCAGCCAAGGCGCGGATCTTTGCCAGTTTGGCCTCACTGATATCCTCTCGTTTGAGGAAACCGTTCGGCTTGGCCGCACGAGCATCCGAGGGAATCCCTTGCAGGTAGCGGTCGGTAAGAAGCCCTTGTGCGGGCGGCGAAAAAACCGCAGCGCCGATTTCTTCCCCGCCCAAGACACCCAGCAAGCCCCGCTCAGGCGTCCGCTCGAACATGCTGTATTTCGGTTGGTGGACAACGCACGGTGTACCCAAGGTGCGCAAGATGGCACACGCGCGCACGGTATCCTCTGCAGAATAATTTGAAATCGCAGCGTAGAGCGCCTTGCCAGATTGCACCGCCATCGCAAGCGCACCCATGGTTTCTTCCATCGGCGTGTTCGGATCTCGCCGGTGACTGTAGAAAATATCCACGTAGGGAATGCCCATCCGCTTGAGCGACTGATCCGGCGATACCAGTAAGTATTTACCCGAGCCAAAGTCACCATGCGGCCCTGGCCACGCTGCGTATCAGTCAGCATTACCTGTAGGATGGGGCAGGCCGTTCGGTTAGCGGTAGTAGCGACCTGCCCCAAAGTCGCCAAATGGAACGACTAGATCCCCATTGGCTACGACGATCACTTGGTCGAGTGCAAAACTCCACGACTTAAAATTCCACGTTTTGGCGACGTTATCACTGGTAGCGGCGGCAAAAAACGAACCCCAGTTGGAGCCAATGAGGGTGTTATTGCTCCACCGCAAACGATCTGGCTTCCAGCCAACATTCAGAGTGGATCCGGCAGTGAAACGGCCAAGATTGTCGAGCGTGTAGCGATCCACTCCAAGCGCAGCCGTCATGAAAATTCGTCGATTGGCAACAACGGTGGCCGAATCCATAGGCTCTGCCAGCGAATTGATTTGAAAAGCATCAAAACCATCGCAGGCGCTCACCTGGATGTTTCTTTGCCCTTTTTCGTCGATGGTTCGTGTGTATGCAAGAAAGCCATTCGCATCGAGTTCTGTGATACCAAAAAGTTCGCCGGGGAGGTCGATGGTTGGCCGCACGAGCGGGGTCCCTACGGGTGAGATTTTGATCACGGCGACGGAATGCGCCGCTTTGCCCGAGGCGAGCCATCGGCCAGAGGGGTCGCGCCATTGAGTGACGCCCATCACCACGAGGCCACCCGCTGCCTCACGCGCATCGGTCAGGATCGATCCCGACGGGCCAATGTTCACCAGTGCACCCGCAGTGGGCGCGCCAGGCTGGGAGACATCGAAGACCAACAATTGTGGAGCATCTTCAGGAACCCAGTATGGTTTCGGGGTATAGGGCTGCGGGATATAGCCGGTGGCGAACGTGCTACCGACTTTTAGGCTGGCCACCTGCGGATTCGCCACTAAAATGGGTTCGTCAATCGGATACGGTCCGAAATCGAAATCGTAGGCGAACTGGTAGCTGATGGGAATGGCCGGGCGGTTCGCCTGTGGCCAGAGGAAATGGTCACCAGCGAGTTGTGCACCTGACTTGGGGTTCACCGAGCAAGTTCCCAGAAGCTTCAGGGAGGGGACCGCGTTGACTTCATAGACATCCAAAATGAGTTTAGCGGCTTGCGTGCCAGAGTCTCCCATGGGTCGCGCCCTATTAATCCATGGTAAAGAAGAGCTGATCTGGCGAAGGACATAGAGTTTGCCGTCGCGATACTCTGCAATTTTGACGGTGCCGTCACCAAGATCGACTTCGGAGAGGATCTGTTCGGATGCCATGGCTGGAGAAATTCTTAGGGTTGCTCGGCTGTTGCCAGAAGAGCGGCCATCTTCGATTTGGAAAAGATAAGCACCGGCTTCGACCACGCGATTGACCGGCCATGCCAGCGACGTCTCGGATGTGACTACCGGGGCGTCTCGGTTTTCGATGTTTGCGACCTCCATGACGCGTTGCGAGATGGAAACCACTGAGTTTCCGACCATGTCGGCGCGGCGTGCATCAAAGGCATGGGGGATTTTTCCGCGAAGGCGTAGCTTTTTGAACTCGAGATCAATGTCGAGCAACTGGATGCTTGCCCCGTTCGAATTCCAATAGCTCTGGGACATGGGAACCATGGCGAGCCCCGCGCTCGAAATCAGTTTCAAGGCTTTTTCATTCCAGATCGCTTCGCTGTAGGCCCATGGCTCTCCCATATAAACTCGGCTGGCCAAGCTGGGTGCCGATGGAACGGAAACATCGAAGAGGGAGGCATTGACTTTCCCGCCTTCCAAACCGATTGAGAATAAAAGGTCTCCCATCGGCTGGAGGTATGATGACCATCCTGGCACTTGGACGCTCCCGGCGACTGCGGGAAGTTGAGGATTGCTCAGATCGATGACCCAAAGCGGGTCGGTTTGTCGGAAGGTGACCACATAGGCTTTGTTCCCTGCAAATCGGGTAGCGTAGAGACTCTCACCGTGGGCTTCCTCGAGGTCCAAGCGACCGAGGACGCGATTTTCAACTACCTCCGGATGAACGGCGTCAGGGGACCATGCGCGGAAGTTTTCGACGATCGTCTTTGGGCCCCAACCCGTTTCCGCGCTGCGATTTTCTGAAATCGTGGTAAGGACGTTGTTGGCCCACTGGACCCTGAATTTGTTCGAGATCGAGCCTTCGGTCCGGACTGCTTGCGCCATGGGAATGAGCCCAGACGACCGAATCGCGAAGACCGAGATGTCTGAGACGTTCCACTGGTCACTCGGGTGGGTCGCAACCGCCAGCCAGTCAGAGCCAGCTGAAATCAGTGGGTTCGTACCTTTGATGATTGTTTCGCCAGCGGCTTGTGGTGGTCGACCTTCCGAGATGATCCATTGGGTGAGGCGCACTGGAGCATTCCAATCATGGGTTGCCAAGATCAAACGGTCGCCCACCAATCGGCTGTCCATCACGCGTCCCGGCACGTCTTGGGAGAAAACGATTTCCGCCTTTCCGCCCACGACTTTGACCTGGTTGATCCGGGTTGTGGCTTGCGGTCCGGAAGAATCGCCCGTCAGTAAGAGCACGGTGCGCCCGCTTCCGTTGGACGGCATGAGGTACAGGTCCTCTCCAACCGCTGGAAGTCTCAAGGAAGCAGCGAGGCGTGGATCGGAGGGGGTCGATAAGTCGAGGACTTGTAGGCCACGAAGTTGGTTGAAAAAGTAAACGGTGTTTCCATCGACCTTCCAAATGTCGGCCTCCACCGGTTCCACAGTTGGGACATCGGCGACCGGGCTTTCGGTCGCCGCCCCACTGACCAGTGCCGGCAATGCGTCGAAGTAGGCTCCTCGCGATGAAGCCAGACTCGACGCGATGGGCGAATTCACAGGACCAAACTCATTTTTCCCTTTGTAGAAGGTTGTGGGAAATTTTGCACGAGATGGGGTGGTGCCGACATACCAACCGAGCACTCGCCATGAGATACTCTTGCTGTTCGAGCTCAAATTGAACGTGTACTCGCCAGACACACCGGTTTGCGAGGTAACCGTTTTCCAACCACCAGGTCGCTGGAACTTCTGCAAGGAAATGTTTGTCATGCCCTCGGGCACCGTCACGGAGGCGGTTTTGCGATCACTTGCAATGGTGAGCTTTACCGATCGCCAACTTCCACTCGCAGCTTCAACTGGATTGACCGCTGCGAAAATGAGAAAGATGAGAAAAATTTTGGCAAATTTTTCGCGGAAATTCGAGATCATAGGTGGGTGGGTGTTCATAGTGAGACGGTGTTAACGTTGTGTGGATTAAAGCCCTGCAGGAGATATCTAGTCACGGAGTTGGTGCGTCATTATACGGATCTTATTGCCTCTAACTAATTGATGCTCGATGGCAACCAGCCCGATACTGCAACAGCAAAAAACCATGTTTTAATCATTACTTCTGAACTGATCCGTCATTTGAAGGAGAAACAGATCATGGGCGCAGAGGTTTTTTGAAAAATTTGGCGGAATTGGGTCAAAATGGAATTTTTTGCTGATTCACAGTCATGTAGATTTTATTGGGCAATGGACGAAAATCGAGGTGGCTGCCTCACCACGGCGGCCGCGCAAATTTTTTTCTGTAAAAGTGGCTAATGACTTTTTCTGAAGGTGGTTGGTTTTGTGATTTCCGTTTGGTTTCTGTTAGGTGGGAGTGAGGTAGATTTTGCCGGTTTCCCATGTCTAGGATATCTCGATGAGGACCCCGGTGACGAGCCTCAGGAGTGAGGTCTCGCTCGGGAAGAGTCCGACGACGCGGGTACGCTTCTTGGTCTGGCCGTTGACGTTCTCGCAGGCGTCGGACGTCCGCAGGCGCTTCCTGTGGGCTTCCGGAAAGGCGAGGACGGCCAAACCTTCGGGCAAGTTCTCCTCGACCATCACAATAGCTGGGCCGTTGGCATCACTGGCTGGGAAGATTGGGGTAATTCAACATCAGGAGGATTTAACGGCGGATTGTCTGTGGGATTGAATTCGGGTGTTGTCGCTTCAAATGCTGTCCCTGAGCCCTCGACCTGCGCGCTCCTCGGCGTGGGAGCATTGGCACTGTTTGCTCGCCGCCGGAAGGTCGCATAATCGATTTCCAATCGTTCATAGAATCTCGAATCACCCTGCATGCCGCAGGGTGATTTCGTTTTAATGAGGAGCGAACGAAAGCGGGACTGAAATCCTCCAGGTGCTAGGATTGCAAACCCTTTCCGTTTCACCCTTGCATTCGGTCGCGATCCCCGCGAAATTTTGAGCCATGCCAACACTAGCAATTGTTTTTGGAATCATCCTCGACGCGATGGGCTTCGGTGCCTACCTGGCCACCGGCGCTCCCACCTCTCTCATCCCCGCTGGATTCGGGACGCTCATTTTCCTGTCCGGGCTGATCTCGGTGTTGATTCCTCAAATCCGGATGCACTTGATGCATGTCGCCGCATTGGTGGGCTTGCTCGGAACGCTCGGAGGGCTCGGCATGGGTCTTCCAAAACTCGGAGCACTGATTTCAGGCACGGCGGTGCGTCCACTCGCATCGGCGATGCAGATTGCCATGGGCGTGGTTTGCCTGGTTTTTCTCGTGCTTTGCGTGAAATCGTTCATCGCTGCACGCCGCGCACGCAAGTCCGCCTGACCTGCAATCCACCAAGCGAGCCTCGCCAGAAAACACCGGCGCAGATTTCCTAAATCTCACCTCAGCAAGTGGTGAATTTCCACCAGAGCCAGGCTCTACAACTGCCTCTGCGCCAAATAAATCCCCCGCGCACCACTGCAGCCGTTGGCAATCAGGCAAGCCGCTGCGAAATAGAGGCCATTGTCAGCACCAAACAGTTCAATCCCTAAGAAAATCGAAGCCAGCGGGGTCTTCGTAGCTCCAGCAAAGATTGCAACAAATCCAAGCGCCGCGAACAGATCGACCGGAGCACCGAGAACATTGGCAAAGGTATTGCCCAAGGCGGCGCCGATGAAAAAAAGCGGCGTGACCTCTCCCCCCTTGAATCCAGCACTCAGAGTAATGATGGTGAAGAGTAGCTTCCACGCCCATGCCCCCGCTGGAATTGCGTCTGAAACAAACATGGCCGGTAGCGTGATCGCTTCGGGGCGATTTCCGATCACTCCCAAGCCAAGATAGTCCCCCGTGCCGGACAAATGAAACAACCCGATCACCAACAATCCACCCACAAGCGGCCGCAACTCTGGGCGAAAAATGTGACGTTTAAAAGCATCACCCAGCCGATGAGAAAGAGTCGTGAAAAGCATACTCACCACACCGAAGCCAACTGCGGCCATGACCACTTTGGACATCAGCAGAAAATCTAACAACTGATGAATTTTAGGTGCAGCCACCACGTACGGGGTATGGACGATGCCCCAACTGCGGCAAACCCAGTCGGCAAGTGCCGCGGCAAAAAAACATGGCAACAGCGCATCATACTGAATCCGCCCAACCACCAACACTTCAAGGGCGAACACCGCACCTGCGATCGGCGTTCCGAAAATCGAGCCAAACCCTGCCGCGACTCCAGCCATCAAGAGGATCCGCATGCCATTGGTACCGAGCCGGAACCACCTTGCCAGCATCGCTGCAATTCCCCCACCCATCTGCAATGCGGTTCCCTCGCGCCCGGCCGAACCCCCAAATAAATGAGTCACCAAGGTTCCCATTAGAATCAGCGGAGCCATTCGACGAGGCACCCCAACACCAGGCTGGTGGATCTCATCAATGAGCAAATTGTTGCCGCCATTCACCGATTCACCATAAAGATGGTATAGCAGCCCTACGCAAAGCCCTGCGAGCGGAAGTAGATACAACAACCATGGCTTGCCAAAACGAACCAGCGTTACCGCATCAAGCGCCCATAAAAAAAACGCCGATGCGGACCCAACCACTCCCGCCAAAACTGCAAGAACCACAACCCATTTGATAACCGTGCGAGGATGGAGCGAAGGGTGATTCATCTAGCTCAATTCATCCGTTAGATTTTTGAAATCACTTGATTTTGTGCACCGACCGCCGCCACGGCCATCCGGATTCCCGCAGCCTTGTGAAGGGTTTCTTCATATTCCTTTTCGGGGTCAGAATCGGCGACGATTCCTGCACCCACATGATAGATCAATTCATCACCCTGGCGAACGAGCGTCCGAATCGCAATGCTCAGCGAACTCTCACCGTGATAGCCCAGCCAGCCGATCGCCCCGCAGTAAATTCCCCTCGGCCCTTGCTCAAGCTCATGAATGATCTCCATCGCCCGCTTTTTCGGCGCACCCGTGATACTTCCTCCCGGAAAACAAGCGGCGAGCGCCGCAAGCGCATCGACATCAGACCTCAATGTCCCAACCACGGTGGAAACCAAATGATGCACTTGAGCAAGCGATTCCAGTTGCAGCATTTCCGTCACCTCGACGCTCCCAAACTCACAGACCTGACCGAGGTCATTCCTCAACAGATCCGTGATCATCACCAACTCGGCGATTTCCTTGGCCGATGTCTGGAGTTCATAGGCAGACCGTCGATCTTCATCTGGATCCGCAAAGCGCGGACGAGTCCCTTTAATTGGCCGCGTCTCAATCCGACGACCCGAAATTTTTAAAAATGTCTCCGGTGACGAGCTCAAAATCTCGCGACCATCCAGCGCGAGATACGCCGCCATCGGCGCCGGAGAAGCCTCACGCAGCGCCTCGTAGAGACCGAATAAATCCCCTTGAACATTCGCCACGAATGCTTGTGATAGATTTGCCTGATAGATGTGACCGGCAGCAATCCATTGCTTAATCCGCTCGACACCTTCAACGAATCGCCCGGGCGGATGTACCGGACGGAATGGTGAAATTTCCACAAATCCAGTAACCGCCTGAAGCCGCTCTGACAGCCCGCCCACTTCCCACCACGTTTGGTCACTGTGACTGTGAACCAGCATTTCGCGATAATCGCCGAATACGAAGTCCCCTTCATAATCCACCCACCCACAAAGCCCGCCTAACGGAAAACCCGAGTCCCCCGCATCATCGGCACCGTCTGTTAGAGCAGCTCGCAGGCATGCAAGATCGCCAGGCACCCGGATATTTCCTCGCAGCACTCTTGCTGGGTTCGCGGCGATCACGGAGATGGGCAGAGACCCACCCATGGGGAAATTTCCAACCGTATCAAAAAACACAAGACCCGCGAGGTGCCTCAAGCCGCCAGCCACCTCCACAGGAGACAGTCCATCAAGCCGGACGGGGCTCGTCATGGGTCGCGTCAAGGATTCGGCCATCGCTGCAGAAGCCAACGCCCGACGACCCGATGAAGCAAGCCGGAAACATCGCCCAAGCGGCCGCGATGCAAATTCGATCAAATAGAATCAAGACTCCGCCGCAGCCCGGATGTCTTCCAACTCCTCCCAACGGGCGTAAAACCGAGCGATTCGTGCCCTCGTCGCATCGAGCGTTTCAACCATGCGAGGGATCTCCATGAGATTTTTCGCTTGGAATTCCGGATCCTGCAGCTGCGCCTCGATCCCTGCCGCCTCCTCTTCTGCCGCGAGAATGACCGCCTCCATCGACTCAAGTTCGGTTTTTTCGTTGAAGCTCAACTTGCGGCCTTTCTTCGCAGCGGGGGCACTGTCCGTTGCTTTTTGCCGAGCTGCGGCCTCACGAGCGGCGACTTGCGCCTGCATCCGCTGCGCAGCCTCGCGTGCTTGGCGCTTTTCCAAATAGTATGAATAATTTCCAGCCTGCACCGCGATCCCATCATCCTCGAAGGCGATGATTTGATCACAAATCCGATCAAGGAAATAACGGTCATGGGAAACCACGATCACCGACCCATCAAAAACTGCAAGAGCCTCTTCTAACATCCGAAGCGACGGCAAATCGAGATCGTTGGTCGGCTCGTCAAGAACGATGACGTTACCGCCATTTTTCAAAACCTTGGCGAGCATCAAACGCGCCCGCTCGCCACCCGATAGCAAATCGACCCGCTCATTGATGCGTTTGTCGTCGAACAAAAACCGCCGGAGATAATTCCGCGCGCCCAGCGTTTCGTTCCCAAACATCAATTTCTCGTTTCCATTAGAAATTTCATCCAGCAACGATCCAGTCCCATCGAGCTGCATGCGCGTCTGGTCGATGTAGTTCACCTTCACCCGCTTCCCCGTGACCGCGCTGCCTTCGGTCGGCTCGATCTGACCGAGGCAGAGCTTGAGCAGGGTCGTCTTTCCAACGCCATTGCGTCCAACAATGCCGGTGCATTGCCCGGGTCGCAGGCTCAAGGTGAGGTGGCGGAACAACCACCTTGGGAATTTTTCCGAACCCACGTTCACCCCCGCACCTTCCAACTCGACGACGATATTCCCCAAGTCCGGCGGAGGGGGAATCAAGAGATCCATTTCGCGCTCTTCTGGCGGAGCCTCCATCCCCTCAACCTCATAAAATTTATCCAAGCGGCTGCGTGACTTGGTGCCGCGCGCCTTCACACCCGAACGCACCCATTCGAGTTCCTCCCTCAAAAACCGCTGGCGCCGACGCTCAGTTTGACTGGCAATCTGCTGCCGAATCGCTTTGGACTCAAGAAATGCTGTATAATTTCCCGGATGAGAAAACGCACGCCCTTGGTCGATCTCAATGATGCGCGTGGCAATGACGTCGAGGAAATATCGATCATGGGTGACAAAGATTACGGCCCCAGGAAAGCCCTTGAGGTAATCTTCTAACCAGCGGATCGACTCGGCATCGAGATGGTTGGTCGGCTCATCTAACAGCAACAAGTCGGGTTGACAGGCCAGCGCGCGACAAAGTGCGACTCGCCGTTTCTCACCACCCGAAAGTGGCCCCACGATCGCGTCTAACGGAGGTGTGCCCAACGCAGTCGACGCGGCTTTGATTCGAGCATCGAGATTCCATCCATCGGCATGATCGATGAGATGCAGAAGATCATTCAGCTCCGCGTCACTGCCCTCACCATTTTCGTATCGACGAATCGCCTCCACCACATCCGCGGCTCCTGACGCAATGTTCTCATGAACGGTCAGGGCCGCATCGAGCTCAAATTCTTGCGGCAGGTAGCCGACCCGCAGGGCGCGACGCAGCGAAATCTCGCCCGAATCGGCCATTTGTTGCCCCGTGAGAATCTTCAGCAGCGAGGTTTTTCCACACCCATTGCGGCCGACCATCCCAGTTTTTTCCCCAGCGGAAACCGCAAGGGTCACCCCATCGAGTAGGGTTTGATACCCGTAGGTGAGGCGAATTTCGTTGGCAGAAAGCAAAGCGGACATAGAGCGGCCGGGAGATTCCTGCACTCTACCGGGTAAAACAACTCATATCCTAAAAATCAAACTTTCGGATTTTTCAAAAAAACCCAAGAATTGCGCATCTGAAGCGTTTCAACCAAACCATGACATCAAACCACCCCATCCTTGCCGCAGGAGCCGCGACCTTGGTCGCCGCCATGAGCCTGAACGCCCAAGCCACATCCCCAGCGGTGACCCCACTGAATGAGGTCGTCGTACGGGCCAATGCCCTCGATGAAGAGCAGCAAAATGGCCAGTCTTCAGAGCCCGAGTGGGTCCACCACCGCCGCTTCAGCAACACCCGAGTTTACATCCAAAAAGACCCATGGGAAATGGGCGTGGAAGAATGGTACCGCACGCGTTTCTATGACGGCGGCCGCGTCACTCAGCGCTTTCAGCAGGAGTTTGAAATCGGGCTCCCCTATCGGATGCAACTGGATCTCTACGAAAAAATGATCCACGACAGTGACACTGGCGACTGGAAACAAGATGAGTTTGCGGTGGAACTTCGCTACGCATTTGCCAACTGGGGCGTCTTACCTGGCAACCCCACGCTTTATACCGAGTACGCTTTCAAAGAAGAGGGGTCTGACGCACTCGAAACCAAGCTCCTCTTCGGCGATGATTTCAATGGCTGGCATTGGGGCGTCAACCTCATCAACGAGCACCAAATCTGGGACGAGCAATCGAACGAATGGGCCATCTCGGTAGGACTCTCGAAGACGATCATCGACAGCAAGTTTTCGGCTGGAATTGAAGGGAAATGGTCACACCCCGACCACGAGAAGTCTGAAGGACTCCTTGGCCCATCGTTCCAGTGGCTACCAACACCCAACACCCACCTGGATCTCGTGACCATGGGCGGTCTAACCAACTCCTCGCCCAATGCGGAATGCTGGCTCATTTTCGGCTTCGATTTTGGCAAAGGCTCCAAAGGCGGATACAAGCCAACCTCAGTCGGGGGACTTTAAAAGAAACCACCCACCGCATTAAAATCCTCACCCATTGCATTTCCCGTGCAATGGGTGAATTTGTAAAAACCACACGCCTAAATGATCCGCCGTATGGATTGCGAATCCCGCAGGCCATGATCAGAATCCCCTTTAAGGATGGTCCGTCTCAATCACGCTCTCAACATCAGCACACTGGCAGCCTGGCTCAGCATGGCTGTGGTTGGCTCGGTGGGCTTGTGCGTACCTAACCGATCCTCAGCAACCCCTCACCAACCCGCCCCCCTCACTTTGGTGGAACCTCTGGAGTTCGCCCTTTCGGATTCAGCAAGCGTCTCCGTCAGCGAAATCAGCTCAAGTCCCACGCCTGAACCACAACCGGACGCAGGATCGAACCATCCTCCACCTTTACCGGATTTCTCTCCTCAAGACCCACTGCCAGAAATCCCAGATCAAATCACCCCTTCGTTGCGTCCACACCCCAGCCAACAGGCCGCCGCAACACAGACGAAAACTTCTAAATCGAACAGCCACTTCGCTCGCAACCTTCTAGCAGGCTCGGCGCAATCCGATGCCGACCGCATTGCCGCAGGCAACATGCCGAAACCCAACTACCCACCCGCAGCAAAACGCCAAAGGCAAACTGGCACCGTGGTCGTTCAATTCACCGTCAACCCCAGCGGCCAAGTGACCGCAGCATTCGCAAAGTCTTCATCCAACTGGCCATTGCTCGACGCAGAAGCCCTGCGCACTGTCCTAACTTGGACATTCCCTCAAGGGGGCATGATGACGAAAACCCAACCGATCATCTTCAAACTCGACTAACCAACCGTGCTCGCAAACCTCGTTTTCGAAACCATCCTCAAAGGCGGATGGGTCATGTGGCCGATCATCGCCACTTTTTTTCTCGCGCTGTGCGTGGTCCTCGATCGTGCCGTCTGGTGGCTTCGCTACCACAACACCCTCGATCCTACGAATCAGGAAAAAGCCCGCAATGCCATCGGCAACGGCGACTTTGCTACCGCTTGGAAACTCGGAAAAAACACCACCGATCCATTTCTAACAAATCTAGCCGAGGGTATCGCCCACGCTCATACCTCGATGCTCGCGGCGATGCAACTTCACGCCACCCACCTCATCGAACAATCGGAATCGCGCATGTGGGTAATCAGCACGCTCATCACCCTCGCACCTTTGCTGGGGTTATTCGGCACCGTGATGGGGATCATGGGCTCTTTCTCGTTTGTAGGCGACGAACAACTGGCCGCCAGCAAAGTATCGGGGGGAATTGGTGAGGCACTCATCGCCACCGCCTGCGGCATCGCCATCGCCATCCTTTGCCTACTTCCCTATAACTTCTTTCGCAAGCGGGTCTCCATCCTGCGTAGCTCGCTGGAGCGCTGGATCAATCACACCGAGTTGCTCGTGCGCTCCGCAAAGGAACATGGCCACGATCTGGAAACTTTCGCCGCTAACCCACCGCCACGCTAGTGCCAGTTCGACTTCAAAGCACATCTGGCGACGAGGGCGATGAGGCGCGGATCGAAATCATTCCTCTAATCGATATCATGTTTTTCCTGCTCGCCGCCTTCATGCTGGTGAGTCTCAGCATGACTCAGCTCCACCGAGTCCCCGTTTCCCTTCCCGACGCATCCACAGGCATTCCGGATACCAGCTCCCCGACCACCGTGATCGCTATCGACGCAAACGGCTTGATCACGTTGGATCAAAGAATCATCACCCTCTCAGAGATCACCACCTACCTCAAAGAGTGCAAAGAACCCAAAAAATCCCGCGTACTCATCTCTGCCGATGCTGAAGCTCGCCATAAACAAGTCCTAGGCGTGCTCAACTCGATCCGCGAGGCTGGCGTTGAAAAAGTCAGCTTCGAATCTGCAAAAAACCATCCCTAACACGTGATGTCTCGTGCACTGCCGATTTTCAACGCCCTCGGCTGCCTAATTCTAACGGGCGTGGTCATCCTGCAGTGGAACCAAGAACGCAGGCTAAACACCACCCTCGACCACCTTGAAACCGAACTCAGCACCTCCGTCGAACAAGCCACCACCGAGTCCAAACGCGGTAAAACCCTAGACCACGACATCGCAGTCCTCAAAGAATCCCTCGAAATCACCCAACGGGCGAACGACGCGAACACTCGTTCTCTGCAATCCAAGGAAACCCAGGCAAACGAGCTTGAGTCAAAGCTCACAGCAGCCAACGCTCAACTCGAATCGTGGAGAACTACAATCGATGCTCGGGATGAGAAACTTCGCGCGCTCAACCAAGAGCTCATTGCCACCCGAGCTCGCCTTGATGAAGCGATCGCCAAACTCAAAGCCTCCGCCACGAGAGAATGAATTTGTCCATCTCAACGCCAAAGATTCCGGCGTGGTTAAACCGGTACCGGATTCTGCCAAAGTGCGTCCTCCAATTTGTGGCTGCCCAGTTCCTCATCAATCTCATCAATTCCTCACAGTTTCTCCTTCTCAATCTTTTCCTAAAAGAACGCGGGCTTAACGACCCTTCCATCGCCGCACTGACATCACAGCGGTTTCTCGCCACGCTCGCGCTCTCCATTCCTGCCGGCCTTTGGCTACGTGGCAAGCCCCTGCGAAATCCGTTAATCATCGGCTCCATTTTGTTCCCCATCACCGCGCTCGCCGCGATCGAAAGCGTCCAATGCGGGGCCATCTCCATGGCGTCGTCTTGCTTTGTCGCCATGGGATTCGCGGGCCTCGTCCTCAATGTCGCGGGCCTCCCGATGATGCTTCGGATCGCGCCACCCGAGCAGGCCAGCGAGGCACTCAGCATGCTGTTTGCAACGTGGGCAGCTGCCAGCATCTGCGGTGGAGTCTTATCAAGCATCCTGCAAAGCATCGGCCATTTGGATCTGGGGGGGACCCACTTGATTCTGAACGAGCATTCCACGCTTTTCATTCTTACCCTCTGCGGCCTCGGGGCACCCTTTCTCTTTGCAAGGCTTCCTGATCCGATTCCTCTCAAGGAAACCAACCACCACTGGTTACACATCCACCGCCAAGACATGCCCGTGCTGCTGCGCGCATTGGTCCCCACTCTCTGCATCTCAACTGGCGCTGGACTCAGCATCCAATTCCTCAACTTGTTCTTTAGCAGCGTCTATCACCTCAAATCCGCAACCTACTCCGCATTCAGCTCGGTAAGCTACATCTTGGTTCTCATCACCGGGTTAATCGTTCCAGAAGTGCAGCGGCGCTTCGGCTGGCGAGGTGCGATCATCGGTGTGCAATCGGTAGCAGTCGTCCTTTTGGCGGTCATGGGGCTAACAGAAATTTGGGTAGGCTCGTTCTGGGCACTTCCCATCGCCTTGGCATGCTTGGTGGTACGGCAGCCATTGATGAACATGGCCGGCCCATCCACGAGCGAGCTTTCGATGTCGTTCGTGGGAGAGCGGAACCGTGAACTCATGAGTGCTTGCAGTGGTGCGATCTGGAGCGGATCATGGTGGCTAGCTGCGAGGGTTTTTGAATTCCTCAGAGGGCACCATCTTCCCTATTGGCAGGTATTTCTAACCACTTCAGCACTTTATCTGTTAGGAACCATTTCCTATACTGGCTTAATTCGTGAGGTTGAACGTCGAGGTTCCGAGAAAACGGACCCGAGTGACCCGATCATTTCTCAATTCTGAAACCACTGCAATTCTGCAGCAGCGGAATGTTTTCTGCTCTCAGGTTCCGGATTCCACGGGCGACGACTGATTCCTCAGCAATTTCCTTGATGAAGGATTCGACCTGTTCACGTTCTCCCATCACTTGAAGCTCGACGCTGCCATCTGGCAAGTTTTTGACCCATCCGCAAACTTCAAAGCCGCGAGCGAGGTCCTTGACCGTGTATCGAAAACCCACTCCTTGGACCCGGCCTTCAAAAATGATCTGCTTTGCAATCATGGAATAAAAATAAAGTGGAGCTCAAATAAGCCCATCCATGATCGCACCAAAACCCAGCAAAGTTATGGATTTGGGGCTTTGAACGGGTTGGTCTCCAATGCAGATGACTTGACTCCGAAGACCTGCTCAAAGGTCTTCCCTGGGAGGAGATTGTACACAATGGGAGCACTCCGCTTGCCCTCGGCATCGTATAAATACACCACCTTCTGCACCGGCAACTCTTTCCCATTCTCAGGATTGAGTCGCCGAACCCGCGAGTCGTACATGAGTTCTTCGACCAATTGCCCAGTCACCTTATGATAACCATAACTGACCTTAAATAACTCCTGATTCTGCCCATCTCGGATCTTGCACCCAAGGGGATTCGCATTGGCGTCCATCTTGTAGGTTGTCACCATCAGAAGCGTCCCATTCCTCGAAAAGGTTTTTTTGGTGAGCGTGCGGCTATCTGGACTACGAATAAAAACAGCACGCGAGCCGTCCTCCAACTTCATGCATCGAACGTTCGGCCCATCAACCTGCTCAACCTCACTCGCACGGCAGGGCGAAAAAACGCACAGGATCGCCAGAACGATCACACTTTTCCATGTTGCCAGCAGCTTCATCGCGCACAAACTAGGCCCCGCAACCTAACCCTGCAAGCCACCAATTTTATGACTATCTGGAAGACCCGCCGGGATTCGATTGACCTCACTCACCGTGCTCAAGTGATGGGAATCTTGAATGCCACCCCAGATTCATTCTCGGACGGAGGCAAGCACTTCAGCGTGCCAGCCGCACTGATGCATGCTCGCCAGATGATTTCAGATGGGGCCACCATCATCGACATCGGCGGAGAGTCGACCCGCCCAGGTGCGCACCCAGTTTTGATAGACGACGAAATCGCTCGCTCGATTCCGGTGATCACCTCCCTCCGCGCGGAATGGAATGGACTGATCTCCATCGACACCACAAAAGCTGCCGTCGCGATGGCCGCTCTCGAAGCAGGCGCGGATATCGTCAACGACATCAGCGGACTGACCGCCGATCCAGCCATGGCTGAAATTTGCGCGATCCATGCCTGCGGTGTGGTGGTGATGCACCGCCAAGGGGAGCCTCAAACCATGCAACTGGCCCCAACCTACTCCGACGTCGTTGCCGAGGTCCACGATTTCTTTGCGGAACGATTCACCACACTCACCCGCAGTGGCATGGATCCCATGGCGCTCGTTTTTGATCCAGGAATTGGGTTTGGGAAAACCTTAGAGCACCACCTCCAGCTACTCCGCGCACTGGCTCGGCTCAGCGTCGCACAGCGCCCACTCATGCTCGGAGTGTCCCGGAAATCCATGATCGGAAAAATTCTAGATACGGACGACCTAAGCTGCCGTGAATGGCCGACAGTATCCCTTACCGCCTACGCAAGGGAGCATGGGGTCATGCTTCACAGGGTCCACTCGGTAAAACCCAACCTCGAAGCACTTCGCATGACCGAGGCCATCCTCGGCATACCAAATTCATGACTTGGCATCGAGGCCGCTTTGCAATGCTGCCCACCAATGAAATCCGAGCACCAATTCACAAGGCCCTCAACCGGCACGATTCAACAATCCGAAGACACAGAAAATGGGCCTATTGCCCGAACATGTTCTTCTCAGGCACGTTGATGGCATCATTGGGCTGGACCGCAGTGTCCATGAATTTGCCGCTGGATAAGTCGTAAACAAGCTGCTTTCCATCACGAAACAGCGTAACCCGACGCATGCTGCCAAACTCGGTTGGACCACCAGCGGCCTGAACCGCCTGCCAAAGTGTCAAGCCCTTCGTGAAAGGCCTAGGACCCGGTGCGCGAACCTGACCACCGACCACAACCTTCTGCTCGTTGATCGTATTGCCGCTGTTTGAAATCACCTGAATGGTGGCGTTGGTGTAAATCCCAGCTTCTCTGTACCGCGCCTGCAATGAGAGCGCCAGGCCTTCGTTCCTCAAACCTGCAGCCTTCACCCGCCCAATAAAAGACATGTTGATAAATCCGTCTTCAGAAACTGGATAAGCACCATCGATCCGCGATTTCTCCTCCACGGGTACCCCTGAGATGGTGATCTGCACCGCCTGCCCTGACTCAATTTGAGCCATCAGCGGGGAAACAAAACCAATCAAGGTGATGAGAAAAAAAAGAATTTTTTTGAGGTCCATGAACATGATTTATTGGAAAGAATTCAATACAGCTCCGAAGAATTGCCGTCGCGCGCAGCCACCGTTTGAGCCTTAGAAGCAACCGGCCCGACACTGATGTTTGGACCAATCTGAGATTCTGAAGGGGCGTAGTAAGTGTAGTAGCTGGTGTAGTACTGATACTGACTATCACTCCGCACATCGACGTTATTGAGCACCACCCCAAGGACAGTTCCCCCCACATTCTCGACCGAGGTCTTGACGCGCATCAGCATATTTCTTGGCAATTTGCGGTGCTGAACGACGATCATGGTTAGATCCACTTCACTCGCCAAAACCGATGCATCACTGACGCCGAGAATCGGCGGACTGTCCACCAGCACCAAATCGAAGCGCTGCTTGACGTCTTGGATCAACTCGGACATCCGGCGGGAATTCAAAATCCCCGCAGCATCCGCTGGCAAGATACCAGAGGGCATGAAAAACAGGTTGTCCACTGGTGTCTGAAGAATCACATCTTCTAACATGAGATCCGTAGTGAGGTAGTTGGTTAGACCTACCGCATTGTTAATATCAAAAAACGTATGCAACCGTGGTCTACGCAAATCCGCATCAATCATCAGGGTGGTGTAACCCCCTTGAGCACAAATGTAGGCCAAATTCACCAACGTCGTCGATTTGCCCTCACCCGCACCACCTGAGACCACTGTGATCGAGTTATCCTCAGGGTTCTTACGATTGAACTCGATATTCGTTCTTAGAATCCGATAAGCCTCGGAATCTGGACTAATTCCATTCTGCTTGTGAAGAATCGAAATGTCCTTAGGAATCACGGCAAGCACAGGTACTTGCAAGTAGCGCTCCACATCCTCAAGGGTTTTCACCGAGGTGTCGAGGTACTCAAGGAAGAACGCAATGCCGATTCCAAAGACCAATCCCACCACGGCGCCAAGCGCGAGATTGAGCGTGACGTTAGGGCTCACGGGGGCGGAAGAAATCAATGGTTCTTCGTGGATTACGATTCCTTCGTCAGGCATCTTGCGATTGATACTCTCGGAAATCTGCTTGAGCTTTAAATTCTGAAGCAACTGCTGATCAGTCTCAAAATCACGCTTTGCATCAACATAGTCTTGCGCATCCAGGCCCCGCTTGATTGCCTCCTCGTGGGAATCATCCTTCATGATCTCCGCGTTTTTAAGCCGATCTGTTACCATGTCTCTCTGAGCGGCCAGAGTTTGCCTTAAATTAACAACTCCATCGTCGAGCTGGCGCTTCATCGCCTTGATTTGATCGGCCGCGGCCAATACCGTCGGATGGTTGTCACCCAGCCCACTGATTTTAAGGGAATCCAAGTGCCGAGTCACCTCAAGATACTGAGGATACATGTTCTTGATGATGTTATCAGGAAGATCGAGGCCCGCCGCATAAACCATGAGCTGGTCACTGTCATACTTCAGCAGGCTGTTGATCTGGCTCTCCAACTGCATCTTCTCTTGCTCGAGCCTGTTGAATGCCTCCAACGCAGACCGAGCGCCCTGATCTTCATCCACTCCAGACTGGCCATAAAACGAATCGGTTCCTTTATAGATGATCCCTTTAGTCCTTACAATGTTCGCAAGCACCTTGCGCCGCTCTTCCACCTTATCTTCTTGATCTCTGACGGCTTTGTTCAATTCTGCCAAGCCTTTGTCAGCCTCGCGGGTCTCAATTTCGATCCGATACGCCTTGTAGGAGTTCGCGACCTCAGAAGTGATATCCTTCGCGTCTTCCTTATTTTCATGGCGCACACTGATGGTAATCAAATCGGTACCCCGGATGTTTTGGGTGTTCACGATCCCCTTCAGGATACGAATGACCGATTCACGATCCATCGACCACTTATTGATAAGCTCGAGATGATCAATCACTTTATTGAGCGAGTTGGTACTCTTGATCTTTTCAAACTCCGTTCCGAAAAACTGAGGTGTGATTTGACTCATTCTAGAGGACTGGCCCAAGTCACCTGCTAGCGGCGACATCCCCGGCGACCTCGGCTTGACCTCGATCTCAGCGGTGCTTTCGTACTTCTTTGGCATCACATAAGTAATGACCGCAGCCGTCATGAAAACCAAAAGAAGGGTCAGAAGAATAATACCGTAGCGGTTTTTAATAACCTGCCAGTAGTCAACCGCGTGGAGTGCGGCTTCGTTTTGTTGGGGCGCTGAAAGACTCATCGGAGTTAAGATTTCACAAATTCAAACAAGATCCAGTGAAAATAAAAACTCCCGCAATGAAAAACATTGTGGGAGCTTAAAATGACTCTGTAATATTTTCAAAAAAACGGATTGAGAGAGAAGCAACTCAGAAATTGACATTCAGTCCAAGACTGATCCGGCTTCGGTTGTAGGTTTGCGTCCGGCCAATCGCATCGTTCAGATCCGAAACGTTATTAACATAAGTGTATGAAAGTGAACCTGTCATGAAATCGCTGAACTTCATTTTGAGCGTCACATAGGATGAGACCAGTGTTTCGCTAAGGTCAGCACTCGCAAGTCCATCATTCTTATTCACACCTCCCATGAAGGTACTAGGCATGTAATCAAGCCCGTTGATGACAGACATCTTTGGAGAAATCATCCATTCATTGGTGATGCCCCAGCGAAGCAAGCGGTGCTCAGCGAAGACGATGTTGTTCTGGTTCAAGCTATCGGACTCAGCACTGTAACGAAGGAAGCTTTTCACATTGAACTGCTTATTCATCTTCGCATTCACCGATGACTCAAAATAAGGATTCGTCGTCGAGGCATCTTGTGAAGCCGTTCCAGTGGTGGTTTCGTGAAACTGAGCACCCGCTTGGGCAATCCCAATCACAGTAGGCGTGAAGCGATACTCACCACCAATGGTAAGGAAATGATCCGCAATATCCGCTCCGTTGCCTTGGCTGAAGCTTTCGCCAAACCGGTAGCTAGAGGTCAAGACCGACTGTTCACCCAACTGGAAGCGAAACTGATTGGAAAGCTGATACGTATTGCGATCGTTGTCTTTGGAATCCGATTGGGGATACTGAGTGGCACCAAGCCTGAATCCCGTCACAGTTGCCAATCGCTTCGTCCAGCGGTAAGAAGCAGAATTGTCGGTCGACATCGAAACGTATTCCCCCTTGCCTGCATGACTTGAGGCCACACCGTAGGAATAATCCGGCTCTCTTTCCCGAGAAATCATGTTGTAGGTCGAGAGCGTCAACTGTTCATTCAGTTTATGCTGAAGGCTTGCGCTGAGGTTCGACTGATTTGACAAATCGTCGATAGGTGTACCTCCGACCGACGGAGCATCTGGATAATAAATGACCCCGAGCATACCGGAAACGTTCCAAGTGGTTTGACCCGAGCTCTGTACGACGCTAAGTCCAACGTAAGGATTGTAGGAGAGCGCGCTTACTTTGAGTCCAGGGTCTTGTGAATTGCCGGACGACACGTTGTCGTCATAGATCGCGTTGATCCCAGCATTCCACTTGAATGGAAGTGGAACTTCTTCAAGAGCCTTGTTGGACGCTTGGTACAAGCCTTGCGCTGAGACTGACCCAACAAAAATGGTACTAGTGAAAAGAAAGAATAAGTGATTTTTCATTATTGGATGATCAAGTTGAAGTTCAAATTGGCGCGGATCACCCATTCACCGTAGTGGTAGGCGGAGGATTGACAACGCCGCCGTTATTACCCACCTGAGTCCCCTCAGCTGACGCTGCAGCGATCAGCGCTGCTGCATCAGCAGCCGCCTTGGCGGCTGCTGCTTGTGCTGCTGCCGCCGCCTCTGCTGCGGTTTTGCCGGCAGCGATCGCAGCAGCCTCTGCTTTTGCAGCAGCCTCTCTTGCAACGGTATCCGATGCAGAAGTCGAAACTCCTGAGGCGATCGTTGCCGCATTTGGCTCATCTGCAGTTGCAGCAGTAATTCCTGCAACAATGTAATAGACTTGAGTGTTGTCGGCGCCAGCACTCGAAATCGCAGCTGCTGTAATTTCTGAGGCTTGGGAAGGGGCTACATCTGCTGCTGCAGATGCAATCGCTACCGCCTGCGCATTCGAGGAGTTCTCAATTGCTGCTGAAGTGTACTTACCGGCACTCTCTGGATCCGCTTTTACTGCCTGCTTCACCAATTCGACCAACGCCTCCGGGGTGATGGTGTTGTTGGAGAGTTGCACCTGCGGCGTCACCACCGCAGAACCATCGCCACCCAGTTTCTCACCTGCTCCACTCGCTGGGGCCGCGACCATGTTGGTGGCCTGAGAAACGACAGCCGTTTGAATCGCGGTGATCGCAGCCGGAGCCGCTTCGACGGCCGCTGCTTGAATCACTGCAGCTTGGGAAGGTGCCGCCGCTACTGCGGCCACTGCCACTGCAACCGCAACGTCAGAATTTTTCCCTTCGCCGATCGCCGCCTTGACGATTGCCGTGGCCTCTGCAGGTTTCGCAGAGATTGCTGCGGTCACCACCGCAACCACTTGCGCGGAGTTTTTTCCTTCACCGACCGCCGCATTGACGATGCTCGTCGTCATCGTGGGCTGTGCGCCCACTGCAGCGGTGACCACCGCGGCGGAAACTGCCGGGGTATTACCGCCACCGGTCACGGCAGCCGTAACGATAGCTGATACCGATTCGACTCCACCGCCAGATGCTGCGATCGCCGCGGTGACAATTTCTGCAGCGGCGCCTGGATTCGCCCTCACTGCTGCTTCGAGAAGCGCCATCGCAGCCGCTTTTTCCGCAGGGGTCTTTGCGGCCTTAATCGCCGTGCTGACCGAGCTCGCAGTGGGGGTGGAAGGTGCCGTTTGAGCACTGGCGGCGGCCATGCCGAGAGCCGCGCTCAAAAGAATAACTGAGACATTTTTTTTCATTTTGTTTGGTGTTAGGACCGTCTGATTTTTTGGGGGCTTGCTGAAATGGTTGCTGGAGCGGGCAGCGGGAATCGAACCCGCATGTCTAACTTGGAAGGATAGCGCTTTACCACTAAGCTATGCCCGCTTAGTTCACCACAGGCTTGCTGGAATTCTGAGACCAAGCAAGACTTTTTTCGCTTTTCTGTGAGAAATTTGCCACCCGCCACGCACCGCTTCAGACCTCTGAGATCGAAATGCTGGCGGCGAATGCCGCATCAGAGGCCCGATGGGTGATCGATGAAGGCCCATGGGAGCCCGTGCTGGCTGGCCAGGTGTTGGGAGATCGCTTTCACCCCGAAGGTCTCCGTCGCGTAGTGTCCGGCATAAAACAAATTGACGCCAAGCTCTTCGGCGAGGGGGTAGCTCCAATGCGGACCCTCGCCCGTGATGAAGCAATCCACGCCCGCTGCCGCAACCTTCGCGACTTCACTGCCCGCCCCGCCAGTGATAATCCCCACATTTTTAACGCCTTCAGCACCACCTGGACAGAGATGCACCGGCCCTCCAACCGCGCTTGCGAGGGCGTCAGAGAGTCCTTGGCGAGTTCCCACCCAAGTGCCTTGGATGCCCATAGAAATTCCCTTGTGGTTCAAAAATGGCTGGGGGTTTTGAAGCCCGATTGCACCCGCAAGGAGGATGTTATTGCCGAAAATGGGGTGAACATCGAGCGGGAGGTGCGATGAGTAGATCGCCAAGCCCGCGTCCATGGCGATTTTCAATTTTCGGTAAAATGCACCGGTGACTGCCTGAGCACCCTGCCAGAACATCCCGTGGTGGACGATCAAAAGTCCTGGCCCGCCCGCTGCGGCGGCTTGAATCACGGGCAATGAAGCGTCGACCGCCGCCACGATGCGCTCGACCTGCCCGCCGTTGGCCAGTTGCAAGCCGTTCATGGCACCGGGATAGTCTGAAATCGAAGACGTTTTCAGCTCCTCGTCGAGAAATGCGACCAATTCATCAAGTAAAACCATGTGGGAGCTTAGTCATACCGACTCCAAATGACAACATCCGGCATTTCACGGATTTCACTGCCATCGCAAAACTGCTCGAGTTCTCTTGCCAAATTTGCACGCCAAACGACCGTGCCCCCCTGCCACGGAATTTCCAAAACCGAGGCGTGAAGCGCATGGCGAGGCAAAATAAGGCGCTTTGCCAGCGCATCCGACCAGCCATGCGCCATCCATTCCAGGTAATCCGAGCCGTCGCCCGAGTAGAGCTTGTCTCCGAGAATCGGAAAACCACCACTCGCCAAATGCACCCGAATCTGGTGCATTCTGCCCGTTTCTGGCAGGCAGCGAACCAGCGAAAACAGACACCCATCTCGCTCAAAACGCCGCTCAACCAGAAACCGTGTCTTGCAATCCCTCCCCAGCGGACTGACCACTTGCCGCACCCAAATCTCCGATGGCCCGAGCTCACCGGCCCGGATAATCGGTTCCGCGCACTCCCACGCGTCGGCCTCAGGCCAGCCAATCACAATCGCATGGTACTCCTTGTGCGCTTGCCGCCTCTCAAAAATCCATCCGAGCTCCCTCGCCGCAGCGGTCGTCTTCGCAACCAGGACGATCCCGCTGGTTTCGCGATCCAATCGCGTCACAATCCCCAGATTCGCCCCATTCTCGATCTCGTACGAGAGGAGCTTTTCCAACCCACCGAGAAGCGTCGGCTCCGGTTTGCGATTCGCCGGATGGACGATCAACGGCGCAGGTTTATCCACCACGATCCAGTCATCCGACTCGTCGATCACGCGGAAATTGACGACCACTTGCAGGCTCATGATCCGACGATGCCCTCAACCCACGAAAAAAGCCAGAGAGCCCACGACGAGCCTCTGGCGATTTAGCGAAAGATCAATCCCAGTGACTAGGACTTGTAGCGGAGACGCTTTTTATGGCGGTTCTGCTTCATGCGCTTTTTGCGCTTGTGCTTATTGATCTTCGTTTTACGGCGTTTCTTGATGGAGCCCATGGCAGTTGCAGTCGGGGTTAGTTAATGGTGAATGAATTAAGGGACGATTTTATTGAGAGAATATTCGATGATTCCCTCAGCCCCTAGGCGCTTCAGTTCGGGGATCATGTCTCTGACGACGATTTCGTCAATCACCGTCTCAACAGCGACCCAACCTTCTTCCGAGAGTTGGGAAATCGTCGGGCGACGGAGCGAAGGGAGTTTTTCGAGAAGCTGCGGCAGGTTGGCACTTGGGAAATTCATCTTGATGCCGACCTTGCCACGCGCACTGAGAGCGGCCTTCAGGAGCAACGCAATGCGCTCCATCTTTTCCATTTTCCATGGATCGGCGGCAGCGGCAGGGCTCGCATAAAAGTGCGGAAATGAGGTCAGTAGGGTGTCAACAATCCGAAGGTGGTTCGCCTTGATCGAGGAGCCAGTCTCGGTCACATCAACGATCGCATCCACCAAATCAGGCACCTTGACCTCGGTCGCGCCCCAAGAAAATTCGACCTCGGCGTTGATCCCACGCTCCGCGAGGTAGCGCTGAGTGATCCCCACCCCTTCGGTCGCAATGCGTTTTCCCTCAAGGTCTTCGGGCTTACGAATCGGTGAATCTTCCGGCACCACGAGCACCCAGCGCGTTGGCCGCGTCGTGGCGCGCGAATACGGGAGCTCGGCGAGATCCACGAGATCCACTCCATTTTCATAGGCCCAGTCGTAACCCGTGATCCCGCAATCGATGAATCCCTGACCGAGATAGCGCCCGATTTCTTGAGCGCGGATCATGTACAAATCGAGCTCGGGGTCATTCGAGCTCGGACGCAAGCCGCGCGACGAAACGTAAATCTCGTAGCCAGCCTTGGCCAAGAGCTCGATGGTCGGTTCTTGCAGGCTGCCTTTCGGGATCGCGACTTTGAGAGTTCTGGAAGAATCCGACATGCAGGGGCGGCGTTTTTAGCGTGGAAAACCATGGAATCAAGCCAAGTTTGCACAATTTGCAGAAAAATAAACCTCAGCCTCCTGATTCACGCCATTCTTGATCCTTGAACCCCACCCTCCGAACCTTGATGATTCGCCCATGCCACGCCTTGCTTTGCTCCAGTCCAAAACCTTCGCCACGAAGACGGAATCGCTCGAACACCACGAACAATTGATCCGCGATGCGGCCGCCGCCGGCGCGAATGTCGTGGTCACTCAAGAGCTTTTTCTGACGCCCTACTTCTGCACACTGGAGGACCCGGGCCTTTTCGATCTCGCCGATCCCCTCCCCGGCCCAATCACCGACCGCCTCGGCAAGCTCGCAGGCGAACTTGGCATCGTCTTGATTTCCTCGCTCTTCGAGCACCGCGGCCCGGGCTTGTACCACAACACCGCCGCCATTCACGATGCCGATGGCTCACTGATGGGCCTTTACCGCAAGTCCCACATTCCACAGGACCCTGGCTTCGAGGAAAAATTCTACTTCACGCCCGGTGACAGTGGTTGGCCAGTCTGGAACACGAAATTCGGGAAAATCGGCGTCTTGATCTGCTGGGACCAATGGTACCCTGAAGCTGCTCGCTTGATGGCACTCGGCGGCGCACAACTCCTCGTTTACCCGACCGCCATCGGCTGGCTTTCCGCCGAAAAACCAAGCCTCGGTGACGCCCAGCACTGCGCATGGGAAACCGTCCAACGGGGCCACGCGGTCGCAAACGGCTGCTACCTCGCGGCGGTCAATCGCACCGGCCATCAAGACGACACCGAGTTCTGGGGCCGCTCGTTCATCGCGAACCCATACGGCGAACTCGTCGCCAAAGCATCCACCGAAAACGAGGAAATCCTCTACCACGACATCGACCTGCAAGCCGTCGAAGATTTCCGGCGCATCTGGCCATTCTTCCGCGACCGCCGCATCGATGCCTATGGCGATCTCACCCAGCGCTGGCGCTCGTGATCCGCGTGCCATCATCGGCGAGCACCCTTGCACCGCGCCAGTTCCTTTGACAGCTTGAGCCCATGAAACGACTGACTCTTCTCCTTTGCTCCTGCCTGCTGTGCGTCAGTTCTTCCGCCCAGTCGTTTGCGCCCAGCAATGACCGACCACCCGCCCTTGCCCGAGAATTCCGCGGGGCGTGGATCGCGTGCATTTATAACCTCGACTGGCCCAGTAGCACCGGCCTGAGCGCAGGTGCCCAACAAGCGGAAATGCGAGCGATGCTCGACAAACTCGCCGCCCTCAAAATCAACGCGGTGATCTTCCAAGTCCGCCCCGAATGCGATGCGGTTTATGCGTCGTCCCTGGAGCCCTGGAGCTCGTGGCTCACCGGCAGCATGGGGCGCTCTCCCGGCTATGATCCCCTCGCTTACTGCATCCAACAAGCCCACGCCCGCGGCATCGAGGTCCACGCGTGGTTCAATCCCTTCCGCGCACTTTCTAATAACTCTCAATCCGTAGCATCCTCACACGTCTGCCGAGTGGCCCCACAAACCACTCGCAAATTCGGCACCATGACGTGGTGCGATCCAGCCAGCCCGAACACCCGTGGGCACGCGCTCCAGGTGATTCTCGATGTGGTTCGGCGCTATGATGTCGATGGCGTTCATCTGGATGATTATTTCTATCCATACCCCTCGGGAAACCTCCGCTTTGCTGATGGGAAAACCCCCGCCGAACGCCGAAGCTACGTCGACGGCTTCGTCAGCAGTCTTTACACCTCGGTGAAAAACCAAAAGCCATGGGTGCGCGTCGGCATCAGCCCGTTCGGGATTTGGCGGCCCGGCGTCCCTGCGGGCATCGAGGCGGGAATCGACAGCTACGAACAACTCGCCGGAGACTCACGCAAATGGCTCAAAAATGGCTGGCTCGACTACCTTGCGCCCCAACTCTACTGGCGCGACTCACCCCAAAAGCAAAGTTTCTCCACGCTGCTCAGCTGGTGGCGCCAGCAAGGATCGCGCCCCGTCTGGCCCGGCATCGCAACCGCCCGCATCCATTCATCCGAAGACCCCGGCCGACCCGCATCGGAAATCACCCACCAAATCGACGTCAGCCGCAAGCTCGTCAAAAATTGGAACGGCCACATCCATTGGAGCGCCAAAAGCCTCGTGCGCAACCAAGGCGGCATCGCCACCAAACTCGCTGCGACCTACACGCAACCTGCGGTGATCCCGCCGATGCCATGGCTCAGCAACACCGCTCCTCCGGCACCCGGGGTCAGCGCGGCACCTGCGGGTTCTAACACATCCGTCCGCTGGATCCCTGGCCCTAACACCTCAAAAATCGCCATTCAAGCGAAAATCAGTGGCACCTGGCGCACAATCAAGGTGGTCGCCAGCAGCCAAAAGACGACGACGATTCCAGGCGCGACGGCCATCGCCGTGACCGCGCTCGACCGCTTCGGCAACGCCAGCACGCCGAAGGTTCTCGCACTCCAGTAACCCCGCATCGAACATCTCATTGAAAATCCACCCCAACGCGCTGCTTCTCACCGCAATCACGCCGGTGATGGCATGGTCGGCTTGGCATCCCTCCGATCGCCCCACGTGGTGGATGGAGGTGGCCCCGGTGTTTTTAGGCTTCATCGCCCTATTCATTTCCCAACGCAAGGGCTGGCGCTTCTCCAACCTCGCCCTCGGATGGATCGCCTTTCACATGATCCTCCTGCTGGTCGGCGGCCATTACACCTACGCCTTGGTGCCCCTCGGAAGGTGGGTGGGCGATCTTTGCGGATTCGCCCGAAACCACTACGATCGATTAGGTCATCTCACTCAAGGGTGGGTGCCCGCCATCATTTGCCGCGAAATTTTCGTTAGGTCTGGCGTGCTTGCCCAACGCCAGTGGCTCGCATTTTGCGTGATCTCGTTTTGCCTCGCGCTGAGCGCGTCCTACGAACTGGTGGAATGGGCGGCAGCATCGATCTCGGCCGATGGCTCGCAGGCGTTTCTCGGGACTCAAGGAGACCCTTGGGACTCCCAATGGGACATGTTCATGGCCGGCATCGGGTCGATCGGCGCCCTAACTCTGCTGTCACGCGCGCATGATCGGTCGATTCAGAAGCTAACATTCGCCGCCTAGCGTGCTTTTTCGCTTCTCCGCCCTTGCCATCCCCCTCGCGACCGCATTGACTTTGCACCCATCCCATTTCCACCGTGAAAGCCCACGAACTTTACTCCGCTGTCGATCCTGCCATTGTCACTCAACTCCTCGATTGGTTCCGCGCCAACGATCGGAATGTCTACAAGTCCGCCGTCGCCACCCTTGCCGACAACCGCAAGCTCCGCCCAGTCTTTGTGCAGAAAAAATCCATGGCCGAGCAATACGCATGGATTCATAAAACTCTCAAGCTCAAGGCCTGCGACACGATCGGCGAGCACCTCCTCCAAGCCTACCTGATGTCCGCCCAACAGTCGCTCCTCGCGATGTTCTGCGACGGCATGGGAATCCCACACGACGGCAAAGGCTCGGTCGTCGGCGACCTTCCGAAGAAGCTCGATCCCGAGCGCCTCTCCAGCACGATCGACCGCTTGGTCGACGTCTTCGAACCGAAGCTCTTCACCGCCTACCTCCATTGCTTCAACATGCAGGTCGCCGGAGGCTGGCCCGAACTCAGCGAAAAAATCGAATCCGACGCGCGCCTCACGCTCGCGTAAAAAACCCGAGCGGCGCGATGGGATTCTCCCGCTGGGGAGCAATGCCAACGCCGACTTTTCGCCCACCACCCCACCACGAATGCCCAAGGTCTACGTCAAAACCTACGGCTGCCAGATGAACGAGCGCGACTCCGAGCAAGTCGCCAAGATGTTCAGTGAGGGCGGCTACACGGTCACCCACGATGAAAATGAGGCCGATGCGGTGCTCATCAATACCTGCTCCGTGCGTGACCAAGCGGAGCAAAAGGCCCTCGGAAAAATGGGCAACCTGATCCACAAAGGCCGCGACCGCAAACACGTGGTGTATGGCTTCATGGGCTGCATGGCACAATCCCGCGGCGAGGAGCTCTTCAAAACCGTGCCGAACCTCGACGTGGTGGTCGGCACCCAAAAATACCACAAGGTTTTCGAATACGTGGATGGCATCCTCCAACGCCGACTCGAGGCGCGGATGGACGACCCATCGTTTTCCCTCCGAGGCACGAGCGTTTGCGACACCGCCGAGGAAGAAGGCTCGCAAAACACCATCCGCGACCACGTGCCAAAGGCTCATGAGGCATCTGCGTTCGTCTCAATCATGCAAGGATGCAACATGCGTTGCTCGTTTTGCATCGTCCCCGACACCCGCGGGAAGGAACGCGGCCGACCAATCGATGAAATCGTCACAGAGGTCCGCCAACTTGCCTCTCACGGGGTGAAAGAAGTCACCTTGCTCGGCCAAATCGTCAACCTCTACGGACGGACGGAATTCGCGAAGGTCGATGACAAGTCGCCCTTCGTGCAGTTGTTAGAAGCCGTGCATGAGGTCGGTGGCATCGAGCGCATCCGCTTCACCTCGCCCCACCCGATCGGCTATCGGGATGATCTCATCGCCGCCTTCACTTACCTGCCCAAGCTTTGCTCACACATCCATTTCCCGATGCAAAGCGGCTCCGACCGCATCCTCCGAGAAATGCGCCGACCTTATAAAAACGCCAAGTTCGTCGAGATTTGCGAGAAAATGAGGGCCGCCCGCCCTGGCATCGCGATCACCACCGACATCATCGTCGGATTTCCCAGTGAGACCGAGGAGGACTTCCAAGCCACGATCGACACCGTCGAGCGACTGAAATTCGAAAACGCCTTTGTGTTTCGCTACTCCAAGCGCCGCAACACCCCGGCTGCCGAAATGGATGGCCAACTCGACGAATCCGTCAAGGAAGAGCGCAACCAACGCCTGCTCGCCGTGGTCGATCGCCTTGCGATCGCGAGCAACGCCGCAATCGTCGGAACTCGCCAGCGGGTGCTCTGCGAAGGCCCATCGAAAAACAACGCCGCGCGCCTCACCGGCCGCACGCAACAAAACAAGATTGTGATTTTCGATGGCGACCCCGCACGCCTCACCGGACAATTCCTCGACATCGACATCGAGGAATCAACCGGCTTCACGGTCTTCGGCACGGCTTGCCTTGAGGGCTGAGGAAAATTTCCGTTAGGAAACATTCAGGCCCGCTGGGATCAAAGGATCTCCGCGCCAAAGTACGGCACCAGCGCCTCAGGAATCCGGATCGATCCATCGGGTAGCTGGCATTGCTCTAACAAAGCCACGTACAAGCGAGGCAATGCCGTCCCCGAGCCATTCAGCGTGCAAGGAAAACGGTTTTTGCCCTCGGCGTCTTTGAACCGGAGTTTCATCCGACGCGCTTGGTAGTCGCCGAAGCACGAACAACTGGAGACCTCAAGGTACTTGCCATGCCCCGGCGCCCAAACCTCGATGTCGTAGGTCTTCGCCGAGGAAAACCCGATGTCACCCGTGCAAAGCTCGATCGTCCGATAGTGGAGTCCCAGCTTTTGCAGGATGGACTCGGCATGGGCCGTGAGGTCCTCAAGCACCTCGAATCCCTTGTCGGGATGGACGATTTGAACGAGTTCCACCTTGTCAAATTGATGCATGCGAATGATCCCCTTGTTGTCGCGCCCCGCCGAACCTGCCTCGCGGCGGAAGCACGGGGTGTAGGCGACCATTTTTACCGGAAGATCGGCTTCGGACAACAAGGTGTCGCGATAGAGATTGGTCACCGGAACTTCTGCCGTGGGCGCAAGAAATAGGCTGTTGACGCCATTTTCATCCGCGTCGGTCCCATACATGTCGTCCTCAAACTTCGGCAACTGACCGGTGCCTTCCATGCACTCGCGTTTGACGAGATGCGGAACATTGACTTCCTCGTAGCCGTTCACCGTCTGCGTATCGAGCAGGAAATTGATCAGTGCCCTTTCGAGTCGAGCGCCCTTCCCACGATAGACGACAAACCCCGAACCCGCCGTGCGAATGCCGTCATCCCAACTGATCAGCCCGTGCTGCAGCGCGAGATCGACATGATCCTTGGGATCCACCAGCGCGGGCTTCGTCCCCCACTCGCGGACGACCGGGTTGGCCGACTCGTCGCTACCGACCGGGCAGGCCTCGTGGGTGAGATTGGGAATATTCAGCAACAACTCGTTTTGGCGAGCGGCGGCGTCCTCGGACTCCGTGTCGAGAGCAAGAATCTGCTCATTGATACCACGGACCTCGGCCTCGATCGCCGACGTATCCTGCCCTTGGCCCTTCAAGATGCCGATCTGCTTGGAGATCGTCTTGCGGGAATTTTGCAACTGCTGCTTGGAAGTTTCGGCAGCGCGGCGGGACTCGTCACAGGCGAGCACGTCGTCGACAAGTTTCCAGTGATCGCCGCCCCGGGCTTTGAGGCGATCTTGAACGGCGGTGGGGTTTTCGCGGATGACGCGGATATCGAGCATGGCGACAAGACTTTCATGGGCGATGGGGTAGAGAATCAACGCGAATTTTAGGGAATCGGCGATAATCTCCGAATTCTGCCGCGTGGTGCCCTCGCCATCCACAGGTGGACGACCCAAAACGTTTTTGCATCGACTTCGTTCACCAATTGGTTTTCCAAAGGATCTGATGCAACGACACGTGGAATCGCCCGAAGCGATGGAACTGCTGGGCCACCAAGCGGCAGCCCATGCCTTGCCAGGCTCGGTGATCGCCCTGGTCGGTGGACTCGGCGCCGGCAAAACTCACTGGACGAAGGGATTCGTCGCGGGAATGGGCTCCGTGGCGGATGTCACCAGCCCCACCTTCGGCCTGCTCCACGAATACCCAGGCGGCAGGCTCCATGTGTTCCATCTCGATTTCTACCGCTTGGACTCGGCCTCAGAACTGGTCGCGCTCGGCTGGGATGAGCTGTTAGACCAAGAGGGCGTGATCATCGCGGAGTGGGGCGACAAATTCCCAGAATTGCTCCCACCCAACACGCAGTGGCTGCATTTCACCGTGGAGCCGGATGGCAGCCGAACGCTGCGCGAAGGATCACCTTAGGCACGCCTCGTGGTGGCACTTTTGAAAAACAACGTGAATTCATGCCGATTGTAGGTGAGATGCGTGCTCGCAAGAAACTCGAGTCCACCGGCCACGGCCTCGCTCACCACGTCGCGATAGAGCAGGTTGGTTTCCATGTAGGATGTCACACCTGGAGTCTTGAGCGTGAAAATCACCAGCCCACCCGGATTGAGATTTTTTCCCAACCGCACCACCTGCCGGATCGCCTCACGGGCATCGCCATTCATGTCCGACAAAATCGCGTGGTACTTCATGCTCCCATTCGGCACGAAAGCCGCGACATCCATCTGAGCGAACGATAGATCGCTTCGCCGATCGAGTCGCTTGTCAAGCGGCGCACGGTCGATCGCAGTGACCTTGTAGCCCCTTGCCAGCAATTCCGCCGTCATGCCGCCTGGGCTTGCACCGAGCTCAAGCCAATGACTGCCCCTCACCGGTGCCGGCTGGTGCAGTAGCAATCCATGAAGCGCCTCGGCCGCTTTCGCACCTGCCCGGCTGATGGTGTCTGGCGAGCTTTGACTGATGTACTTGGTACCACCCGGATAGAACCCATTCGAATCCCGCGGACTCTGCATCCCACAAAACAAACCCTCCTTGCCCACCAGGCAAAACAACGTTTCCCGCTCAGGTTGCTGCGCTTCCACCTCCTTGAATGCGGCGATCTCCTCGGAAAAGAGCTGGAGCGTTCTCCCACGGAGGTTCGATGCCAGCGTCTTGTAGTAGCGGCTTGCCGCGCTTGGATCGAGCTGACCAATGAAAACCGCCTGAGGATGACGCCCAGCAAATTTGCGAAACATCGCTTGGGCCGCCTTCTCGACAAATCCCTCCATTTTCTCAGGATTGCACGGCCAAGCATGCTCAACCGGCAGGTTCCACCTGAGATACTTGGACGCCTCCGAACCCCGCACCCCCACGGCACCCGCCACCTGAATCAGCTGGTACTCATTTCCTAACTTCCTCAGCGACTGACCTCCCAACCCCTCGACAATCTCACCCGAAAAATCCGCAAACACCTCCGAGATACGGATCAGCCACGTCGCAGGGGATTGATCAGATGAAACAGCAGTCAAAATATTTGGATGTAAGACAGCATGGTATTGCCCACACCACCACCGTGCAACCCCGATCACGCCGACACTCAAACCGCCCGCATCGCCTTAAACTGACATTGCCATGACGCCTCACCGTTGGTGCTGATGATTCAGGACCTTGAGAGTGGCTGGCTTCGGGCCGCACCCCAATGACTCGGCTTCGCTCTCGTTTAGGAGCCAACCCGAATCCCCCCACCGACTCAGAATTTCCTGATTGGAGCAATGTTCTCTTCAATTTGTCTGGGAAAAAGAAGTGAGGGAATTCGTGTTCGGCCATCTTCGCTGCGCTTCGATTCTCACTTGGCCACTTCGTTCCGTTCGCTCCGCTACTTGCTCGCTCTAGGGAACTGAACTGCGGGCGACACGAAAACCGATGTAGTTGACCGTGCTGGACGGGTAGCTGCCGTGCCTGACCCCGACGCGGCAGTAGAACTCTTTTTGGTCCCAACTGCCGCCCCGGTACACCCGGATCGTGCCCGAACTAACACCCCTTGGATCGGTCGGTGAGCCAGTATCGTAGAACCCAAACCAATCCCAGCACCACTGATACACATTCCCCGCCATGTCGTTCAGACCGTAGCCGTTCGCCGCAAAACTCCCCACCGGTGAGGTGTAGGGCTCTGGTCCCGTGGCGTAGGTCGGATGGTAATTATTCACCCCTCCGCTCAGGTCGTCGATGTCGCCGCTGGAAGCACGGTAATTCGCCTGCTGCTGGCTGATCGTGTCACCCCACCACGGGAAACGTTCGCCACTCAAGCCGCCTCGCGCCGCCTTTTCCCACTCCGCCTCGGTCGGTAGCCGGTAGCCGTTGGCAGCCCAGTTCACTACCGGAGCTGTGGTGCCCGTCTTCATCACCGCGCCACTCACCGTGTAAACGGGCGTCAGCCCCTCCTGCTGGCTGCGGGCGTTGCAGTATTTCACCCCATCCCACCATGAGACGGTCTGCACCGGATGATTGCTGGCCTTGCCCGCACCGGCCGCGAGATCGCTGTAGCCGTTGCTGATGGCCCACGTCCGCACCGTGTCCCAGTCCGCCTTGGTCACCAGATTCTTCGCCATGTAAAACGCGCTGACATTCACCGTGTGGGCAGCCCAGAATTCCGAAAAATCGTTGCCCATGGTGAAACTACCGGA
This sequence comes from Akkermansiaceae bacterium, assembly GCA_026461385.1. Lineage (GTDB taxonomy): Bacteria > Verrucomicrobiota > Verrucomicrobiia > Verrucomicrobiales > Akkermansiaceae > Luteolibacter. Next base: position 33,865 of record JAPJNB010000259.1, read on the forward strand.
CGGAATCAGAGAAAAACCAGTCGGCGCGGTGTTGGCCTGTACCGTGACGGTGACCGAGCTGGATTGAATTTCGCCAAACGCGTTGGAAATTTTCACCCAGTACTCCGTGGTCACCGTGAGTGCCGGGGTGGTGAAAGTGGGTGAATTGGTCCCCACGGGGGCGGTGGTCACGCCGAGGTTGCCCCGGTACCACTGGTAGGTGAAAGGCGCAGAACCCGTGGCGCTGACCGTAAGCGTTGCAGCACTGCCCGGCTCTACGAACTGCGAGGTGGGTTGACTGGCAATAATGGGTGGGCGGTTGATGGTCACCGTCGCGGGGATGATCGTGACACTTTCAAAAGCATTGAGAGCTGAGGATTTTTCCAACTCAAGTTTGCTAACACTCTGGGCAGTGAGAGGAGAGACGAGCGAAGCGATCGCGAGCCACAGAGATAGGGGAAAGAGTAGTGTTTTCATACAATGAGACGAATGGGCGATGATGGAGGTAGATTGCGGGAGGATGCATTACGGGTAGAACGACCCAGTTTGGAGGCTGGGACGAGGGGAAGTGGAATAAGTCAAATAACCGACATCGATGACGTAATGATTCTCCGAATTTTTGTCAAAGCCAAATCCAGCGATGGTGGACGGTCGCGCAATTCCACCCGTGCGGAAATTCGCTTCTCGCTATCCGGAATCCTCCGTGGCACGCTTCATCGGATATGGCTACGCCCAACTACGCATTCGAAAAACGCCGTCGAGAATTGGATAAAAAGGCAAAAAAGGAAGAGAAACGCAAACAGAAGCTCGCCTCTGGTGCCAATGCCTCGGACGATGCGCTGGATCCGACGGCAGCGCAGCAAGACAGCTCGCCCTCCCAAGCGGATCGTCCTGCGGTCTAGCGCGATTCCACCGCGTGCGGCGGGTACCCCCAAGCGCTATTCCCTCGCGTCTGCGACCCTGCGGACGCCGTGCAAACTGCAATCGCTCATGCGATGTGCAAGGGGGAAATTCCAACTGATGGCCTGTTCCGCTGCGGGTGAAGCATTCATTGTCATGGCTTTGCGGCGACCCCTGCGATTTGGCATTGGTCCTGCAATCATGGATTCATCCGGCGCATGCCGACCCACCCCAACCCCCATGAATTCATGAACTCCTCGATTCTAACCGACAAGCATACCGCAGGCCTCATTCACCGTGTTCGCGAAGACGTTTCCCACCTCCGGGAAGACATCGGCAATCTACTGTCCCACACCACCAGTGACACCATTCCAAGTCGCACTCGGGAAATCGCCGAATCCGCAAAGCAGCAAATCACCGCCGGAACCCAATACGCCGCAAATCGCCTGAAAGAACTGGGATCAACCCGAACTGCCGAGTGGGTGGGCGGTGCCGTTTTGTTAGGGCTCCTCGCTGCAGGTGCCTACGCGATCACTCACAATGGCCACTCGTCGCTGAAAAGCGGCTCCGGGCCGTTGGATGAGTTTCAAGCGAGCTGAAAAGCTCAGCCATGAGAAACCGCAAGGTTCTCTCGTGAGGCCCAACTCGGACGCTCGGTTTCGAAGCTCATTTCCACCCGACTCAGCGGATGCTGAAACGAAAGTTTCCATGCGTGCAATTCGAGGGGTGGGGCTTCCAAATCGAGCGTTTGAGTATCGCCGATCCGTTGATTCGCCAGGTAGGCTGGATCTCCGACGACAGGAAACCCAAGCTGCCAAAGGTGGATCCGAATCTGGTGGGTACGCCCGGTGCCAAGTTTAGCTTCTAACAACGAAGTGCCATCCTCAAAGCGATGAACGACCTTAAAATCGGTGCGGGTGGCAAGCCCGTCAAGTTCATCGATCCGCCGTGTGCCTAACACATCGGGCTCAGAGGAAATCGGCGCCTCAGAGAAAAAATCATCTTCTAACGGATGGCCTTGTGCGCGGACGAGGTAGCGTTTTTCCACCGCTCCATTGAGGAATTGCTGTTGGAGCACTCGGCAAAAATGGCGGGTCCGCGCGAAGACGACGAGGCCGGTGGTATTCGCATCCAAGCGATGAACCGGCCGTGGATACTTCGGCGCATACGCTTGATTCAGAATGTACTGGAGGGTGTTGCGGTGAAAACGGCCGCTCGCGTGCATCGGCAACGGCGCTGGCTTGTGAACCACCACGATCGCCTCGTCCTCGTGCACGATCTGGATTTCCGCAGAAACCGGCGGCTCGACGGCTGGCGGGAAAATTTGCACGATCCGCTCGCCTGCGCGCACCACATGGTCTTTGCTACGCGGCGTCCCTCCATAATTTTGAAAACGCCCACTCTCACAACGAGCCTCCCACTCCGCCGCTGAAACCTGCGGAAAAAGATCCACGAGAGCTTCTAACAGCGTGCGTCCATCTTGCGCTTCAGGAACATTGATCGGCCGACGATTTTCTAGCAGCATCGATCCCGGCAATGGATGTGTCGTCTGGAAGATCGACTGGTGCAGCACTTCGATGCGTTCTGCCATGCGCTCAGGTGCGCTTTTGAAACAATGCGGGCAGCTAACACCTTCCACATGCCGAGGATCTTCCTGATCCGCCGCATCCAAGGGTGCCTGACATGCAAAGCAAACCGCGTAGCCCGACTCGCGGAGCCCAGGATCCACCCCGACCCGCTGATCAAACACAAAGCACTCACCCTCGTAG